>NZ_JBWKVR010000021.1:0-104464 GCF_059421805.1 Rhodoferax sp. GW821-FHT02C08
ATGGCCTGGCCCTGCTCGTCGGTGAAGCATTCGACTGTCAACGGATGGTGTGTGAGTTTGGGTGCGTCGTTCATGGCGCGAGCCTTTCAATGAGTGGTGTGTGCTGCATGTACAGATGGCTTCTCTAGATGGTCTCCGTGAGACGGTGTAGAGAGATGGGCAAAAGTGGCCCGGATAGCACCGTGAGACGGTGTAGGCGACACCTTCCCTACACCGTGAGACGGTGCAATAGGAGGCCTCTCTACACCGCGAGACGGAGTAAGAGGTGCGTTTTTGAGCAGGGCAGAATCTTGGTACGCTCCGCGCCTGAATGTCTCCAACGTGCCCACGTCGTAACCGGGAATGCGGTCGAGGGTCCGCCACGTAACGGCATACCAGCTGGCTCTATTGGGGCGATGGCCCTTGACTGTCTCAAAGATGAAACCAGCCTCCAGCAACTCGCGCTTGGCCCGGGTGATCACGTCAGTGCTCTTCCAACCACGTTTGGCCAGGTAGGCAGCAGACGCCAGCAGCCGCCCGTTGTTGTCGCGAACGAACTGACGCGCAAACTCAAAGAGCAGAGCACGCGCAGGATGCGACAAGCCAGCGTAGGCGGAGCAATCCAGGACGGACCATGGCATGGCAGCAAACCCGCCCGCATCGCGCCCAGAATCACCTTTGCGGCCAGGGTTACGACCATTCGCCATGAGCCTCCAGCGCCCCCGCGCTGCTGTCGAGCGGTCCATCACCCAAGGGATCAACCAATATTCCCAGCGGATCTCCAGGCGGCTCGCTAACCAGGGAGTACAACGCCACCCCACGATGCTCGTAGCCGTCACGGTCAAAGATGGTTACCGGGTCGGTGCTAATTCCAAAATTGAACTTGTCGCGCAGCTCCTTGATGCGTGCCGGGCATTGGTAGCAGCCCAGGCGGCGCAAGTCATAGGAGGTTTGCGGCCTGCGGCGCAGAGCCTGAATAATCCGCTTGTGCTGAGCATTGGCGCTGGTAGGCTTCGCGCTGTTGAGTGCTTTTCTAGATCCCTTGGATGGCCGTCCAGGGGATTTTTCATTTCCGGGGTTGGTTTCTGGATGGCTCATTTCAACACCTCCAGCGCACGGCCTAAATTGCCAAGCACGGCCTTGGCTTCCGCGTAGGCCTCATGGTGGTTTGCAGCACCATGCATTGCTTTGGCGGCCAGATCCTGCGCCACAATCAACAGGGATTGCTTCGGCGCTTGCAGGCCGGCACGCTGTCCAGCGCCGATGCCCACCACGCGGTTGACCAGCTTGTTCAGGTTCATGTGCGAAAAGCGCTCGTTCGGCGAACCTGCGGCCAGGGCGTGCAATTGATCGTGCAGCTCGTGGTAGCCGGGCAGGTATTCCGTCGCGTGCACCTGCGCGGCGCGGCGGGCCTCAGCGAACGCCTTTACCAGCTTGCCCTTCAGCTCCACCACGCGGGGGCTGTTGCGGGACAGTGCCACCAGGAAGAACGCCTGATCCTCGTTGAGCAGGGCGAAGCGCTCTTTCTGCCTGGTCCGGCTATCAGGCAAAGGTTCCGTTTTAAACAGAATCTTTCCGAATGCTGCCATCTGGTCGGCGTAGCGATCGATCAACGCCAGCGTGTTGTGATGTTGGTTACCAATATTGGCGGCCAGCAATCGACTGTCGACTCGGGGCATGTCTTTGATGACAAGCGGCAGGGGTTGGAGGCCATTTTTTGCGCCTGCCTGCTCGGTCAGGTCGGAGCAGATGTGGCGGGGGCTCATGCTGCGACACCGTCCATGGCGTCCGCGCGCTTGGCATGCAGGCGATTCACCAATTCTTTAATTTGCACCTGTGTCTGCCCGGCGATGCGAGCAGCATTGATCGCGGCAACCTCCGATGAAGGCCAGCCCACAGACCGCTCACCAATAGGCACAGGCTTTGTGAATAGCCCGGCACGGATGGCGGTGTAGATGCTGGCGTGGCTGCGGTGCCCGGTTTCGGCCTTAACAGCCGGCATGCGTAAGATTGACATTGCTTACCCCTATCTATCCGGCTTTGTCAGCCGTTGTTTCGATGGGGTGAATGCTCGGTTTTCAGACTACTTTACTGAATACCTAATGCGATGCAGAGGCTAGCCAATGCGATGCAGCAGCTAAGCTGGTGACTCCGTGTTTCTCAGCGCCTTACGCGCCGCACTGAATGACATACCTAAGGCTGCGCACTCTTGCTCAGCACAGATATCACGGCTCGAATATTTCCCGCTAGCCCATGTAGCGCGGATGGCATCGCGTTTTTCTCGATTCCCGCCAGGCTTGTTATGTAATGCTTCTGCAGCCTTACGACCTCGATCAGAACTTGCCATAGCCGCACTTTGCAACGACCTAGCGAGGGAATTGGCATCCCCGTTCACCCATTGTGCGATCCATAGAGCCGCGTAGCTCAATTGCACAGCTGCATTGCCCGCCGGCTTCCGAGAACCTGCAGAATAAAAATCACTGGCGGCATCCTGCAGTTGCTGCATGGTGAAAACATAAAAGGAAGCACGCAAATCGTCTGGCGATAGACCATCGATCTCACTTGCTATCGGCTGTTCACCACTTCGAGGAAATACAACATCGAGCACACGTAGATGTGCAGCATGAACATCGAGCAACGAAGTGAATCGTTCGCGAATCTTTGATCGAACTATTTTGACCAGTTGACGGATGTTCTCGTGCCGTTCAAGAAGTCTTCCTGACCCAGGAGAGACAATGGCAATTCCAAATCCCTCAAAGCTCACATCCTTCGGATTTACATCAAACTCCGGGATCTTCATCCAGTTGTCTGGGTCGCATTGGTCTACGGCCCAAGCATTCGCTGGGTATTTGGGTTTCATCGCCGGCATCCCTGTCGTATCACGCCCTAAGAAAGAAGCCAACGCCGCCAGGTCAGGGAGTCCCGGTTTTCGCCCTGGTTAATTACTCCAAGGCTAGGCGTGGCTGCAAAACCTCTATGCCGCCCGCAACTGCAACACGTCAGCCCCGGTAGCCAGCTTGTCCAGGTAATCGGCCCACAGCTGGATCTGGTCGAAGCGCTGCTTGAGGTACTGGGTGCGGTTGTAACTGCGCCCGTTGGTATCCTTCACAGCATGTGCCAGATTCGCCTCGATGGCCAGCGGGTCTAAATTCAGCTGGTCCACCAGCATCGTCCGGGCCGTAGCCCGAAACCCGTGCCAGGTTTGCTCTGTGCCAAAGCCCAACGCGTACAAGGCACTGCGCACGGAG
Source organism: Rhodoferax sp. GW821-FHT02C08 (assembly GCF_059421805.1). NCBI lineage: Bacteria > Pseudomonadati > Pseudomonadota > Betaproteobacteria > Burkholderiales > Comamonadaceae > Rhodoferax > Rhodoferax sp. GW821-FHT02C08. The sequence continues at coordinate 3,228 of NZ_JBWKVR010000021.1, forward strand.
TTATCAGACAGCGGCCGGTCATGGCTGCGCTCACCAGGAAAGACATAGCGCCCGTGACCGGTCAGCGGATGTAGGTTGCGCAGCATGGCGACGGCCTGAGTTGGCAGCGGCACAACATGTGCCTCCCCCTGCTCTTTTTCGACCTTGGTGCGCTTCATCTTCATGCTGGGGATGGTCCACAAAGCGGCATCCAGGTCCAATTCGGCCCACTCCATATCCCGGAGATTGCCAGGGCGCTGGTACAGCAACGGGGCAAGCTGTAGCGCCGTGCGTACCAGTGGCCCACCCTTGTAAGTCTTGATGGCCCGCAACAGATCGCCCAGACGCGCCGGCTCCACGATGGCGGCAAAGGTCTTGCCGCGGTAAGGGGTGAGCCGGCTTTTCAGCCCGTCGGCGATATTGCGTTGCTGCGCATTGGTGGTGGGCAGCCAGTATTCCCATATCTGGCGGGCGAGCATCAGCACCCGGTCGGCCGTTTCCAGCGCGCCGCGTTCTTCCACCTTTTGTAGGGCGGCCAGTAGCTCCATGGCATGGATATCCGCCATGGCTCGCTCGCCAATCCACGGGAACAGGTCACGTTCCAACTGTCGCAAAGACCGTTCGGCATGGCTGGTGCTCCACTGCGGGGCTTGCTTGGCGTACCACTCAAGAGCGATCGCCTTGAAGGTGTCGCCAGCCGTTCGATTGCCTTTCAGGTTTTCGATCTTGCGGGCCTGCACTGGATCACTCCCGCCCGATTTCTGGAGCTTCGCCTTATCCCTTGCCGCGCGGGCATCCTGGCGCTAACGCTGGGGTAGCTACCCAGTGCCATGCGCCCTTCTTTGCCGTCCTTGCGGTACTTCCAAAACCACCGCTTGGAGCCCGCTGGGCTTATCTCCAGATACAAGCCACCAGAACAAGCGAGCCTCGCACGGGTCTTTTCAGGTGGGCAGGTAGCGTTTTTGCATTCGGCATCCGTCAGCATGGGGGAACAACTCCGGGTACGGTGGGGGAACGAAGGGGTTTTCATTGGGAAATGGGGGAACAAAACACCCATAAACCCGATTTACCCCCACTTGTTCCCCCGGATGTTCCCCCGCTTTGCCATGCCTGTCAATATCGCTTGTTGTACGCTATTGCCCTGTAAGGCATTGATTTAGCAATGAAAAATGCCGCTAACTATCTCTAGTTAGCGGCCTTTGTCGTTTGTGATGGTGGAGCCGGGGGGATTTGAACCCCCGTCCGCAAGCCTTCTTCGAACAGTTCTACATGTGTAGCCATCTGGTTTAAGTCTCGCCTTTTACATCGCGCAGTGGCACGCTATGCAAAACGCCAGTAACCTATTTTCTCGAAACGCACTAAGTTACCCAGCGCGCCTCCAGCCAAATAAAATTACCCCGCAGCCTGGACTGCAATACCTTGCGGCATTGCAACCCTTGCCCAGCCTATTGGCTTGCTGTTGCGAGGCTCACGCGCAATTAAGCGGCGAGTGCGAAACGTTCGTCGTTTGCAGTTAGGTTTTTTCTGCTGTTTTACGAGGTGACAGAACCTCGACATGCCCTGCTGCGCGTCCGAACCCACGTCGAAACCAGTGCAGCCCCAATTTGCCTATTTTAAACGACGAATCCTGCCTGCGCATTTGGCAGCCATAGCAGCAACTCTTCCGGCGCATGGATCACCTGGTGCGCACCCCACTGGGCAATGTCGGCATTGTTTCCAAGGTAGCCATACGCTGCCGCCACCGTGTACATACCCGCAGCCAAGCCCGCGACAATATCACGCTCATCATCACCCACATATACACAACTCTCGGGGGTGACCCCCAAGCGACGCGCCGCCTCAAACAAAGGTTCAGGGTGGGGTTTGGCATGTGGGGTCGAATCCCCGCCCACAACCGCTCCTGCAGATGCAAAAATCGGCATGGCCTGGGTCAAAGGAATCGCAAATCGCTCTGATTTATTGGTGACCACTCCCCAGGCGAGCTGTCGCCCAGTAAGTTCCTGCAACAAAGCAGGTATGCCATCAAATGCATAGGTTTGAAGCGTCAAGCGTTGCTCATAGTTGCTGAAAAACTCTTCTCGCATCAGCGCGTAGTCGGAATGGTCGGGCTGTATACCGAAGGCGATACCGAGCATGCCTCGCGCACCCGCACCGACCATAGGCCGGTAACGCTCCGCCGGATAAGAGGAGAGGCCTCGATCTGTACGCATTTTGTCCGCCGCCGCCGAAAGGTCTGGTGCGCTGTCCACCAAAGTGCCATCCAGATCAAACAAAATCGCCCGGACATTCTGAAACTGGGAACCAAATGAAGATGTCATAGCTTTTGCGTCGCAAACATATAGTTCACACTGGTGTCCGCACTCAAGGCATAACGCTGGGTCACGGGATTGAACTCCAATCCACAGGTATGGCTCAGTGCCAGATCTGCTGAGCGGCAATACGCTGCAAGCTCGCTAGGACGGATCATTTTGGCGTACTCATGCGTACCACGCGGCAACATGTTGAGCACATACTCGGCACCCACAATGGCCATTAGGAAAGATTTTGCACTGCGGTGGATGGTGGAAAAAAATACCCACCCACCAGGCTTGACCAAAGTCGAACAGGCCCGCACTACAGAGGCGGGATCCGGCACATGCTCCAGCATTTCCATGCATGTCACCACATCAAAACTGCCCGCTTGCTCAACAGCCATATTTTCAGCGCTGATTTCCCGGTATTGAACCCTGGGTGTCCCTGACTCAAGAGCATGCAACTGCGCAACTTTGAGGGCTTTACTCGACAGGTCGATGCCTACCGCGTCCCCCCCGGCTCTGGCGATGGAGTCGGTCAATATGCCACCGCCACAACCAATATCCAGCACCCGCTTACCCTTGAACGAGGCCAAGCCGTCCATCCACGCCAGGCGCAAGGGGTTGATCTGGTGCAGAGGACGGAACTCGCTGTCCTTATCCCACCAACGATGGGCTAACTCAGAAAACTTGGCCAGTTCGGCCGGATCAGCATTCAGGCTTGGATTCATTCCATGATTTTCGCAGATTACACACGCTGGCTTGGCTCGCGATCGTGCCATACAGACGCAAAAAAGCCTCCCGAAGGAGGCTTTTTTGACTGGCATTTAGCCGAGTCTTTATCTATGCAACGCCAAAATACTTCAGCGCGGCTCCAGATAAATTACTTGTTGCGCGTACCAACCACTTCGATTTCAACACGGCGGTTCTTGGCGCGGCCTTCAGCAGTCTTGTTGTCTGCCACAGGTTGCTTCTCGCCCTTGCCTTCGGTGTAAACGCGGTTCTTTTCGATGCCGTTAGACACCAAGTAAGCCTTCACGGCTTCGGAACGACGAACCGACAGCTTTTGGTTGTAAGCATCGCTGCCCACGGAGTCGGTGTGACCCACGGCAATAATCACTTCCAGGTTGATGCCCTTGACCTTGCTGACCAGATCGTCCAGCTTAGCCTTGCCTTCTGGCTTCAGTACAGACTTGTTGAAGTCAAAGAAGGCATCAGCAGCGTAGGTTACCTTTTCCGCAACCATAGGAGCTGGAACCACGGCAGCAGCAGGAGCTGGTGCGGGAGCAGCAACAGGAGCTGGTGCGGGAGCAGCAGCAGGAGCTGGTGCAGCAGCAGGAACAATAGCGCCATCGCAGCCAGGAGCAGCCGTTGCAGGCGTCCAGTTGGCATCGCGCCAGCACAGTTCATTCGTGCCATTCTTCCAGACCAGCTCGTTCGTGCCGTTCTTCCAATTGTCAACAGACTGCGCACCAGCGGCGGTCACAAGCGCTGCGGAGGCAAACAACATCGCCACTTTGTTTAATTTCTTCATGGTTCTCCTCTGGGGGAAAAAGCTGCAGCAGCGCTGCAATAAGGGACGCCTGCAGTGACCATCACTGCAAACGTTCGTTGAATTGTGCCACACGCGTAAGGGGAAACGAGTAGGACAACAGGCTATCGCGAAGCCAGGCATGCGCGCACCGCGTATGTGTTGCTGCGTAGCGACAGTCACTTGGCCGTAAAATCCCATACTTCCTCTCGCACCACGTTTGCACTCCATGACCCAGTTCGCCAAAGAAACCCTGCCCATCAGTCTTGAAGAGGAAATGCGCCGGAGTTACCTCGACTACGCGATGAGTGTGATTGTGGGCCGTGCCCTGCCCGATGCACGCGATGGCCTCAAGCCCGTGCACCGCCGGGTATTGTTTGCCATGCATGAGCTGAACAACGACTGGAACCGCGCTTATAAGAAGTCGGCACGTATCGTCGGCGACGTGATTGGTAAGTACCACCCGCACGGTGACAGCGCGGTCTATGAAACCATCGTCCGCATGGCGCAGGACTTTTCGCTGCGCCATATGCTGGTCGATGGCCAGGGTAATTTCGGCTCAGTGGACGGCGACAACGCGGCCGCCATGCGTTACACCGAAATCCGCATGTCCAAGATCGCCCACGAACTGCTGGCGGATCTGGACAAAGAAACGGTAGATTTCGGCCCCAACTACGATGGCAGCGAGCAAGAGCCGCTGGTCATGCCAGCCCGCTTCCCTAACTTATTAGTGAATGGCTCGTCTGGCATTGCCGTGGGTATGGCGACCAATATCCCGCCGCACAATTTGAATGAAGTGGTAGATGGTTGCCTGCACCTGCTGCGCAACCCGCAGGCCAGCGTGGACGAGCTGATGGAAATCATTCCCGCGCCCGACTTCCCTACCGCCGGCATCATTTACGGTATCAACGGCGTAAAAGACGGCTACCGCACCGGCCGTGGCCGCGTGGTGATGCGCGCCAAGTGCCACTTTGAAGATATCGATAAGGGCCAGCGCCAAGCCATCATCGTGGACGAGCTGCCCTACCAGTGCAATAAGAAAACCTTGCAAGAACGCATGGCCGAGCTGGTGCACGAGAAAAAAATTGAAGGTATCAGCCACATCCAGGACGAATCGGACAAGTCCGGTATGCGCCTGGTGATTGAGCTCAAACGCGGCGAAGTTCCTGAAGTTGTTTTAAACAACCTTTACAAACAGACACAACTTCAAGACACCTTCGGCATGAATATGGTGGCCTTGGTGAACGGCCAGCCCAAGCTGTGCAACCTGAAAGACCTGATCGAAGTCTTCCTGGAGCACCGCCGCGAAGTCGTCACCCGCCGCACCATCTTCAACCTGCGCAAAGCCCGCGAACGCGGCCATGTGCTGGAAGGCCTAGCAGTCGCCCTGGCCAATATCGACGACTTCATTGCCATCATCCGCAATGCACCTACGCCACCTGTCGCCAAGCTGGAGCTGATGGCCAAGCCATGGGACAGCAAACTGGTGCGTGAAATGCTGACTCGCACCCGCGCCGACGGCGGCATGGTGAATGTTGACGACTACCGCCCGGACGGCCTGGACAAAGAACTGGGTATGGGCAAGGACGGTCTGTACCGCCTGTCCGAAGTGCAAGCGCAAGAAATTTTGCAGATGCGCCTGCAGCGCCTGACCGGCCTAGAACAGGACAAGATCGTTGCCGAATACAAAGAGGTGATGTCCGAGATTGAAGATTTCCTGGACATCCTGGCCAAACCAGAACGCGTGTCCGCCATCATTGGCGAAGAACTGACAGCGATCAAACTGGAATTTGGCCAAACCAAGATCGGCGCACGCCGCAGCCTGGTCGAGCACAGCTCATTCGACCTGAGCACTGAAGACCTGATTACTCCCACCGACATGGTCGTGACCCTGTCGCACAGCGGCTATATCAAGAGCCAACCGCTCTCTGAATACCGGGCACAAAAGCGTGGTGGACGCGGCAAACAAGCCACTGCCACCAAAGAAGACGACTGGGTCGATCAGCTGTTCATCGCCAACACACACGACTACATCCTGTGCTTCTCGAACCGAGGCCGCCTGTACTGGCTCAAGGTCTGGGAAGTACCGCAGGGTTCGCGTGGTTCACGTGGCCGTCCCATCGTCAATATGTTCCCGCTGCAGGACGGAGAGAAGATCAACGTCGTACTGGCGCTGACCGGCGCCGCTCGCAAATTCCCCGCCGACCAATACGTCTTCATGTCCACCAGCATGGGTACGGTCAAGAAGACCCCATTGGAAGATTTCAGCAACCCACGCAAGGCCGGCATCATTGCCGTGGACCTGGACCCGGGCGATTTCCTGATCGGCGCGGCGCTGACTGACGGCAAGCACGATGTGATGCTGTTCAGCGACGGCGGCAAGGCTGTGCGCTTTGACGAAAACGATGTGCGTCCCATGGGCCGCAATGCCCGCGGCGTGCGCGGCATGATGCTCGAAGAAGGCCAGACCGTCATCGCCATGCTGGTCGCCGAAGACGAGCAGCAAAGCGTGCTGACCGCCACCCTGAACGGCTACGGCAAACGCACCAGCATCACCGAATACACCCGCCACGGCCGCGGCACCAAGGGCATGATCGCCATCCAGCAAAGCGAGCGCAATGGCCGTGTCGTGGCAGCCACCCTGGTGCATGCCGACGACGAGATCATGCTGATCACCGACAAGGGCGTACTGGTGCGCACCCGCGTCAGCGAGATCCGCGAACTCGGCCGTGCCACCCAGGGCGTAACCCTGATCGGCCTGGACGAAGGCTCCAAGCTCAGCGGCCTCCAACGCATCGTCGAAAACGATGCGAATGTCGCGACTCCCGAAGCAGGCGAGGCAGATGCCGCCGGTGGTGGAGATGCGGCAGGCGACGAGACGCCCGAGGCATAAGCGCAGTCAACTATCAATTTAATAGCACCTCACGCATGTTAAATGTGCGTTGGAGGCCTATTTAACCTGTAAATCGCATGACCCGCCCATTCAACTTTTCAGCCGGCCCTGCGGCCATCCCCGAGGAAGTATTGACCCAGGCCGCCGCCGAAATGTTGGACTGGCACGGCAGCGGTATGGGCGTGATGGAGATGAGCCACCGCGGCAAAGAATTTTTGTCGATCTACGCGCAGACCAAGGCCGACTTCCGCGCGCTGATGGCGGTGCCACCCGAATTCAAGATTCTGTTCATGCAAGGTGGCGGCCTGGGCGAAAACGCCATCGTGCCACTGAACCTGTCGCGTGGCGGCGCCGTCGATTGCGTGGTCACCGGCAGCTGGAGCCAGAAGTCGCAAAAAGAGGCCCGCAAATACGCCCAGGTACATATCGCCGCCAGCGGCGAAGCCCAGAGCTACACCAGCCTGCCCGCCCCTACCAGCTGGCAGCTCAGCGCCGATGCCCAGTACGTGCACATCTGCAGCAATGAAACCATAGACGGCGTCGAATTCCAGACCCTGCCTGACCTCCAGGCCCTGGGCAGCAAAGCCCCATTGGTGGTGGACTTCTCGTCCCATGTGGCCTCGCGCCCCGTGGACTGGAGCAAGGTCGGCTTGGCCTTTGGCGGCGCCCAGAAGAACCTAGGCCCCGCAGGCCTGACCGTGGTGGTCGTGCGTGAAGACCTGCTAGGCCATGCACTGCCCATCTGCCCCAGCGCATTCAACTACGCGACCGTGGCCGAGAACCAGTCCATGTTCAACACCCCACCCACCTACGCCATTTATATGGCGGGCCTGGTATTCCAGTGGCTGAAGCGGCAGACCGAGAACGGCCTGCACGGCATCGAAGCCATGGAACAACGCAACATCGCCAAGGCCGAGCTGCTATACCGCAGCATCGACCAGTCACAGCTGTACTTCAACAAGGTAGACCCCAGCTGCCGCTCACGCATGAACGTGCCTTTCTTCCTGCGCGATGAAAGCCGCAACGATGCCTTCCTGGAAGGCGCCAAGGCACGCGGCTTGCTTCAGCTCAAAGGCCACAAATCGGTCGGCGGCATGCGCGCCAGCATCTACAACGCCATGCCGCTGGCCGGCGTGCAGGCGCTGGTGGACTATATGCACGCATTCGAGAAAGCCCAAGCCTGATCCATGACTGCCGCCACACCCGCTTCTGCCCCTCTGGACCTAGCCGATCTGCGCGTCAAGATTGACCAAATCGACCAGGAACTTCTGTCACTGCTGAACCGCCGGGCGCTGGTGGCCGAGCAGGTCGGTGAGGTCAAACGCCGCGAAGGCTCCCCCTTCTTCCGGCCCGACCGCGTGGCGCAGGTGATCGAAAAGATCCAGCACGCCAATACCGGCCCGCTAAAGAACACACATGTGGCCGCCGTTTGGCGCGAAATCATGTCCGCCTGCCTGGCGCTCGAAGCACCGCAACGCGTCGCCGTGCTGGGCCCTGAAGGCACTTTCACCGAACAAGCCGCCATCGAATTCTTTGGCAGCGCCGCCGAGCTGCTGTACTGCGCCAACTTTGACGAAGTCTTCCACGCTACTGCCGCAGGCACTACCCAGTACGGCGTGGTGGCGATTGAAAACTCCACCGAAGGCATGGTTGCGCGCTCTCTCGACCTCTTCCTGCACTCCCCGGTACATGTCGTGGGCGAAGTCAGCCTGCTGGTACGCCACAACCTGCTGCGCCAGGTGAACTCGCGCGATGACATCGAAGTCGTCATGGCCCACCCCCAGGCTCTGGCCCAGTGCCAGGGCTGGCTGACCCAGCATCTGCCGCATGTCGAGCGTCGCGCGGTCTCCAGCAATGCAGAGGGTGCACGCCTGGCCGCCGCCAACCCAACCTGGGCAGCCTTGGCGAGTGAGCGAGCCGCCTCCCAGTTTGGCCTGCATATCGTGTCCCATGCGGTGCAGGACGATGCGTACAACCGCACCCGCTTTGCCGTCATCTGCCTGCCCCAGACCCTGGCTACGCCGCCCGCGTCCGGCAAAGACTGCACCAGTTTGGTGGTGTCCGTGCCCAACAAGCCTGGCGCCATGCACGATTTGCTGGTGCCGCTGAAGACCAATGGCGTATCCATGACGCGCTTCGAATCGCGCCCGGCCCGCACCGGCCAATGGGACTACTATTTCTATATCGATCTGGACGGTCACCCCTCCCAGCCCCATGTCGCCAAAGCCTTGAAAGAATTGCACGCCCTGTGTGCGTTCTACAAGGTGCTGGGCACCTACCCTGTCGGTCCATAAGCGAGGCGCAACATGTTTGAACAACTGGGACTGATAGGCTGCGGCCTGATGGGCGGCTCATTTGCCCTGGCCATGAAGAAGGCCGGCCTGGTCCAACGCGTGGTGGGTTACAGCAAATCTCCATCCACCACCAGCCGCGCCCGTCAACTGGGCGTGATCGACGTGGAAGCGCCGTCTGCCCTGCTGGCCGTATCCGGTGCCGACATCGTCCTGCTGGCCGTACCAGTAGCCGCCACTGAAGCCACTTTCAAATCCATCAAGCATCTGATCACACCCAACACCCTGGTGATGGATGTGGGCTCAACCAAGCGCGATGTGGTGGATGCAGCGCGCCGCGCCCTGAAGGAGCAAGTCGGCTCCTTCGTCCCGGCACACCCCATCACAGGCAAGGAAGTGTCGGGCGTGGAGTTTGCCGACCCCTATTTGTACAGCGGCAAAAACGTCATCCTCACGCCTATCGAACGCACCCTCACCAAGCAATTGGCCCGCGCCCACGAAGTCTGGACGGCGCTGGACTGCAATGTGCTGCAGATGTCGCCCGAGTCGCATGACGCCACGTTTGCTGCTGTCAGCCACCTGCCGCATCTGATCGCTTTCGCGATGATGCACGGCCTGGTGTCCCAAGCCCAGGGCCAGGAATACCTGGCACTGGCTGGCCCGGGCTTCCGTGACTTCACCCGCATTGCCGCATCGGATCCGCATATGTGGCGCGATATTCTGCTGGCCAACAAGGAAGAACTGCTGGCCCAGTCCCGCATCTTCCAGCGCACCCTGCAGACCATGGAAACCATGATCACCAACAACGACGCGGACGCGCTGGTCAGCATGCTGGAGCATGCCAGCGACAGCCGCGCCGACTGGAGCATGGCCTCCATGAAACAGAAAACCTGATGTTCGCAACCGCCTTCCTAGACCTCCCCCCACTGGACAGTGCCACCGGTACCGTCGTACTCCCTGGCTCCAAAAGCATCTCCAACCGGGTTCTGCTGCTAGCCGCACTCAGCGGCGGCACCACCCGGGTTCACGACCTGCTGGACTCGGACGACACCCGCGTCATGCTGGACGCGCTTGGCAAACTGGGCTGCGGCATCCGCCACAGCGGCAATACGGTCGAAATCGACGGACTCGCCGGCCAACTCAGCGCCCGGCAGGCCGATCTGTTCATGGGCAACGCCGGTACTGCCATCCGGCCGCTGACAGCAGCACTGGCCGTGCTGGGTGGCGACTTCCGCCTGCACGGCGTGCCGCGCATGCACGAACGCCCGATTGGCGACCTGGTCGATGCACTGCGCCAACTAGGCTGCCAGATCGATTACACCGGCCAGGACGGCTACCCACCTCTGCGCATTGGCCAGCCCCAGTTACAACTGGGCGCGCCGATACGCGTGCGTGGCGATGTCTCCAGCCAGTTCCTGACTGCGCTGCTGATGGCGCTGCCCTTGGTCGCCCAGCAGAACGTGGTGATAGACGTGGTGGGCGAACTGATCTCCAAGCCCTACATCGAGATCACACTGAACCTGTTGACGCGCTTTGGCATCAACGTGCAACGCGAGGGCTGGTCCCGCTTTACCATCCCGGCCGGCAGCCGCTACCAATCGCCGGGCGACATCCATGTCGAGGCAGACGCCTCGTCTGCTAGCTATTTCATAGCGCTTGGCGCAATTACTGCCAGCGCTGGCGGCCGAATTCGCATTGAAGGTGTCGGTGCCGCCTCCATCCAGGGCGATATCCGCTTTATCGACGCCGCGCAGCAAATGGGGGCGCAGATCACCAGTGGTCCCAACTGGCTGGAAGTCAGCCGTGGCAGCTGGCCGCTGAAGGCCATTGAGCTGGACTGCAACCACATCCCCGACGCCGCCATGACTCTGGCCGTCATGGCGCTCTACGCCGACGGCACCACCACGCTGCGCAATATCGCCAGCTGGCGCGTCAAGGAAACCGATCGCATCGCTGCCATGGCGACCGAGTTGCGCAAGCTCGGCACCACCGTCGAAGAAGGCGCGGACTACATCCGCGTCACGCCACCCGCAACGGTTGCCGACTGGAAGGCCGCCAGCATCCATACCTACGATGACCATCGGGTGGCGATGTGCTTCTCGCTGACCGCCTTCAACCCGGCGAAGCTGCCGGTGCGCATCGAAGACCCCAAGTGCGTGGCCAAAACCTTCCCCGACTACTTCGAGGCCATGCTGGCGCTATCACAGACCGCTACAGCCCACATCCCGGTGGTCTGCATCGACGGGCCGACCGCCTCGGGCAAAGGCACGGTCGCAGCGGCTCTTGCCGCCAAGCTGGGTTACCACTTCCTGGATTCGGGCGCCATGTACCGCATCACCGCGCTGGCGGCTTTGCGTGCGGGGCTGAGCATCACCCCGGCCGACGAAGCTGCTATCGCCACCCTGGCCCAAACCCTGCCGGTTCGCTTTGACGCTGGCAAAGTATGGCTGGGCAAGGACGATGTATCAGAGGCGATACGCACCGAAGAAGCCGGCATGAACGCGTCCAAAGTCTCGGCCTTGCCCTCGGTACGGCTCGCCCTGGTGGACCTGCAGCACAGTTTCCAGCGCTTGCCGGGCCTGGTTGCCGACGGGCGCGATATGGGTACGGTGATCTTTCCGCAGGCCCCGCTCAAGGTGTATCTCACCGCCACTGCCGCCCGACGCGCCGAGCGGCGGCATAAGCAGTTGATTTCAAAGGGAATTTCAACTACACTCGAAGACCTTCGTGCTGATTTGGAAGCGCGCGACGCCCGGGACTCCTCCCGCAGCACCGCACCTCTCAAGCCAGCGCAAGACGCACTGCTACTGGACAACTCCGAAATGACCATCGAAACCTCGGTGGACCAGGTATTGGACTGGTGGCAGAGCAAACAACCGTTTCGGGCCGCCTGAAACGGTATTTTTAGGCCCACTTGGCCGCCACCGCGCCGCAGGCGTACTGGCTGAGTGGTTTTTAACCCTGTAACCCCGGTGGTCACACGACCGCCACACCGCCACGGCAGACCCCACGCAGGTGCAATCCCGCACCCGTATACCCCTGTTCCGTGGACTAGGAAACACATGTCAGAATCATTTGCAGACCTCTTCGCCGAATCGCTAACTCGCACGGAAACGCGCATTGGTGAAGTCGTCACCGCCGAAGTCATCCGTATCGAACACAGCTTCGTGGTTGTCAACGCTGGCCTCAAGTCCGAAGCCTACGTGCCGCTGGAAGAGTTCAAGACCGACAAGGGCGAAGTTGAAGTCCAAGTTGGCGAATTCATTTCGGTCGCCATCGTTGCCATCGAAAACGGCTATGGCGACACCATCGTCAGCCGCGACACCGCCAAGCGCCTGGCTTCCTGGATGTCCCTGGAGAAATCCCTGGAATCCGGCGAATTCGTCACCGGCACCACCTCCGGCAAGGTCAAGGGCGGCCTGACCGTTCTGGTCAACGGCATCCGCGCATTCCTGCCCGGTTCGCTGATCGACACCCGCCCCATCAAGGACTTGTCTCCCTACGAGAACAAGACCATGGAATTCAAGGTCATCAAGCTGGATCGCAAACGCAACAACGTGGTGCTGTCGCGCCGTGCTGTGGTGGAAGCCTCCATGGGCGAAGAACGCGCCAAGCTGATGGAAACCCTGAAAGAAGGTTCCGTGGTACACGGCGTGGTCAAGAACATTACCGAATACGGTGCGTTCGTGGACCTGGGCGGCATCGACGGCCTGCTGCACATCACCGACATGGCATGGCGCCGCGTTCGCCACCCATCCGAAGTGGTGCAAGCGGGTCAAGAAATCACCGCCAAGATCCTCAAGTTCGACACCGAAAAGAACCGCGTGTCCTTGGGTCTGAAACAAATGGGCGACGATCCATGGATGGGCGTGAACCGCCGCTACCCACAATCGACCCGTCTGTTCGGCAAGATCACCAACATCGCCGACTACGGTGCATTCGTGGAACTCGAACCCGGCATCGAAGGCCTGGTGCACGTTTCCGAAATGGACTGGACCAACAAGAACATCGCTCCCGCCAAGCTGGTTTCGCTGGGCGACGAAGTCGAAGTCATGGTTCTGGAAATCGACGAAGACAAGCGCCGCATCAGCCTGGGCATGAAGCAGTGCAAGGCCAACCCATGGCAAGAATTCGCGCAAGACACCAAGCGTGGCGACCGCGTCAAGGGCCCGATCAAGTCGATCACCGACTTCGGCGTGTTCGTGGGCCTGGCTGCCGGTATCGACGGCCTGGTGCATTTGTCTGACCTGTCTTGGAACGAAACCGGCGAAGCCGCCGTGCGTAACTACAAGAAGGGCCAAGAAGTCGAAGCCATCGTGTTGGCCGTGGACGTGGACCGTGAACGCATCTCGCTGGGTATCAAACAGCTGGACAGCGATCCATTCACCACCTTCACCACCATCAACGACAAGGGCCAAACCGTTACCGGTAAGGTCAAGACCGTGGATGCCCGTGGCGCTGAAATCGACCTGGGTGAAGACATCATCGGTTACCTGCGCGCTTCCGAAATCAGCCGTGACCGCGTTGAAGACGCACGTAACGTGCTGAAAGAAGGCGACGAAGTTACCGCTGTGGTGGTCAATGTGGATCGCAAGACCCGCAACATCCAGCTGTCCATCAAAGCCAAGGACGCTGCCGACCAAGGCGAAGCCATGGCTGCTCTGAGCCAAGCTTCTGCACGTGAAAACGCCGGCACCACCAGCCTGGGCGCCCTGCTGCGCGCCAAGTTGGACAACAACAATTAATTTGTTGCTGATATAGCCTAGTGCCACAAGCCGATCCGACTCGCAGGGGCGAGCGGGTCGGCTTGTTTCACTCTTGAGCAGGACTTATGCAATGCCTTCTACAGGCACACCCCTTACCGAAGGCATTGCATAACTCCGACTAACGTCCTTTTCCATGACCCGATCCGACCTTGTTGAAGAACTGGCCGCCCGTTTCAGCCAACTCACCCACCGCGATGCAGAGCATGCTGTCAAGACCATCCTGGATGCGGTCAGCGATGCCTTGGTGCGCGGGCACCGGGTCGAGATCCGTGGCTTTGGCAGCTTCTCCATCAACCGCCGGGCACCGCGCATAGGTCGCAACCCCCGTAATGGCGAGAGCGTCTCCATTCCCGAAAAGCGCGTGCCCCATTTCAAACCCGGCAAGGCTTTGCGCGAGGCGGTAGACCTGCGCACGGCTGAACTGGAAGCCCGAGACCGGCGCGAAGCCCGGGATTGACGGGCGCAGATCGCTAGAATGTTCTGAAGAGGAAGGACTCCCATGAAGAACCTGGCCAGGCTGCTTAAGTGGTTACTTAAAGCAGCCATTTTTTTTACCCTGTTTGCGTTTGCCCTGAATAACCAGCAAGACGCCACCGTGCATTTCTTCTTCGGTACGCAATGGCGCGCCCCCATGGTGCTACTGGTGCTGAGCGCCTTTGCCGCGGGCCTGGCGCTGGGCATACTGGGTATGGTGCCGCGTTGGTGGAAACACCGCGTCGTCGCCAAGAAGGCACAGCAGCCCCAACCGCCCCTGCCCACCAGCACAGCGACCGAAACCTCCCGTACGGAACCCTCATCCCCACCCCATGGACTTTGATCTCAGCTGGATATTGCTTGGCTTTCCGATTGCGTTTGTACTGGGCTGGCTTGCCTCTCGGTTCGACTTTCGGCAGCTACGGGTAGAAAACCGACTCGCCCCCAAAGCCTATTTCAAGGGCCTGAACTACCTGCTCAATGAGCAACAGGACCAGGCTATCGACGCCTTCATCGAAGCCGTTCAAAAAGACCCCGACACCTCTGAACTGCACTTCGCGCTGGGCAACCTGTTTCGCCGACGTGGCGAATACGAGCGTGCCGTACGGGTGCACGAACATCTGCTGTCGCGCGGCGACCTGAGCGCCGCCGACCGCGACCGCGCCCAGCACGCACTGGCGCTGGATTTCCTCAAAGCTGGCTTGCTGGATCGGGCCGAGACCGCGCTGCGCAAGCTGGAAGGCACCGATTTCGAGGCCCGCAGCCGCCTGGCCTTGCTGGCGATCTACGAGCGCTCACGCGACTGGGCCGACGCTTCCGAGATCGCTCATAAGCTAGAAACCGCTGGCCAGGGCAGCTTCAGCGGTCGCCAATCGCACTACCTGTGTGAACAGGCCGCGGCCCAGCCCGAGGCTGCCCAGGGTTTGCTGGAAAAAGCAATCGCCATCGCCCCCCAAGCCGCCCGCCCGCGCATCGACCTGGCCATCCTGCAACACCAGGCAGGCCAGTTGGATGAAGCCTTCAAAACCCTTCGAGCGCTTTCCGAATCTGCGCCAGCAGCTATACCTTTGGTAGCAGAAAGAATTGCCACCATCGCTGCCGCCGCCGGGCTCACCGACCCGGCCCTTGCGCTGCTCGAGACCAGCTACGCCCAAAGCGCCTCGCTGGACGTGTTGCAGGCCATTCTGGGCCTGCAAGTGCGCTCCGGCACGCCGATGACCGAGGTGCGCATGCGCTACCTGAAGCACTTGGAGCGAGAACAGTCACTGGTCGCAGTCGCACGCTGGATTGCAGGGGAAAAGCTGGAGCACGAAGAGTTTCATCCGCAGATCCAGCGCGCCCTGGACCACGCCGCCAGCCCCATGAAACGCTACCGTTGTGCTGCCTGCGGTTTTGAGGCGAAACAGCATTTCTGGCAATGCCCGGGCTGCCAGGCCTGGGATAGTTATCCAGCAAGGCGCGTGGAAGAGCTGTAAACAAAACAATATGACCAAACTCTTGACACTTTCCCGTGAAAAAATCTCCCAGGCACAAGTGCTGGTCGTGGGCGACGCCATGCTGGACCGCTACTGGTACGGCGCAGTAGACCGTATCAGCCCTGAAGCACCGGTACCGGTGGTGCGGGTCACGCGCGAGGAAGAGCGCGTGGGCGGTGCTGCCAACGTGGCCTCCAACATCGTTAGCCTGGGCGCACAGTCCTCGCTACTTACCGTAGTGGGTGACGACGAGGCCAGCCACAGGCTGGAAGCGCTAGTGGCAAAGACCGGTATCCGAACCCATTTCGGCCGCGACCCGCAGCTGCAAACCACGGTCAAGCTGCGCGTCATCGGCCGCCAGCAGCAGCTGATACGGGTGGACTTTGAAAACACCCCCAAAAGCGAAATCCTGGCCTCACAGTCCGCCAGTTTTGCCACCCTGCTACCGACCCACCAGGCCGTGCTGTTTTCCGACTACGGCAAGGGTGGCCTGGCCCATGTGGGCGACATGATTGCGCTGGCGCGCACACAGGGTAAAAGCATTCTGATCGACCCCAAGGGTTCGGACTACTCCCGCTACAGCCAGGCCACGGTGATTACCCCCAACCGCGCCGAACTACAGCAGGTGGTGGGCAGCTGGAACAGCGAGGAAGAGCTGCGCACGAAGTCGCAGAATCTGCGCCAGCAGCTGCAGCTGGAGGCCTTGCTGGTCACGCGCAGCGAAGAAGGCATGACGCTGTACGATGACCAAGGCGAGCTGCACGTGAGCGCCCAGGCCCGCGAGGTATTCGACGTGACCGGCGCCGGCGACACCGTGATCGCCACCCTGGCGGCCCTGGTCGCCGCGGGCTTAAGCCTGCGCGAGGCCATGCCCCTGGCCAACCGCGCTGGCGGCGTGGTCGTCGGTAAATTCGGTACCGCTACCGTCAGCTACGACGAACTTTTTTCCGCCGTTTAAGAGGATTCCCACCATGACCCGCATCGTCGTTACCGGAGCCGCCGGCTTCATCGGCAGCAACATCGTCAAAGGCCTGAATGCACGTGGCATCACCGACATCATCGCGGTAGATGACCTGACGCAGGGCGACAAATACCGCAATCTGGCCGACCTGCAGATTGCCGACTACGTGGATGCCGACGCCTTCTACTCCCGCTTCGCCCAGGAGGCTTATGGCCGTGTGGATACGGTATTCCATGAAGGCGCTTGCAGCGACACCATGGAGATGAACGGCAAGTACATGATGGACAACAACTACCGTGTGTCCTGCGACCTGTTTGCCGCCTGCCAGGCCCAGGGTACGCGCCTGCTGTATGCATCTTCGGCGGCCACCTATGGAGGCTCGGCTTCCTTCATCGAAACGCCGGAGTTCGAACGTCCGTTGAATGTGTACGGCTACTCCAAGCTCCTGTTTGACCAGCGCATGCGCCTGGCCTGCGACCCGGATTTCAAGCGCTCGCACAGCCAGGTGGTGGGTTTCCGCTACTTCAACGTCTATGGCCCGCGCGAGCAGCACAAGGGCCGCATGGCCAGCGTTGCCTTCCACCAGTTCAACCAGTTCCAGGCAGACGGCAAGGTCAAGCTGTTTGGCGAATACGGTGGCTACGCACCTGGCGCCCAGCTGCGCGACTTTGTGTTCGTGGACGACGTGGTGGCCGTCAACCTGTGGTTCTTCGACCACCCTGACCAGTCCGGCATCTTCAACCTGGGCACCGGCAAGGCCCAGCCCTTCAACGACGTGGCCCACGCCGTCATCAATGCCCTGCGCGCCCATGGCCAGCAGCCGGCACTCAGCCTGGCCGACGCGGTGACTGGTGGTCAGCTGGAATACGTGGCCTTCCCAGACGCCTTGCGCGGCAAGTACCAGTGCTATACGCAGGCCGACCTCACAGCGCTACGCAGCACCGGCTGTGACCACGTGTTTGCCGATGTGCACACTGGCGTCACACGCTACGTGCAAAGTCTGCTGCAAGCCTGAGCCCATGTACGCCACATCGGTACCGGTATTCCAGCGTTATCTGGGCCAACTGGCCCAGATGCTGGAGCGAGCCGAAACTTCGGGGCTGGACCCGCAGCGTTTGCTGCAGGCGCGGCTGGCGCCCGATATGCTGCCCCTGTCGCTGCAGGTTGAAATCGCCACCAACTTCGCCGTGCGAGCCTGCGCCCCGTTGGCAGGGCTGGAAGTGCCGCCATTCGGCGAACCCGGCCACTCGTTTGCCGCGCTGCACGCACGGATTACCCGGGCCCAGCAGTTTCTGGCGGCGTTGAGCCCAGCGCAAATGGCCGACAGCGCCCAGCGCATCTGCACCGACCAGGCCGGCCAAGCCACGCTGACGCTGCCCGGCGAGGTTTTTCTATCGCAGTACGCGTTGCCTAATTTCTTCTTCCACCTGAGCAGTGCCTACGCCCTGCTGCGCCAGCAAGGAGTCCGGCTGGGCAAGGCGGATTTCGATGGCTGGCACGTGTACTGAACCGCGCTAGCACGCACATCAGGACATGAACATCCCACCGTCCACGTTAACGGTCTGGCCCGTGATGTAAGCCGCATCGTCCGAGGCAAAGAAACTGACCAGTCCTGCCACATCCTCCCCCGTGCCCGCGCGGCCCATGGGGATGGCCGCTACCCACTCGGCCATCAGCTCACCCGGCTGGTAGTCACCCATCAGCTTACCCCAGGCCGCATCGTTGTAAGCCCACATATCGGTGGTGATGATGCCCGGGCAAAAAGCATTCACAGTGATGCCCGTCTTGGCCAGTTCCTTGGCCAGGCTCTGGGTGATACCCACCACGCCGAACTTGCTGGCAGCGTAGTGCGGGGTGAAGATAAAGCCTTGGCGCGCCTGGCCCGAGGCCGTGTTGATCAAGCGCCCCTTCTTGCCTGCAGCACGCATGCGTACCGCAGCTTCTTGGCAGCAGAGAAACACGCCCTTGGTGTTCACGGCCATGACCTTGTCCCACTCGGCTTCGGTCAAATCCTCCAGCCGGGCAACCGTGATGACACCGGCGTTCTGTACAGAAACATCCACCTCACCCAGCTCGCGCGCCACCTGTTCGTACATAGCCTTGACCTGCACCTTGTCCGTGACATCCAGCACCACGGCAATGGCTTGGGCACCGGCATCCCGCAAGGCCTGGGCTGTTTCATGTACCAGGGCCTCATTCGCGGCCACGCAGATGCGCGCACCCTCGCGGGCAAAGCGCTCGGCAATACTCTTGCCTATGCCCCGGCTAC
Source organism: Rhodoferax sp. GW821-FHT02C08 (assembly GCF_059421805.1). NCBI lineage: Bacteria > Pseudomonadati > Pseudomonadota > Betaproteobacteria > Burkholderiales > Comamonadaceae > Rhodoferax > Rhodoferax sp. GW821-FHT02C08. Next base: position 22,158 of record NZ_JBWKVR010000021.1, read on the forward strand.
CGCCGGTTACAACCACCACTTTGTCTTGGAATCTAAGGGACATATCCAGCCCCTACCAGCAGACAAAACCGCCGTCTACGATCAGGTCCACACCGGTACAGAACGAGGCCGCCTTGCTGGACAGGAACACTGCGGGGCCGACCATTTCGTCCACCGTGGCCATACGGCCCAGGGGCGTATCGCGCTCGAAAATCTTGCACTGCTCGGCCACTTCGGGGCGGGCATTCATGGGTGTCATGGTGTAGCCGGGGCTGATGCTGTTGACACGCAAGCCGCGGTCACTCCACTCCATCGCCAGGCTCTTGCTGAGGTGGATCACCGCCGCCTTGGAGCTGTTGTAGTGCGCCTGCAGCAGCCCCCGATTCACGATGCTGCCCGACATGGATGCGATATTGACGATGCTGCCCCGGCGGCGCGGCAGCATCACGCGCGCCTGGGCCTGGCAGGACAAGAACACGCCCTCCACGTTGATTTGCATCATGCGCTGCCACTGCTCTATGGGCATATCTTCCGCAGCGGTCGCGTTGGCGATGCCAGCGCAATTGACCGCCACCGTCAGCGCGCCCAGATCCTTCTCGGTGGCAGCCACGGCCGCCTGCACATCTTCGGCCCGCGTGACATTCCCTTCCAGCGCCAGCGCACGCCGACCCAAAGCTTTGATGCGCTCCACTGTAGAGGACAAGCCGGCACTACCCGCCAAATCCAGGCAGGCCACGTCCGCACCCGCTTGGGCTAGACCCACGGCGATACGCTGGCCAATGCCGCTCCCCGCTCCCGTAACAAAAGCCACGTCGCCGCGCAATTCAAACAAGTCCATACATGCTCCTGTGCAATGCTGCCGGCCCCGTGGTCGGCAGGGTTAAGGTTGGTCCAGCAGTTGCTGGGCCGTGTGTAAATCGGTAATCAAAGTGGTCAGCCAGCCGCCACGCAGGGCAGCGCGTATGGCCTCGAATTTGCGCGCGCCTCCGGCCACGCCGATGCGGCGTCGCGTGCGGCGGATTTGGTCTATGCCTATGCCCAGTACACGCTCGCCAAACGGCGTGGTCACGTGCTTGCCATCGGCATCAAAAAACTGCATGCAGACATCGCCCACGGCGCCGGCATCGCGCAGATCGGCCAGGTCCTGCTCGGTAAATACATTACCGCTCTCACGCAACATGCGCGACGGCGGAATGGCGCCTATGCCCAGTAACAGGGCCGACAAATCGTCGAAACGCTCCAGGGCCTGGCGGCAGGTTGGGTCGCTCAGCATGGCGTTCTTGGCTTCCACGGTGCTGACGACGCCGGGCGCATTCATGAAAATGGCCTCGGCCTTGGACAGCTGCGCCAGCCGCTCCGTCAACCGGGTGGCAAATACCTGCGCCCCCGCAAAGCCCACACCGCCCAGCACCTGCACGATGCTGCGCGTATGGCCCGGACCGGCAGGTCGCATCACGTTGACGGCTGCCAGCAAACTGGAACTCCAGGACGACACGCCGATGGCACCAAAGGTCGGCACCATCAGCTCCAGATAGCGGGCAGTGGGGCCGGCCAGGGCCAGATTGGTACGCTCGTCGTCCAGCACATCGGCCTCCTCGGCTTCGACCACGATGACTTCGTCTAAGCCGTAGTGCGTTTCCAGCCGCTCTTCCAGGTCGGCATGCACGCCCTCGGGCACATGGACGGTGATGCGCACAATGCCCAACTCCTCGGCCTGCTTGAGCAGGCGTGATACCCGCGTCTGCGACAGGCCGAGCTGCTCGGCAATGCGCGGCTGCCCGATGCCGCGTTGGTAGTACATGCTAGCGATCCGGGTGATGAGACGCTGCAGGTCGTGGGAGCCATATTGATGTTTTGCCATGGCGCGGATTATCACTACGGCTCTTAAGAGACCGCCAGCTCCATAACCCGGGAGGGCGTAGCTTCCTCACGCGTCAAGACGCCCTGGTTCTCGCCCCGCGCCAGCACCACCACACGGTGCGCCAGGCCCAACACCTCGTCCAGATCGGAGCTGACCACCACCACGGCCATGCCGGCCCGCGCCAGCTCAGCGATCACCTCGTAGATGGCGGCCCGTGCGCCCACGTCGATACCGCGTGTGGGCTCGTCCAGGATGATGATCTTGGGGTCGTGCGCCACCCATTTGGCGATCACCACCTTTTGCTGGTTGCCGCCCGACATGCTGCTGGCCGGCAACTTGGGCTGGCCCTTCACTCCCAGGTGCTGGATCAGCTTGCGTGCGAACTCTGCGGTGCGTGCGGGTTGCAACCAGCCGCTGGGTGCCACGCGGTCCAGGTTGTTGTACAGCAGGTTGTCCTCGATGCTATGGGGCAGCACCAGGCCCAAGGCCTTGCGGTCGTCGGGTACCAGCACCAGATGGGCACGTATGGCGTCCATCGGGCTGCGCATCACGATGGCCTTGCCGTCGACTTCTATGCTGCCCTGGGCGATGGGGTCTATACCCACCACGGCCCGCATCAGCTCGGTGCGGCCGGCGCCCACGATGCCGGCAAAACCCAGCACCTCACCGGCACGCACTTCAAACGATATGTTCTTGAACCGGCCATTCGGTGCATGCAGATTACGCACCGCCAGCGCCACGGCCGCATCCGGTCCAGGTGCTGGAATGGAAGGAAACAGCCGGTCCACACTGCGCCCCACCATGTCGCGCACCAGCTGCGCGGTAGGTACCTGTGCCGTGGCATGGGTGGCGACCTGCACCCCATCGCGCAACACCAGGATGCGGTCGGCAATGCGCGCAATCTCGGCCAGCCGGTGGCTGACATAAATGAAGGAGACACCTTCTGCCTTCAGGCGATGGATCTGCTCGAACAGGCGGTCCGTTTCCTTGTCGCCCAGCGCAGCCGTGGGCTCATCCAGTATCAGCAGCTTGGCGTTCAAGGTCAGCGCCTTGGCAATCTCCACCTGCTGCTGTGCGGCGACGCTCAGGGTGCCGACTTTTTGGGTAGCGGGTACATCCAAGCCCAGGCGCTGCAATTGCACCTGTGCGCGCTGGACCATACCGTCGCGGTCGATGCGCCCGCCCTTCATGGGCAGGCGACCGACAAAAATATTCTCCGCAATCGTCAACTCGGGCAGCAGGCGCATTTCCTGGTGGATCAGGCCAATGCCCACATGCAGCGCATCCACAGGCGCCTGCGGCGCATAGGCCTGGCCTTGCCAGAACATGCTGCCGCCCGCGTCCGGTTGCACCACCCCGGCAATCACCGACGACAGCGTGGACTTGCCTGCGCCGTTCTCGCCCAGCAAAGCCAGCAACTCGCCGGGCTGCACCTGCAGATGCACCCCGCGCAACACAGTGGTCGGGCCATAGGTTTTGCCGATGTTGCGCAGGACCAGGCCGGTAGAGGTATCGACGGAGGTGTCTACTGAAGACGCAAGGGTGCTCATGGATGTACCAGGGGAAATAAATGCACGGCAGGCGCCAGGCCCCGTCCGAGGACGAGAGCCTGGCGTGCCCGCCTGATTAAGGATGTGCCTTCAGGAACTCTTCCACATTGGCTTGGGTGGTGACCTTGGCGTCGGTAGGTTGGTCCTTGGGCACGGCCTTGCCTGCGATCAGGCTGGTGGCGGCATCCACCGCCATGCGGCCCATGTTGAAGGTCTGCTGCGTGGCCGTGGCATCCAGCGAGCCGCTTTGCACGGCCTTCAGGCCACCCACATCACCGTCAAAACCGACGACCCAGATCTTTTGCGGCAACTTGGCCAGCTTGACCGCTTGCGATGCACCCAGGGCAATGCCGTCAGCCTGGCCCAGGATGACGTTGATGGAAGGGTCGCGTTGCAGCATGTCCTGGGCGATCTTGGCGCCCTCATCGGCCGACCAGCGCTCGGTCCACTGCTCTTGCTTGACCTTCAGGCCGCATTTGTCCAGGCCCTGCTTGAAGCCCTTGGTGCGATCCACTTCCGGCGTTGTGCCGCGCTGGCCGTGGATCATCACCACCGTGCCCTTGCCACCGGTCTTGTCGCAGACCATTTCACCCAGTGCCTTGGTGGCGGCAACCGACTGGCCGTAGATGAAGGTGTCGCCAGGCGCGCCTTCGGCGTTGCGGTCCACGTTGATGACCGGGATGCCCGCAGCGCGCGCGGCCTTCACCGGCACGGTAGCGGCGGTGGCACCGGCGGGGATGTAGATCAGCGCATCGATCTTTTGCGTGATCAGATCCTGGATCTGGTTCACCTGGGTGGTGGCGTCGCCCTTGGCGTCCACGGTGATGACCTTGTAACCCTTTTCCTTGCCGTAGGTTTCGACAGACTGCTTGATCATGTTGAAGAACTCTGCCTGCAGATTGGCCACGGCCAGGCCGATCTTCTTTTCTTGCGCAAAAGCGGCGTTGGATGCGACGAGGGATGCGGCCACACCGGCGGCGATGGCGATTTGCTTGAACTTAAACATGTTTGCTCCTAAATGATGTATTTGTAATTGCGGTCGGTTCCATCACGGCGCCACCAGACCATGCGGCGTCGGCTCAAGGGTTGAAAGGTGTATGAATGGCGTTGGGCGGTAGGTCCTCCTCTGTGCGGCGCTAGCCAATGCGGCGTTTGTTGGAATCCACCGCCACCGCCAGGACAATCACCCCGCCGATGACCACTTGCTGCACGAAGGGCGATACGCCCAGCAGGTTCAAGCCGTTGCGCAGCACCCCGATGGTCAGCACGCCCATCAGCGTGCCCCAGATGGTGCCCACACCGCCGGACAGACTGGCTCCGCCAATCACCACGGCCGCAATCGTGTCCAGCTCGTAACCCAGGCCGCCGCTGGGCTGGGAAGAATCCAGCCGCGTGGACATCACCGCTCCGGCCAGACCGGCCAGCAGGCCGCATACGGTATAGACCGCCAACGTCACCTTGCGCACCGGAATACCGGCCAGCCGCGCCACCTCGGCACTGCCGCCAATCGCATACAGGGACCGCCCGGCGGCGCGGTATTTCATGAAGATGGCAGCCGCGATGGTCAACACGATGAACAGCCCCACCGTGATCGACAGAAAGCCGAAGTAGCGGTTGATCGACATGGCCGAGAACCAGTCGGGGTAGCCCACGATCTGCGAGCCGTCGGTCACCATATTCGCCAGGCCACGGCAGATGGACATGGTGGCCAACGTGGCGATAAAAGCCGGCAGGCGTGCATGGGTGATCAGCAGGCCCGAGCCCAACCCGCAAATCGCGCCCATGCCCAGCGCCGCCAGGATGGCAATCGGCATGGGTATGCCCACCACGTTCGACAGCCAGCCCATCACCATCATCGACAAGGCCAGCACCGAGCCCACCGACAGGTCGATGCCGCCGATCACGATCACCGCCGTCATGCCCAGCGCCATGATGCCCAGCACCGTCAGCTGGTCCAGCACATTCAGCAGGTTACGGAAGGAAAAGAAGGTGTCTGTCGCCAACGACAACGCCACGCACAGCACCAGCAGGCTCAGCTCGGGGCCGTGGTCCACCAGCGTGCGCGCCCAATGGACACGGTGCTGCGGTGCGACGGTCGGGCGGGCCTTGTCAGGGCCGGCCGGGTTAGAAAGATCAATAGCCAAGATGCCTCCGGAAGATGGGCGTGAAATTGTGAAAACCTGGGTTCAGCCGCGCAGCCGTGCACGCGCCACCGCGTGCGACCAGTTATGCCGACTGGCCGCCACCTCGGCCGCGGCCAGGGTGGACGACACATCGTTTTGGGCACGGGCCAGGGCCTTCAAGCCCGCCCAGTCCCACACGCCCGCCTGCAGCCCGGCCAGATGCGCCACGCCCAGGGCCGAGAGCTCGGGATCGGCGCACTGCACCACCGGGCGGGATATATAGCCAGCCAACATGTCCAGCAAACGCGGATTGCGCGAAGGGCCGCCGTCCAGATACAGCTTGCGCATGCCGGGCACGCTCTGGTCCATGGCATCGATCACATCCGCCACCTGGTGCGCAATAGATTCCAACCCGGCCGCCATCAGCGCAGACTTACCGGCGCTCAACGTCAAGCCGCTGACCAGGCCCACGGCCTGCGTATCCCACCAGGGCGCGCCCAGGCCGTTGAAGCCGGGCACCAGGCAGACGCCATTGCTGGCACTGCGGCTGGCCAACTCCACCGCGTCGTCCAGTGGCATCTCGAACAGATCCGCCAGCCAGCGCAACGTGGCGCCAGCGGCGCGGATATTGCCCTCCAGCGCCTGCACCGGGCCCTGGCCGGCGTCCCAGGCAATCGTGAGGCACATACCGGGGTGGTGCGCCACGCCGCTGGGCGCCAGCGCCATCACCGACGAACCGGTGCCCAGCGTGGCCTTGACCTGCCCGGGCTCAAACCCGCCGTGCGCAAACAGGGCCGAATGCGAATCGGCCATGACCGACAACACCGGCACGCCTTCCAGCGCGGGATGCAGTTTGTCCGCGGTGGCAAACACGCCGCGAGACGCATGGACACGCGGTAGCAACTGGCGTGGAATGCCAAACAGCGCCAGCAAATCCGCATCCCAGTCGCCGGTATGCACATTCAGCAGCTGGGTGCGGGATGCATTGCCCACCTCGGTCACAAAGTCCGCGCCCAGGCGTCCCAACAAATAGGCGTCCACCGTGCCGGCGCACCAGTTGCCCGAGCGGGCCTGCTCGCGCTGCGGATCGAACTCGTCCAGCAGCCAGGCCAATTTGAGTGCGGAGAACATCGGGTCCAGCGGCAGGCCGGAGCGCTCGCGCACCATTTTTTCGACAGCATCGGTGCTCAAACGGTCGCGCAGTGCCACCGTGCGCTGGTCTTGCCAGCTCAGCAACGGGGTTACGGCCCGGCCATCGCTGCGCTGCCAGACCAGGGCCGACTCGCGCTGCGTGCTGATGCCCACACCGGCCACCTGCACGCCGGGAACTTGGGCCAGGCAGGCGTGTACCGCCTGCAGCACGCTCTGCCAGATTTCCTCGGCGTCCTGTTCTACCCAGCCGGGCAGCGGCAGGTATTCGGACAAGGGCGCGGTCGCCTTTGCCACCATGCGGCCGGCTGCATCCACCAAGATGCATTTGGTGGCGCTGGTGCCCTGGTCGATCGCCAAAATATGCGCAGCCATATATCAACCTTTATCAGCCTTTGCGTGCAGCCACCAAAGCCCGGGCTTGCGTAGCAATGCCCTCGGCGGTCAGGCCAAAGTGCTGCAGCAGGAAGCTGGTGCTGCCCGTGGGCGCAAAGCCCGGCACGCCCATGATGCGCACCGGCACCGGGTGGTTCTGCACCACCAGCTCGGCTACGGCGCCACCCAGGCCGCCATGCACAATGCCCTCTTCCACCGTCACGATGGCGCCCGTCTCACGGGCGGCACGCAGCACGGCTTCGTTGTCCAGCGGCTTGACCGACGACGCATTGATCACCCGCGCTGTAATGCCTTCGCGGCCGAGTTGTTCTGCGGCTTCTAGCGCGCGCGAGACCATGGTGCCGATGGCGATCAGGGTCACGTCCTTGCCTTCATGCAAGGTCGCGGATTTGCCCAGCACGAAGTCCTGCCCGTCCGGCATCACCGCCGGTACCTTGTAGCGGCCGATGCGCAGAAAGGCCGGGCCGCCCGAAGCGACAAACCAGCGCAGGGCCGCCCGCGTTTCCGCCGGGTCGGCCGGCACGATCACCGGCAGGTCGCCGATAGCACGTATCCAGGCCAAATCTTCGATGGAGTGGTGGGTAGGGCCCAGTTCGCCGTAGGCCATGCCGGGGCTCATGCCGCACAGCGCCACGGGAAAGTTGCTGTACGCCACGTCGGCCTTGATCTGCTCCAGCGCACGGCCGGTCAGGAACGGAGACGCTGCGCATACGAATGGCAGAAAGCCGCCATTGGCCAGGCCAGCGGCCACGCCCACCATGTTCTGCTCGGCAATGCCGACGTTGACCAGACGGTCCGGAAACTCCTTCTTGAAAGCCCCCAGGTTGCTGGAGCCCACCGAGTCGTTGCATACGGCGACGATGCGCTTGTCGGTGCGCGCCAGGGCCGCCAGTTCTTCGGCAAAGGCCACACGGCAATCGAATGTGCCGGCGACGCTGTTGTCTTCTTTACTCATTGATCCAACTCCTGCAAGGCTGCTTCATATTGCGCTGTGCTGGGCACTTTATGGTGCCACTCCACGCCGTTCTCCATGAAAGAGACACCCTTGCCCTTGACGGTGTTGGCGATGACAAAACGCGGTTGTCCGGGGTGCGGCGCGGTCAGGGCGGCCAGCAGCTCGGCATGGTTGTGGCCGTCTACCGTCACCACGTCCCAGCCAAAGGCGCGCCATTTGTCGGCCAGCGGCTCCAGTTCGTTGGTATCGGCCGTGGTTGCGCCCTGCTGCAGTCGGTTGCGGTCCACCACGGCGGTCAGCGAACCCAGGTGGCGGTGGGCGGCGCACATGGCGGCTTCCCAGTTGCTGCCTTCTTGCAGCTCGCCGTCGCCCAAGATGACGTAGGTACGCCAGTCCTGCTTGGAAATTTGTGCAGCCGAGGCGCAGCCCACCGCCACCGGCAGGCCGTGGCCCAGCGGGCCGGTATTGGTTTCGACGCCGGGGATTTTTTGCCGGTTTGGATGGCCATTCAACGGCGACAGATTGGCCATGAAATGCTGCAAACGGTCGGGCGAGAAAAAGCCGCAGGCCGCCAGCGTGGAATACAAAGCCGCCGCGCAGTGGCCCTTGCTCAGGATGAAGCGGTCGCGCTCAGCCCACTGGGGCAGTGCCGGGGCGATGCGCAGCACGGCCTCGAACAAGGTGGTCAGCACATCGGTCACCGAGAAGTCACCGCCGATATGGCCCAGGCCGGCGCCATGGATCATGTGCAGTACCTGGCGGCGCGTGGCGCGACTGGCCTCGGCCAGCAAAAGTGCCTGCTGCGCGGGCGAAGCCGCCGCCGCAAAGCGCGCACGCCGAGCCTGCCAGGCTTCAAGAGAAGAATGGTCCACGACAAGCGCTTGCGCAGGACCCTGGTTTGACTGTTCTTGCATATTTATTCATGTGTGAATTTATAGTTTTAATTGTAGAAAGGATTTGGAATGCAGGTATCAGGGTTTTCACCGGGAAGCCGGCAGATCACGACAATCCAGCATCCCAACCAGGCGCATGCGGCACTACAGTGGCAACTCTGCAAACTTGTCTTCCCACCCTGAACGCTATGCAATCTGTAGCTGCTAGCGCAGTTACTATCTGCGCTAGCAGCCCATTTGACTCACAACCCGAGAGGTCTAGCAATGGATACGTTCACCACCCTGGCCAGCATCCTGGCCGTGCTGTTCATAGGCGTAATCAGCCCCGGCCCCAGCTTTGTGCTGGTGGCCCGCACGGCGATTGGCAACTCGCGCGCAGCCGGCGTGGCGTCGGCGCTGGGCATGGCGGCTGGGGCCTGTGTGCTGTGCATCGTGGCGCTGCTGGGGCTGCACGCGGTGCTGCAGCAGGTGCCATTGGCCTATTGGGGTTTGAAGCTGGCGGGCGGCATCTATCTGCTGTACCTGGCCTACAAGATCTGGCAAGGCGCCAAGACGCCGCTGGTGCTTGCCGATGGTGCGCCACCCAGCGCTGCGGGCTGGTTGCGGCACTTTGTGATTGGCGCCGGCACCATGGTCAGCAACCCTAAGAACGTGTTTGCGATCTATTTGGGGCCACGCAGCTGCCTTTTCGGGAGGGGCTGGTAGGCGCGGCTCTTGCCAATAGCCCCGCTATTGGCAAGAGTCGCAACGCCCCAGACTGCCCGAAAAGGCAGCTGCCCTGCGGGTTGGGGAGAAATCGGGCGATTTGTCCGCCATCACCCTTGCATGGGCGGGGAGCCCATGCTGCAGGCGCTGACAGCCAACTCATCCCGATTGCTCCCCAACGCGGCCTCAAATAGATCGCAAACACGTTCTAGGGCTGCGGTGGTCTACGGCGTTATCTTCGCGGCCCTGCTGCCGGCGACGCCCTCCGCAGCGCTGAGCCTGGCGCTGCCGCCCAGCGTGTTCGTGCTGGAAGGCTGCTGGTATGTGCTGGTGGCTCTGGCCCTGTCGTCGACACGGCCAAGGCAAACCTATCTACAGGCCAAGACGGCCATAGACCGGGCCACAGGCGCAGTGCTGGGCCTGCTGGGGATCAAGCTGCTGCTGTCATCGCGTTAAAGCCGGTTGCTATTAAATAAATAGCTGCCTGCGCACGATCTATCTGCGCGAGCAGCCTATTTTCTTTGAGAATCGGCTAAGCCAGCGCCGCAGGACTCACGCACCACCAGCGGCATCAGCGCGTCGGGCACGATGGTGCGTACCGGGGTTTCATTGCGCAGCAGGGCCACCAGCATGGCCATGGCGTCACGGCCCAGGCCCATGGTGTCGGTGCGCACCGTGGTCAGCGGAGGGCTGGCAAATTCAGCCATGGGAATATCGTCGTAGCCCACGACGGCCACATCCTGCGGTACACGCAGGCCGGCCTCTTTCAGCGCGCGGATGGCGCCAAAGGCAATGGTGTCGTTGCCCGCGAACAGCGCGGTAAACGGTGCCTTGCGCGCCAGCAGCTCCTGCGTGGCGCGGTAGCCGCTGGCGGCGCTGATGTCGGCATAGGCCACCCAGGCCGGGTCTATCGCAAAACCGTGATCGGCCATGGCTTCGCGCCAGCCGCGCTCGCGCTCGTTCACCGCCAGGTATTCGGGTTGGGCGAAGTTGACGAAGGCAATGCGGCTATGGCCCAGGCCGATCAAATGGTTGACCGCCATCTTGGACGACAAAGAGGTGTCGTTGCCGGTGGTGTGGAAGCGGTCCATATCGGGCAGACCCGCGCCAAACACCACCATGGGAATGCCGGCCTCCAGCACGCGCTCCAGGTACTCGCGCCCCGGCATGCTGGGGTTGACCACGATCAGGCCGTCGATGCGGCGGCTGCGCACCAGGTCCACAAAGGCACCGGGTTCGCGTCCCTCGTCGTCGCTGGACTCGATCAGCATCTTCAGGCCGTAGCGGTGGCATTCCTGGTTGATGCTGGCCACCAGCTGCGCCAAAAACACGTCTACATACAGATGCGCGGCCTTGGGGATGACCAGGGCCACGGTGCCGGTGGTGCCGCCGGCCAGGGTGCGCGCGGCGGCATTCGGCTCGTAGCCGATGTCGCGGGCGGCGGCCAGCACTTTTTCGCGCGTGGCTTCGCTGATGCCCTGGTCGCGCACATTGTTCAGCACGAAGGACACGGTGGTGCGTGAGACGCCAGCTCGGCGTGCAACCTCGCTGCTGGTGGGGGGGGATTTCAAGGATCTGGACATGTCGCCCTATCGTATCCGAAACCCTTTATTTCGCGTTTTCCCTAGTACTAACGCGTGTTAATTAAACTACTATCAGCTTACTAACTCGCGTTAGCATAAGCGTTAGATACACAGGAGACACGATGCAAGCCACCTCACCGCATGCGCTCAGCCCCACCCGGCGCACCGAGACGCTGACAGCCTGGGCACTGGTGCTACCCGCCTTCATCGGCTTCGCTCTGTTCTATGCCTGGCCCACGCTGCGTGCCATTGGTATCAGCTTCACCGACTGGAACATGCTGCGCGCGCCCAAGTTCATCGGGCTGGACAACTACGCCCGCATGCTGGACGACGGCAAGTTTTGGCAGGGCATGAAGCTGTCTGCCATCTACGTGGTGTTGAACATTCCGCTGCAGGTGGTGCTGGGCCTGTTTCTGGCGGTGTCCATGGACCGGCTGACCAAGTCGCTGTTCGTCAAGTCCATCGTGCTGCTGCCCTATCTGCTGTCCAACGTGCTGGTGGCGCTGATGTGGTTCTGGATGCTGGACCCGCTGCTGGGCGTGGTGGATGCGCTGATCATGCAGATTGGCTTTGAGCGCCAGCCGTTTTTTGGCGGGCCGGACCAGGCCCTGTTCACGGTGGCGGCGGTGAACATCTGGCGCCACATGGGCCTGGTGTCCATGCTGTTCCTGGCCGGACTGCAGAACATTCCGCGCAACCTGTATGAAGCCGCCGCGCTGGAGGGCGCCAGCGAGTGGCAGATGTTCTGGCGCATCACCCTGCCGCTGCTGCGCCCGGTGATGGTGTTTGTGCTGGTGACCAGCGTGACCGGCTCGTTCCAGATATTCGACACCATCGCCGTGACCACCGCCGGCGGCCCGCTGGACTCCACCCGGGTGATCGTCTACTACATCGTGCAGAACGCCTTCAGCTTCTACAAGATGGGCTACGCCTCGGCCATGTCAATGACGCTGGCCGCCGTCATGCTGCTCTACACCGTGGTGCAGATGCGCGTCATGCGGGCCTCCCAAAACGATTTGGCTTGAAAGGCACGTCATGAACACACCTAGCTCTTCCGCCCACCAACCGGGCATCGCCTGGGGCCGCATCGCCGCCTGGGCCATGCTGATCCTGATGCTGGTCATCACGCTGATGCCGCTGTGGATGGCCGTCAAGACGGCCTTGATGCACCCCGCCGATCTGTACACCGAATCCACCCAACTGCTGCCTAACAAGCCCACGCTGGCCAACTTCAAGCGCGTGCTGGGCATGATGACGCAGGAAGAAAGCCAGGCCCTGGGCGGCTCGGGCGCCGAGATCAACCTCGCCCGCTCGCTGGGCAACTCGCTGCTGTTCACCGGCATCATTGTGGTGATGCAGGTGACGTTTGCCGCCATGGCCGCCTATGCATTTGCGCGGCTGCGCTTTCCGGGGCGCAATGTGGTGTTTGGCATGTTCGTCGGATCGATGATGGTGCCCGGCGTGGTCACCATGATCCCCAACTTCATCTTGATCAAGGACCTGGGCCTGCTCAACACCATGGCCGGCATGGTGGCGCCGTTCTGCCTGATGCAGGGCTTCTCGATCTTCTTCCTGCGCCAGTTCTTCCTGTCGATACCGCGGGATCTGGAAGAGGCCGCGCTGCTCGACGGCGCCACCCCGCTCTACATCTTCACCCGCGTGGTGCTGCCGCTGAGCATCACGCCGCTGGCCACCATCGCCATGCTGACCGGCATCAATATGTGGAACGAATTCTTCTGGCCCTTCCTGGTGGCCAAGGAAGAAGCGCTGCAAGTGCTGCCGGTCGCCTTGCAGTCCTTCAAGTCGCAAACCCCGCAAGGCCAGCCCGACTGGACCGGCCTGATGGCCGCCACCGCCATCACCGTACTGCCAACGATTGTGCTGCTCGTCACCCTGGGCCGCCAGGTGGTGGAGTCGGTGCAGTTCTCAGGCGGCAAATGATTTCCCGCAACCAAAACCAACCCTAACGGAGACAACCGATGAACTTCAAACTTTCCACCCTGGCCACAGTGAGCACTCTTGCCGCTCTGGCCGCAGGCACAGCCGGCGCCGCCGAAGTCAAATACATGCTGTGGGACGCCAATCAGCTACCCGCCTACAAGCAGTGCGCTGCCGACTTCACCAAGGCCAACCCCGGCACCACCATCAAGATCACCCAGTCCGGCTGGGACGACTACTGGAGCGCGATCTCCACCGGCATGGTCTCGGGCACCGCGCCCGACGTGTTCACCGACCACCTGGCCAAATACCCCGAGTTCGCCAAGAACGACCAGCTGGTGGACCTGACCCCGCTGATCCAGCGTGACAAGGTAGACCCCGCCAGCTACTCCGCCGGCCTGTACGACATCTGGGGCCGCAACGGCAAGCAACTGGGCCTGCCCAAAGACTGGGACACGATTGGCTTCATCGTCAACATGGACATGGCCAAGAAGGCCGGCGTCACGCTGGCCGACCTGCAGAACATGAGCTGGAACCCCAAGGACGGTGGCAGCTTTGAACAAGTGGTGCGCAAGCTCACGCTGGACGCAGCGGGCAACAACGCCACCTCGCCCAAGTTCGACAAGAAAACCGTCACCACCTACGGCTACCAGACACCCGGCACCACCAGCATGATGGGCCAGACCGAATGGAGCCACTTCGCCGTGTCCAACGGCTTCAAGTTCCAGGACAAGCCCTGGGACCCGAAGTTCTACTACGACGACCCCAAGCTGGCAGAAACCATGACCTACCTGGCGGGTCTGCCAGCCAAGGGCGTTTCGGCCAGCTTTGAGAACACCAAGTCCCTGGGCTCGGACGCGATGTTCGTCGCCAAGAAGGTCGCCATCGTGCCCCAGGGCTCCTGGATGATTACCTACTTCAAGGACAACGCCAAGTTCGACTACGCCTGGGTACCGCTGCCCACCGGCCCCATAGGCAGCCGCGCCACCATGTTCAACGGCCTGGCCGACTCCATCTGGGCCGGCAGCAAGGTCAAGGAAGAAGCCTGGAAGTGGGTCAAGTACCTGGGCTCGGCCAGCTGCCAGAGCGTGGTCGCCGGCTACGGCGTGGTGTTCCCAGCCGTGAAGGGCGAGGCCGAGCACGCAATCGCGGCGCAGAAAGCCAAGGGCGTGGATTCATCCGCCTTCATCACCATGTCCAAGTCCAAGACCTTCCTGGCGCCGATTGCCGACAACGGCAATGAAGTCAACGAAATCATGAAGTCCGCACTGGAGGCGGTGATGGCCGGCAAGTCCGATGCCAGCAGCGCACTCAAAGCCGCCAACACCAAAGTCAACCAACTCCTGAAGAACTAAAGGACCGTCCATGGCACGCAATCTCAAAATCACCCTCATCGGTGCCGGCAGCATCGTCTTCACCCGCAATCTGCTAGGCGACATCCTCTCCTACCCGGAGCTGGCGGGCTGCGAGATTGCGCTGCACGACATCGACGAGCACCGCCTGCAGCTGGCCGAAGGCGTGGCCCGCCGCGTGGCCGCCGCCCTGGGCGTGGTGCCCACCATCAGCGCCAGCACCGACCGGCGCCGTGCGCTGGCCGGCGCCAGTTTCATCATCAGCACCATCCAGGTCGGCGGCTACAAGCCGGCTACCGTGACCGACTTCGAGATCCCGAAGAAGTTTGGCCTGGAGCAGACCATTGGCGACACCCTGGGCATAGGCGGCATCATGCGCGGCCTGCGGACCATCCCCGTGCAGCTGGCCATGCTGAAAGACATGGAGGACGTGTGCGCCCCCGGCGCCGTGCACCTCAACTACGTGAACCCCATGGCGATGATCACCTGGGCGCTGAACGCGGCCAGCACCCGCATCCCCACCGTGGGCCTGTGCCACAGCGTGCAACACACCGCCGAAGAGCTGGCCCGCGACCTGAACATCCCGGCCGAAGAAATCCGCTACCAGTGCGCCGGCATCAACCACATGTCGTTCTACCTGCGCTTCGAACACCAGGGCGAAGACCTGTACCCGCGCCTGCGCCAGATCCACGCCGAAGGCCGCGAACCCGCATGGAACCGCGTGCGCTACGAAATGCTGCACCAGTTGGGCCACTTCCCCACCGAGTCGAGCGAGCACTTTGCCGAGTACGTGCCCTGGTTCATCAAGAAGGACCGCGCAGAGCTGCTGGAGAAGTTCAACATCCCGCTGGACGAATACCCCGGCCGCTGCGAAATCTTTGAACACGCCTGGCCCTACATCGAACGCGAACTGGCCACCCCCGGCTCGCAAGACCCGCAGGCCCTGCTGGCCCAGCTGCAGGCGGCCAACATCCATGTCATGCCGCGCTCGGTGAACGACGCAGCCCAGTTGCTGGAAGGCCTGAACACCGTCACCCGCTCGGTGGAATACGGCAGCTCCATCATCCATTCCATGGTGACCGACACACCCTGCGTCATCAACGGCAATGTGATCAACAACAACCTGATCGACAACCTGCCCCAAGGCTGCGCCGTCGAAGTGCCCTGCCTGGTGGACGCCAACGGCGTGCAGCCCACCCGCATCGGCAAGCTGCCCGTACAGCTGGGTGCGCTGATGCGCACCAACGTGAATGTGCAGGAGCTGGTGGTGGCCAGCGTGCTGGAACAAAACCGCGAGCACGTCTACCACGCAGCCATGCTGGACCCGCACACCGCCGCCGTGCTCGATCTGTCGCAAATCCGCGCCATGGTGGATGAGCTGCTGGTCGCACACCGCAGCTTCCTGCCTGAATACCTGCACGCCTGAAGAGAACCCGCACCATGGCCAGCATCGAACTCCAAGCCGTCAACAAAAACTATCTGAACGATGTGGCGGTCATCCGCAATGTCGATCTGCATGTCAAACAGGGCGAATTCTGCGTCTTCGTCGGCCCGTCGGGCTGCGGCAAATCCACCCTGCTGCGCATGCTGGCCGGGCTGGAAGACATCACCAGCGGCAGCCTGCTGATCGACGGCCAACGCATGAACGACACGCCCCCGGCCAAGCGCGGCGTGGCCATGGTGTTCCAGAGCTACGCACTGTTCCCCCACCTCACGGTGTATGAAAACCTGGCCTTTGGCATGACCCTGGCCCGCATGGACAAAAAGCTGGTTCGCACCAAGGTGACGGAAGCCGCCAAGGTGCTGCAACTGGACCACCTGCTGGACCGCAAGCCCAAGGCCTTGTCCGGCGGCCAGCGCCAGCGCGTAGCGATTGGCCGCGCCATCGTGCGAGAACCCGGCGTGTTTTTGTTCGACGAACCCCTGTCCAATCTGGACGCCGCGCTGCGCGTGCAGACCCGCTTTGAGATCGCCAAGATCCACCGCGACTTCGGTCGCGCCGCCACCGTCTACGTAACCCACGACCAGGTCGAAGCCATGACCCTGGCCGACCGCATCCTGCTGCTCAACGCCGGCCCCGCCGTGCTATCTGAGGGCAGCGTGGCCCAGTGCGGCAGCCCGCTAGAGCTGTACCACCGCCCGCGCAATATGTTCGTGGCCGGCTTCATCGGTTCGCCCAAGATGAACTTCCTGCCCGGAGAGCTGGTCAGCGGCAGCGCGGCCCTGGCCACCGTGCGCCTGCAGACCGGCGAAACCGTGGACGCCATGGTGGACGCCAGCGCGCTCAAACCTGGCCAACCGGTGGTCGTGGGCATACGCCCCGAGCATGCCCAGCTAGGCACCGCCACCCAGCACGTGGTGCGCCAGGTGCAGTGGCAGGAGCGCCTGGGCGAATCCACCTACCTGTTCCTGGACAACGGCTCCATCAACGCACCGGTGATCGTCAAAGCCCCCGGCCAGGCCCATGCCGACGCCGGTCAGCGCGTAGCCGTATCCCTGCCCGCCGCCGCGCTGCACGTGTTCGATGGAACGGGCCATGCGTTGGAGCGGCGCATCCCGATTTCCGATATGCAGATTCCGCACGCAGCCTGAAGGACTACAGAACCACCCGGCCCTCCACCACCGTTCGGGCTGAGCCTGTCGAAGCCCTTCGACAAGCTCAGGGCGAACGGGACATTTACCGCCACGCATCCCTTCACCCCCATGACCGATTTCCTCACCCTGCACAGCCGCAACAGCACGCTGGTCCTCGAATGCCCCACCAACGAGGCCCCCCTGTGGCGTTACTGGGGCCCGCGTTTGCCGGACAGCAGCACGCCCGGCGCGGCGCTGCGCAGCACCCGGCCCCTGCCCTCCTTCATGCTGGACTTTGACCAGCCGCTGACCCTGGTGCCCACCTTCGGCGTGGGCTGGTTCGGCCAAAGCGCGCTGCTGGCCCACCGCGCCGGCCAGGACTTCGCCCAGGCCATTACCCGCTGCGAAGTGGAATGGACCACACCCGGCTGCGCCGCCGTGTTGCACCTGTTCGACGACGTGGCCCGCTTCCGCATGGACGTAGCCCTGGCGCTGGACCCGGCCAGTGATGTACTGACCGTGCACACCACCCTGACCAACCTGGGCGACACAGCGCTGGACGTGCAATGGCTGGCCGCCGGCACCCTGCCCCTGCCCGGCCACGCGAACGCCGTGCGCTCCTACGCAGGCCAGCACAACCATGAATTCCTGCTGCAGACCGACACCCTCAGCCGCAGCCTGTGGCGCAAGGAAAACCGCCGCGGCCGCACCTCGCACGACTGCTTCCCCGGCGCCGTGGTCACCACGCCCGGCAGCACCGACCACGACGGCCTGGTGTACGGCGCCCACCTGGCTTGGTCGGGCAACCACCAGCAAACCATCGAGTGGCTGCACGACGGCCAATACCAATGGCAAATGGGCGAATGGCTGGCCCCTGGCGAAGGCCTACTGCCCCCGGGTCAGAGCCTGCGTACGCCCGACATGGTGGCCAGTTGCTCCACCCAAGGCCTGAACGGCCTGGCCGCCAACTTCCACGCCGCCCTGCGCGCGCGCATGGCCTGGCCCGGCGGCGCAATGCGGCCGCGCCCGGTGCACCTGAACACCTGGGAGGCTTTCTACTTCGACCTGGTGCCCACCGACGTGATGGCCCTGGCCGATGCCGCCGCCAGTGTGGGCGTGGAGCGCTTTGTGCTGGACGACGGCTGGTTCCACCGCCGCCACCACGACCGCGCAGGCCTGGGCGACTGGTGGCCCGACCAGGACAAGTTCCCCCAGGGCCTGGGCCCGCTGGTGCAGCACGTGAACAGCCTGGGCATGGAGTTCGGCCTGTGGGTCGAGCCCGAAATGCTCAACCCCGACAGCGATCTGCACCGCACCCACCCCGACTGGGCGCTGCAGATCGCCGGCCGCCCACTGATCACCTCGCGCAACCAGCTAGTGCTGGACATCTCCCGCCCAGAGGTTGCCGACTACCTGTTTGGCAAGATAGCCACCCTGCTGGCCGCCCACCCCATCCGCTACCTCAAGTGGGACCTGAACCGCGACCTGACCACCGCCGCCCTGGCCGGTGGCCTGGGCGGCCCCGGCTACCGCGCCCAGGTGCTGGCCGTCTACGCCCTGCTGGCGCGGTTGCGCAGCGCCCACCCCGAGGTGGAGATCGAAAGCTGCTCAGGTGGTGGCGGCCGCATCGACTTTGGCGTGCTGCAACACACCCACCGCGTGTGGGCCAGCGACTGCATAGACGCCATGTCACGGGTGCAGATCCAGCAAGGCTTTGGTCAGTTCTTCCCACCGGAGATCCTGGGTTCGCACATCGGCACCGCACCTGCCCACACCACCGGCCGCAGCCAGTCCCTGGCCTTCCGCGCAGCCGTGGCAATGACCGGCCACCTGGGCGTGGAGCTGGATGTACGGCATCTAGATGAATCGACCCGCAGCGCACTTAGCACCTGGATAGCGCGCTATAAAAATTGGAGGCACCAGCTGCACCACGGCCGCGTCTGGCGCGGCGAAGGCGCCGACAGCCTGGTCTGGCAAGCGCATGGCGATAGCGACGACCTGCTGCTCTTCGTCTACCGCTGCCAGCCCACCAGCCACCGCTACACGCCCCCGCTGCGCCTGCCCATGCTGGACCCGCAGGCCCGCTACCAGGTGGAGCAGCTGGTACCCATCGAAGGCGACGGCGCCGTCCAGTCCCCCGCGCCCTTCTTCGACCAGCTACAGGCCGGCGGCGTGGAGCTGCACGGCGCCTGGCTGACCCAGGCCGGCCTGCCCATGCCGCGCACCACGGCGGAGACCTGTTTTATCGTGCGGCTGCGGCGGGTGGGCTGAGCGCATATTTCTATCCAAACAGGCTTCTAGCGCAGGCAATACCTGCGCTAGAAGCTACGTTTTATATAGCAGATCAACCCTTGCTCTTCACCGCGCAGGTATTCCACCCAAACAGCGCATAAGGCGGGCACCAGCCCACCAGCCCGGTTGCCAGCGGCAGCAAGCCCAGCCAGCCCCAAGCCCCCACCGTGCCCGTAGCAGCCAAAGCCACCAGCCCGGCCCCCACGGCGATACGGAGAATGCGGTCTATGCCGCCGACATTGGTTTGCATGGTCATTCCTTGAAAGCTTAGATGCCCCATTGAACGCCGATTGGCGCACCAAGGCTCTGACCCAGATCAAGTTCAGGCTTCGATACGCCAGGCCATGGATTCAAAAGACGATAAATCCTAAATTGATAGCATGCTGCGCAGGTAATTCGTGCGCTAGCGAGTGATTTGGCTTGAACCTTTGGATTTACTTGATACTGCCAGCATCCCCAGCCGGGAAGTGCGCCCGGCGGCGCAGTCACCTTTCTTTGCGTCGCCAAAGAAACGTAACCCAAAGAAAGGCGAGCCGAAGTCGTCGCCCCCTTCGCTGCGCTCCGGGTACGCTGCGTTGCTCGGTCTGGTCGGGGTCCCGCTCGAACTCGCCGACGCCACACGGCGTGGGAGCGGACAGCCAAACAGCCAGATACCAACAGCCAACACCCAGCCCGGCGCAGCCGGTCTGCAACTACCTCGCGCCCTAGGCGCGATGTGGCGCACAGCGCCACCGATCCCGATCCCCGGGGTCCCCCTCTTTATGCGCCGAGGAGCACAGCTTTGGGCGGATCAGGGCTGGCGTTGTTTGAGCGAAGCGAGTTTAGCCAGACCCCGCCCAAAGCGAGCACCGCAGGTTTCCCAGTGCGATAGCGACGGGGCGCAGACAGTGGGGGTGCCTTTCTTTTGGTGCCTTTTGGTGTTCGCGTAACTTTGCTGCGCAAAGTGAGCGAACCCCGCGTGCACAGCACGCCTTTTGCGCAAAAGAAAACCCGCTTTGCGGGTTTCTATAAAAGGTACTCGCCCGCCGGGGCGAACTCCCGGCCAGGGATCCCATAGACGTCAGGCGCCATTCGCCCCCCCCAATCACAGATAGACCTTCAAATAAAAACTAGTTCCAACGCAAATTCAACCTGCGCAAGCAGCTATGAAAAATAGAGCACTTATTGGCTCCACCTTTTTGAGGTGAAGATGCCTGCGGGTAGGAAACCGATCAGTTACGCCGGGCTATAGTGGTTCATCGCTCAGCGTGCGGTGTTTGTCAGAACTTTTATACCTGTATAAAAAACGAGAACACCCCACGAAAAGCCAGTCTGCAAGCCACTTTCACGAGATTTTTATGACCAATTTAGACCGCATTGGCCTTTTTATCCCGCAGGTTTTGCGGTCTACATTTCGTTAGGCATCACAAATGCTGCGTCCGCTTGTCAGCCTAATCGCTTGCTTCTTATGCATGGCCCAGATGCAGCGCGCATCTGCAGCGGAACGCATCGTTGTCTTTTATCTCAATGAGCATTACCTTTCTGTAACGAGACTAGACCGCCTTCCGAATTTGACCCCAGGCCTCAAGGCACTCCTCGCGCTCTACACCCTCGAGAACGGCGCAGGTTGCGAGGGAAAAGACGAGAATAACCGCGTCAGATGCGATCTGACAGAGAAGCTTGGCCTTGGATCGAATTGCTCTGACGCTCACATCCAACTCGTCCGTTCCTGGTTCGATTCCACGCCGAACCTCACTTCAAGATGGAGCGCAGGCTGGAACGCGAAGACAAAAGCCCCTGGAGCGCTTGAGAACCTTTGCTACGGTCAGCCTGACACTGCCAGTTGGCACAACATATGGGAGGTCATCAAACTCAAATCGACTAGTGACACCGTGGAAGTCGAAGCCATACTGAGTTGGGGATCGCAATACGGGCATGGCCGCGTACGCTACAGAAACAGCTACAAGATTGGTTCGCAAACGATTGTCCAAACAGCCTCTCAAGTTACTGAGCTGAGTCGTAGCGAGGAATCAATCTTTGGGAGCGGCAACCAGTGATGCCTACCCTTTAATCGAGAGGACATGCCCCGGCAAGCCAGGTCACGCCTCTCATCTCAAACTTTGAATCGCAATGAAAAATTTGGCACTGCTGCTAATGATGATGATCTCGCTGCCCGCGTCGGCAGACGCCTTCTAAGTACTTGTTGGCTACGTTTGCGACCAGAGGGCCGACGAGCTACACATCACCTACGACGGCGCAGACAACGAAGCAGGAGAAGCAATGATGGCAAGTCGAACGGCAACTCAATGGGACCCGTGGCAGCTGACCATAGCTAAGGACGATGACCACATTGGCTCAATCAAGAAAGTCCATTCCAAGTGCCACTTGTCAAACGGAACCTATGAAATCGAAATTGCACCTTCTCCAGGAAATTGCAAGGGCGTTGCGGCGCTTGGATGACGGCTGGGGCCAAAATCACCAAGGACAAGAAAGTGGTCTATTCCATTGGCCGATTTGCCAACGACTGCATTGACATGGATTCGCCAATAGTGACTCGCGTGTTTATTGGCCCCAAGAGAACTGAACCGGTGGAGACTTCAGTAAGCTTCGATGAGTTTTACAAGTAGCTCGTTGCAGTTCAATCCATCGCTCCAGCGCACATAAACCCTGCACAAGCAGCTACTCTTTCAATAGCAAGGCCCACGCCGTGGGCCGTGCCGTTTACATCCCCAGCGACTTCAGCAAATCGTCCGTATCGCTGTTGGCCGCAGGTGCGGGCGCGGCCGGTGTGTGGTCGAAGGACTGGTCCATCAGCGCGGTGGGGTCAGGTGCGTCGGGCACGTCGAAGTCGCGGATCTTGATGAACTCGGTGCGGTCTACCGCCAGCTCCAGGTAGAAGATGTTGTTCTTGGCGGTGTAGAAGGTGACGCGGCGGGCCTCGGGCTTGTCGAGGTTGGCGTCCACGCTCATGATGACCTGCTTGTTCAGCACCAGCATCTTGGGCTGGTTCTGGGTGATCTGGGTTTGCAGCTCGCGGTGCACCTTGCCGGTGAAGTCGCCCACCACCTGGTTCATCAGCTCGCCCATCACGTTGCTGACCTCGTCCGAGGTAAAGGACGTGACCAGGTCTTCGCGCGACATGCCCATGTTCAGCAGATAGCTCTCGTACAGCTCCATCGCCGCCTGGGCTGTGAAGTTGATGATCACCAGGCCGGAGAAGCCGCCATCGAACAGCACGAAGCAGCCGATGTCGGGTTTGAGGCAGGTTTTGCTGATGCGCTGCACCATGCCGGAAAAGTGGATCGTGCTGTGGGTGGCCACGTTCAACACCCGGGTGACGGAGTTGCACAGGCTCAGCAGCAGGTCTTCGGTGCCGAATATGACGGCGGGCTCTTGTTTGCTCATGGTTTTTATGGTCCTGCAGTTGCAAAGCGATAGTGCGGCAAGCATAGGCCATGTAAGCGCCTGCTTACGATTAATTTAGCCCGTAAATAGCGCGTAAAACGCGGCTACGCACCATCCTCCGCCGCGCAACAGCAACCTACACCACCCCTGCCGCATGCAACGCGGCAATGGCCGCCGCGTCCAGGCCCAGCCCTGCCAGCACCTCGTCAGTATGTTCGCCCAAGAACGGCGGCGGGCGATGCAGCACCGGCGGCGTAGCTGTCAGGCGCAACGGACTGGCCACACTTGCTATTGATTCAATAGCTGCTGGCGCAGACACTACCTGCGCTACAGGCTGATTTAGCCTCAAGCCCCGGGCCTGCACCTGGGGGTCGGCAAAGGCCTGGGCGATGTCGTTGATGGGGCCGCAGGGCACGGCCTTGTCTTTCAGCAGCGCGATCCAGTCGGCGGTGCTGCGCGTGCGGGTGACGGCCTCCAGCAGCGGAATCAGCTCGGCGCGGTGGTTCACACGCAGGGTGTTGGTGGCAAAGCGTGGGTCGGTGGACCAGGCGCTGTGCCCGGCAGCGGTGCAGAAGCGGGCGAACTGGCCGTCGTTGCCCACGGCCAGCAGCATGGCGCCGTCTGCGGTGGGGAAGTCCTGGTACGGCACCAGGCTGGGATGGCTGTTGCCCTGGCGCTGCGGCACCTTGCCGGTATTGACGAAGCCGGCCGCCTGGTTGGCCAGAATGGCCATGCCCACGTCCAGCAAGGCCATGTCGATGTGCTGGCCCTGGCCGCTGCGATGCCGCGCCTGCAAGGCCGCCAGAATGGCGCTACAGGCATAGACGCCGGTGAACACGTCGATCACCGCCACGCCCACCTTTTGCGCACCGCCACCGGGCGCGCCGTCAGGCCGGCCGGTGATGGACATCATGCCGCTCAGGGCCTGCACCATCAGGTCGTAGCCTGCGCGCTCCGCGTACGGCCCGGTCTGGCCGAAGCCGGTGACCGAGCAGTAAATCAGGCCGGGGTTGACGGCCTGCAGGCTGGCGTAGTCCAGCCCGTACTGGGCCAGGCCGCCGACCTTGAAGTTCTCTACCAACACATCGCTTTGCGCGGCCATCTGGCTGATCAGCGCCTGGCCCGCGGGTTGCGCCATGTCGATGGTGATGGAGCGCTTATTGCGGTTGCAGGCGGTGAAATAGGTGGCCTGGTCGGTGTCATGGCCGTCGGCGTCCTGCAGGAACGGTGGGCCCCAGTGGCGGGTGTCGTCACCCACCACGGGCCGCTCCACCTTGACCACATCGGCGCCCAGGTCGGCCAGCATCTGGGTGCACCAGGGGCCGGCCAGCACGCGGGACAGGTCCAGCACCTTCAGGCCGGCCAATGCGCCAGAGGGGGATTCAGTGGTCATGGTCGGGACAAACGTAGGTGAAAAGCCCTTCGACAGGCTCAGGGCGAACGGTGGGGAGCATTCTTAAAACGCTGCGATGCCCGTTTGGGCGCGGCCGAGTATCAGCGCATGGATATCGTGCGTGCCCTCGTAGGTGTTCACCACCTCCAGGTTCACCAGGTGGCGTGCCACGCCGAATTCGTCGCTGATGCCGTTGCCGCCCATCATGTCGCGCGCCAGGCGGGCAATGTCCAGCGCCTTGCCGCAGCTGTTGCGCTTGAGGATGGAGGTGATCTCCACCGCTGCCGTGCCCGCGTCCTTCATCTGGCCCAGGCGCAGGCAGCCTTGCAGGCCCAGGGCGATTTCGGTCTGCATGTCGGCCAGCTTCTTCTGGATCAGCTGGTTCGCGGCCAGGGGTTTGCCGAACTGCTTGCGGTCCAGCACGTACTGGCGGGCGCGCAGCCAGCAGTCCTCGGCTGCACCCAGCGCACCCCAGGCGATGCCGTAGCGGGCGCTGTTCAGGCAGGTGAACGGGCCTTTCAAGCCCTGCACCTCGGGGAAGGCGTTTTCTTCGGGGCAGAACACGCCGTCCATCACGATCTCACCGGTGATGCTGGCACGCAAACCCACCTTGCCGTGGATGGCGGGGGCGCTGAGGCCAGCCATGCCTTTTTCCAGCACAAAGCCACGGATGGGGCCGACGTTGCCGGCCGCGTCAACTTCCTTGGCCCAGACCACGAACACGTCGGCGATGGGGCTGTTGGAGATCCACATCTTGGCGCCGCTGAGCTTGTAGCCGCCGGCCACCTTGTGGGCACGGGTGGCCATGGAGCCGGGGTCGGAGCCGTGGTCGGGCTCGGTCAGGCCAAAGCAGCCAATCCACTCGCCGGTGGCCAGCTTGGGCAGGTATTTCTGGCGCTGGGCCTCGGTGCCGAACTCATAGATGGGCACCATCACCAGCGAGCTTTGCACGCTCATCATGGAGCGGTAGCCCGAGTCCACGCGCTCCACCTCGCGGGCGATCAGACCGTAGGCCACGTAGTTCAGGCCGGGGCCGCCGTACTGCTCGGGGATGGTGGGGCCCAGCAGGCCCAGCTCGCCCATCTCGCGGAAGATGGCCGGGTCGGTGGTCTCGTGGCGGAAGGCCTGCAGCACGCGCGGCAGCAGCTTGTCTTGCGAATAGGCCGCAGCGGCATCGCGCACCATGCGCTCTTCGTCGGTCAGTTGCTGGTCAAGCAAGAACGGGTCTTGCCAGTGGAATGCGGCGTGGGCCATGGGAAGCTCTCCTGGGGAATGCTGGGGGGGTCTGCGCACCGGTCGTGCGCGGCATGTCCCATGGTAGAGCCAGGAGGGGCCTGACTGCAAACGATGAATCGTCACCCAGTTATGCGCTGAAGGAATGTTTAAAAACCAAACCGTCCCTCAACACCATTGCCAAATTGGCATCTTGCGCAGAATTTATCTGCGCTACCAGCTAGCAAAATTGCAGCAACGCCATCACTTAATTGTGTGCTCTACGCACTCCAATCAGCCCATGCGCTGGCGCCACTGTTGCAGCCAGCTGTCGCTGCTGACCAGCAACACGCCGGCCAGCACCAGCGCCGCACCGGCCAGAAAACTGGCCTCCAGCGGCTCGTTCAGCAGCCACACGCCAAAAGCCATGCCGAACAGCGGCGTCAAAAACGAAAACACGCTCAGCGGCGAGGCCAGGTAGCGGCGCAGTAGCCAGAACCACACCAGAAAACTCACAAACGACACACCCACCGCCTGGAAGGCCAGGCTGCCCCACAACAAGGGCGTGCCATGTACGGCAAGCTGGCCCAGGCCCATGGCCGCCAGCACGAGCAGCACAAAAGCGGCCACCAGTTGGTATAGCAAGGTCTGCGCCGCCGGCGCCCGCGACAAGCTGGTCGAGCGCAGCACCACCGTGGTCGCGCCCCAGGACGCGCCCGCCAGCAGGCCCAGCAGATCGCCCAGCAACATGTTCTGCCCAGCCCCCACCGCGGGTGCCGCGCGTCCGGTGAAAGTCACCACAATGCCGGTGAAGGCCACGCCTATGCCCAGCCATTTCACCGGGCTCAGCCGTTCGGACGGGAAGCGCCAGTGCAGGCCCAGGGCCACGAAAATCGGCGCGGTATAGAGAAACACGGCCATGTGCGAGGCCGTGGTGAAACGCATGCCCTCGCCCACCAGCAGGTATTCGAACGAGAACAGCCCGCCCGCCACCAGCCCCGGCCGCCAGGTGCCGGCCCAGTCCATGCCCGGCTCGCGCTGCCACAGCATCAGCAGGCCGACCAGCAGCGCGGCCACGCCCGAGCGCAGCCCGATCTGCAGAATCGGCGCCATATCGCCCGCCGTGGCCTTGATCAACACCTGCTGCAGCCCCCAGGTCATGCACAGCACCAGCATGATGCTGCTGGCGCGGGCGTCTAGGGGTTTGCGGGGTTCCATGGGTTTCCTTTGCGGCTGGGTTTACGTGGCCCTGCATTGTCCCGTAGACTGTTTTGATGGATATAGCGAAAATACGCCAAACCATGCCGTACAACAGCCAAACCGCCATGCCCGCCACCGCCAAGCACCTGCGGCTGCCACCGTTCAGCCAGAGCCTGCCCGCGCCCATCTTCTTTCGCACCGCGCACATGCAGGCCGAATCCACCTACCCGCAACACCGCCACGCCTGGGGCGAGTTCGTCTACTCGTTCAGCGGCGTGCTGGAGGTAAAGCTTGCCGACCACCACTACCTGGCCCCGCCGCAGTACGGCATCTGGCTGCCGCCGCATGTGGAACACACCGGCATGAACCGCTACGAAGCCTGCCACTGCTCGCTCTACGTGGCCGAAGAACTCTGCCAAGCCCTGCCAAGCTCCACTTGCGCGCTTACCCTCAGCCCGCTGTTACGCGCCCTGCTGGAGCATCTGCGCCAGCACCCTCCCGCCCTGCCCCGCAGCGCAGAGCAGGAACGCCTGCTGCAGGTGCTGGTAGACCAGTTGGCCCAAGCCCCCTGCGCCGGCAGCTACCTGCCCACATCGGATGACCCGCTGCTGGCCGCCGTGCTGCAGCTGCTGGAAGACAACCCGGGTGACAACCGCACCCTGCCCGAAATCGCCAGTGCCGTGCACAGCACCGAACGTACCCTGCTGCGCCGTTTCCAGCGCGACCTGGGCATGTCCTTCATCGAATGGCGCCAACGCCTGCGTGCCGTCAAAGCCATGCCGCTGCTGGAGGCCGGCCAAACGGTAGAGACGATCGCCCTGGACCTGGGCTACGGCAGCGCCTCCGCCTTCATCAGCATGTTCCGCAAGCTGATGGGAGTCACACCGGACGAATTTCGCAAAGGGGCGGTGGAGGCGCATGGCCTGACGCGTGCCAGATAATGGCCACGGCACCCTAGAGTGCCTGGGAGGCTTGTGTGCGGGTATTGATTGTCGAGGACGACCTTTTGTTGGGCGAAGCCCTGTCCACCGGCTTGCGCCAGTTGGGCCATGTAGTGGATTGGTTTGGCGACGGCACGCAAGCGAACGCAGCCCTGGTGGCCACAACCTTTGATGCCGTGGTGCTGGACCTGGGCTTGCCAGGCGTAGACGGCTTGCACTGGCTGGCGCGTTGGCGCAATGCAGGCTTCACCGTACCCATGCTGATTCTGACGGCCCGCGACGGCGCGGCCCACAGCATTACTGGGCTGGACAGCGGAGCCGACGACTACCTGATTAAACCCATCACCGTGGATGAACTCGCGGCGCGCCTGCGGGCTGTGCTGCGCCGCACCTCCGGCCACGCGCACTCGGTATGGCAGCACGGCGCGCTGGAATACAACCCGGCCACCAAAGCCGTGCTCTGGAAGGGCAAAAGCATCGAACTGACGGGCCGTGAACTGGCTCTGCTGGAAGCCCTGCTGAAGCATCCACAGCGCGTGCTGTCCAAGGCCCATCTTCAGGAAAAACTGTACGACTGGAGCAGCGCGGAGCCCGAGAGCAACACATTGGAAGTGCATGTGCACCACCTGCGCCGCAAGATCGCACCGGGCATCGTGCGCACGCTGCGCGGTGTGGGCTACGCCCTGGGCTCTGGAGAAGCCGAGCCATGAGCCTGCAGCGCCGCCTGTTGCTGTACCTGCTGCTGTGCGCGCCGCTGGTATGGGCCGTGACGCTGGTCGCATCCTTCACCCATGCGCGCCACGAGGTGAATGAGCTCTACGACAGCGAGCTGGTCCGCCTGGCCCGGCAGGTGCAGGCCCTGCTCAAACACAACCACGCAGCTGCGCTGCAAGCCCCCGCCGAACCCACCGTAAAAGATCTGTACGACGATGACAAGGACGATGTACGGCAGCTGGCCGTCGCGGTATGGAATGCCAAAGGGGAGCTGATACTGACCGACCGAGAAGGCATGCAACTGCAGCGCCACAGTGGCGCAGCGGGATTTGTGGATGCGCAGGTCCATGGCAATGCCTGGCGGCTGTACTACCTGCCGTCGCCAAACGGTGAATGGCTTATCGCCGCAGGCCAGGATGTGGCTGAACGCCGCGAACTGGTAACGGGCCTGACCTTCGGCCAGCTCATGCCCTGGCTGTTGATGCTGCCGTTTCTGCTGGTCGCCATGGCCTGGGCGGTGCGACAGGCATTGCAGCCCATCCGCACCCTGACCACCGAGCTACAAGAGCGCGATGCACAGGATTTGCAGCCGGTCTCGCCGCTGCGCGCACCCGCGGAATTGCAGCCGCTGCTGGTGGCCATGAACCACCTGTTCGCCCGCATCGAAGACACGCTGGAACGCGAGCGCCGCTTCACCGCCGATGCCGCGCATGAGCTGCGCACGCCGCTGGCCGTATTGCGCGCGCAATGGGACGTGGTGCGCCGATCGCACAGCGGGCCCGAGCGCGAACAGGCACAGGCCCGGTTCAGCACCGGCCTGGACCGTACCGACCGGCTGGTCATGCAGATGCTGGCACTGTCGCGCGTAGAAGCACGGTTGGGTTCAAACAACACCGCCTTGCTCCACGCCCCGGTGGACTGGCCGCGCATTGTTGAGCAGACCATGGGCGACTGCCTGCCGCTGGCCGAGCGCAGGCACATCGAACTAGCCTGCGAATGGCCCACCGAGGGCCAGCCCGCCCTGGCCATGCAAGGCGATAGCGGCCTTCTCGCCATGCTGCTGCGCAACCTACTGGACAACGCCATACGCTACGCCCCACAAAGTACGCTGGTAACGCTGCGGTTTACAGCGGACGAGATGGTGGTGGAAAACGCCGGCCCGCCGCTCAGCGCGGAAGACCGGGCCAACCTCGGCACACGCTTTCACCGGCCACGCGGGCAGACGGAAATAGGCAGCGGCCTGGGCATATCCATCGTGCAGCGGATTGCTAGCTTGCAGGGCCTGGCGGTGGTTTTTGGCGCTTGCGAAAGCGGACAAGGCATGCAGGTCCGGGTGCAAAGGAGCAGCCCTGGCGCACAGGAAAATAGGCACACTCACCGCTAAAGCACCCAAGGCCACGATCCAACGGATTGCGGCCATCAACCACCTCACACACCCATGCACGTCGAAACCATCCCCCCCGCCGGAATGTTTGAACCCATTGGTCCTTGGAACGTGTTCAAGGTCTTTTTGGGGCCGCGTTGGGGTGCAATCGGGATGAGTTGGCTGTCGGAGACCGCAGCATGGGCTCTCTGCCCATGCAAGGGTTCTGGCGGACAAATCGCCCGATTTCACCCCAACCCGGAGGGCAGGTGCCTGTTCGGGCGCTCAACGTCGTTACAAAACCAGCCAAGGCAGAAGCCTTGGCTTGGGTTTTGTGCCTAGCTGCGCATCCCGAACAGGCACCTGCGCGGCCCCAAAAAGACCTTGAACACGTTCTAACAGCCACCTCACCAAGGCTGGCCCCTTCATCAGCATCTCGGGAACGCCCGGCGTAGACCCGGCCACCGGCCAGATGGCCGGCACCGACGCCTACAGCCAGGCACGGCAAATCGTGAAAAACTTCGCCGCGATGCTCGCCGAGGTGGGTGCCACGCTGGACGACGCCATGCATGTCCATGTCTTCCTGAAGCAAGTCGGAGATTTCCAGGAAATGAACCGCGCCTACGCCGAAGAGTTCGGCGCCCACCGTCCTGCCCGCACCGTCATCTGCGTGGCCGACCTGCCCAAGCAAGGCGCCTTGATGACCATGAATTTGACGGCCTACGCTGACGGCAGCGCACGTAGATAGCATGCATAAACCGCATGTCTTACCAGCTGGATATTTAAGAGTTTCCGGCCTCTAGCGCATAGAATACCTGCGCAAGCAGCTATAAATACCGCAGCAGCACAAACCGTCAAACATGTATATTGCGCACACCATGCGCAGAAAAATCCCCTCCCTCCAAGCCCTGGCCTGCCTGGACGCCGCCGCCCGCCATGAAAGCTACACCCGCGCCGCCCAAGAGTTGGCGCTGACGCAGGGTGCGGTGTCGCGGCAGATCACGGCGCTGGAGGAGTTCCTGGGCATGGCGTTGTTCCGGCGCACCCGCCACGGCGTGGCGCTGACCGAGCGCGGCGCCGAATACGCCCAGCAGGTCGCAGCAAGGCTGCAGGGGCTGGAGCAGGACACGCTGCAGGCCATGTCGTCCCAAGGCAGCGCCGGCACCCTGCACCTGGCCGCCGTGCCCACCTTTGCCACGCGCTGGCTGATACCGCGCCTGCCGGCCTGGGCCGCGCTGCACCCGGACACCACGGTGCATATCGAAACCCGCACCCGGCCGTTCCTGTTTGCCGATACGCCGTTTGATGCAGCCCTGTACACCGGCACCGCCGAGCAGGTGGCCAACTGGGCCGGCACGCGCGCCGTGCGCCTGCTGGGCGAAGACATGGTGCCGGTGTGCAGCCCGGGCTTTCTGGGCGGCCACGGCAGCCTGAGCCCCGAGGCCATGGCCCAGCGCCCGCTGCTGCAGCAAAGCACCCGGCCCGAGGGCTGGCGCCAGTGGTTTGATGCGCTGGACGTGGCCGCACCCTCGGCCCTGCACGGGCCGCGCTACGAATTGTTTTCCATGACTGCCGCCGCAGCCGCCCAGGGCCTGGGTCTGGCCCTGGTGCCGCGTCTGCTGGTGGAGACCGAGCTGCAGCGTGGTGAGCTGGTGATCGCCTGCGCGCAGACCCCGGCCAACGCCCCGGGCCAAGACCAGGCCAGTCAGCGGGCCTACTACTGCGTGCTGCCCGAGCGCACCGAAGACCGGCCGCTGGTCACGACCTTCTTGCGCTGGCTGCAAGCAGCCAGCGCCTAGCGCAGGGCTTGGTCAACGGCTTGGAGCAGTGCCGGGTTGTCGGGCGTGACATCGCTGGGGAAGCTGGCCACCACCTTGCCGCTGCGGTCTATCAGGTATTTGTGGAAGTTCCATTGCGGCGTCTTGCCGGTGGCCTTGTCCAGCGCCGCATACAGGCCGTTGCGCGCCGCGCCGGAGACAACCGACTTGCCCAGCATGGGAAACTTCACGCCGTAGGTGTTGTAGCAAAAGTCGGCAATCTCCTTGGCCGAACCGGGCTCCTGCCCGCCGAAGTCATTCGACGGAAAACCCAGCACCACCAGGCCGCGCGGCTGGTACTTGGCGTACAGCGCCTCCAGCCCCTCGTACTGGCTGGTGAAGCCGCAATAGCTGGCAGTATTGACCACCAGCACGGCCTTGCCGGCGTACTGGCAGAGGTTCTGCGGCGCCTCATCCTGCAGACGCGGAAACTGGTATTGCAGGATGGCCGGGCAGGCGGCCTGGCCGGTGGCCGTGCCCGGGCCGACTGGCGCTACGGCCTGCGCGCCCTGCCCTATGAGCACCAGCGCAGCCACAGAAAGAAGGCGGGAGAGCAATTGCATGGTGGTTCCTTGGACGGAAGTCTCGGCCGTTGACTCTAGCCCAGTTGGCAATCCGCGTGGTGCGCGCGGTTTTATGCAGAAAAAAGGCCTATTGCGCAGGTAATACGTGCGGTAACAGCTATCAAAAACAGAGCACCACAAACCAGGGTGCTTGCGCCATAATTTTGCGCAGCCGGCGGCGCCATGGGCCGCCCCTCTACCCGGAAGGCGCATATGGACGAAGACCCCCGATCCAAAAGCTGGTGGCAGACCCTGCCCGGTATCCTGACTGCGGTGGCGGGCGCCATCACCGCCGTCACCGCGCTGGTGACAGCGCTGCACCAGGCCGGCTGGCTGGGCCGCACGCCAGCGCCAACGGCCAGCCCAACTTCCAGCGCTGGTATGCCACCAGCCCCTACCAACACCACCGCGGCGGTAGCCACATCCGCACCTGCACCCGCCGCGGCACCGCTTAGCGTCGTGCTACCCGAACGGGTGGAACTGGTGGCAGACACGCTGAGCTACCGCATCCTCAACGCCCAACTGCTGCCGCAAAACCCCGGCCAGCGCAGCCTGAAGTTCCAGGTGCGCGTAGCCAACAACAGTCGCTACGACGGTAACTTCTGGAGCGCCTCCTTCCGCCTGCTGGCCGACGGCAGCCTGCTGGCGCCGGTGAATGAACTCAACGAACTGGTGCGCGGCAATAGCAGCATGGAGGGCTGGGTGGAATTCACCGTACCCGACAGCCTGGCCCAGGCACAGCTGCAGATGGGCACCGTGGGCACGGGCGTGGCAGGCATCCCGATCGTGCTGAAGGCGGGGCCCTAGACACAAACACGCATCACCCGGTGGCACTGGCTGCAAAGACTCTGGTTGCCATGTGGCGAATCAGCCCCATGTACACACCAGGCCCGGCCGGCTGCTACGCTGACCATCTTTGTGCCGCCTGGGCACTTACTTCATTTTTCATAGCATCTTGCGCACGATATATCTGCGCTGGAGGCTTGTTTCATCTGTAAAGCAAAACATGATTCCCTTTTCCGTTCTGGACCTGGCCCCGATTGCCGAAGGCAGCACCGCGGCCGATGCTTTTCGCCACACGCTGGACCTGGCGCAGCATGCCGAAACCTGGGGCTACCAGCGCTACTGGCTGGCCGAGCACCATGGCATGCGCGGCATTGCCAGCGCGGCCACGGCGGTCGTCATCGGCCATGTGGCGGCGGGCACGCGCAGCATCCGCGTGGGCGCTGGCGGTATCATGCTGCCCAACCATTCACCGCTGGTGATTGCCGAGCAGTTCGGCACGCTGGAGTCGCTGTTCCCCGGCCGCATCGACCTGGGCCTGGGCCGCGCGCCCGGCTCGGACCAAGCCACTTCCCGTGCGCTGCGGCGCGACCTGCAAACCGATGCCCAGCAGTTCCCCCGCGACGTGCTGGAGCTACAGCACTACTTTGCCCCGGTGCAAGAAGGGCAGACGCTGCGGGCCGTACCCGGCGCCGGGCTGGAGGTACCGCTATGGATTCTGGGCTCCAGCACCTTTGGTGCGCAGCTGGCGGCCGAATTGGGCCTGCCCTACGCGTTTGCCTCGCATTTCGCGCCGGGTGACATGCTGTCGGCCATCGAGATTTACCGGGCGCGCTTCAAGCCGTCCAAACAGCTGGCCAAGCCCTATGTGATGCTGGGCTTCAATGTGTTTGCGGCGGACACGGACGCGGCCGGGCAGTTTCTGTTCAGCTCGCTGCAGCAAGCATTTGTGAACCTGCGCAGCGGCCGCCCGTCCCAGTTGCCGCCGCCGGTGGACGGCTTTGCCGAGCGCCTGCACCCGGCCGACAAGGCCATGCTGGACAACTCTTTGTCCTGCGCTGCGGTGGGCTCGCCCGACACGGTGCGCCGGGCATTACAGGCTTTCATTGAGCGCACGGGGGCGGACGAGCTGATGCTGACGTCGCAGATCTTCGACCACCAGGCGCGGCTGCGCTCTTACGAGATCACTGCTAGCTTGCGCGCGCAGCGTTAGCCCGCGTGGGCGCGTGGGTGTCCACCCACAGGCTGGGCTCAGGCACGGCCTGCGCGGGGTCGAAACGGCGCAGGCAGTGCTTGCCGCCCTGCTTGCCCTGGTACATGCCAGCATCGGCCAGCTTGAGCAGCATCTTGGGGTCCACGCCGTCCAGTGGCGCCAGGGCGTAGCCTATGGTCAGGCCGACCTGGAAACTGTGCTGCCCCAGGTCAAACGGCGCATGGAAGGCCTCCAGCAGTTTGTGGCCCAGGTCTTGTGCCTGGCGGTCGGTGTGCAGACCGCGGGCCACGATGACGAACTCGTCGCCCCCCATGCGCGACACCAGGTCGCTGCTGCGCACCAGCACTTGCAACCGGACCGCCACGGCGCTGAGCAGCACATCGCCCACATCGTGGCCGTACTGGTCGTTCACCGGCTTGAAGCCGTCCAGATCCAGCACATACACCGCCACCATGCTGTGCAGACCGCATTGGGCCAGGGCCTGTTCCAGCGCCAGGCTCAGGCCACGGCGGTTGGGCAGATCGGTCAACGGGTCGGTATGTGCCAGGGAATGCATGGCGTCGCGCTCCTGGGTGACACGCACGACCTTGGCCTGCGTGGCCCGGCTGCGCAGGGCCAGCAGGCGCA
Organism: Rhodoferax sp. GW821-FHT02C08; assembly: GCF_059421805.1. Classification (NCBI taxonomy): domain Bacteria; kingdom Pseudomonadati; phylum Pseudomonadota; class Betaproteobacteria; order Burkholderiales; family Comamonadaceae; genus Rhodoferax; species Rhodoferax sp. GW821-FHT02C08. Next base: position 56,718 of record NZ_JBWKVR010000021.1, read on the forward strand.
TCAACATCAGCAGGTCCAGCAGCGCCGCCCATTGCACGGAGTGCTGGGTCCAGAAATTCACCCCCACCACGCCATACAACACGCCCACCATGGTCAAGACTGCAAAGAAATACACTAATGCGCCCAATACCAGGTAGATGCCCATCGCGTTGCCCTGACGCACCCGGCGCCAGGCCGGCGGCAAGGCCAGCAGAGACGGCAAGGCCCCCAACAGCCCGACCAGCGGACTGACCGCACGGGTGCTGAGCAAGTCCAGCGCATACACCAGCGCCACCAGCGCAGAAGCCAGCGCGCCCGCACGCATGGCGCGGCTGAAATGGCGGTATGCCCCCGGCCCCGCCAGCACATGCTCAAAAAACAGGAAGAAGCCGCAGGTAGATGCAAGCGCGGATAGTGCCGCCAGATGCAGTTCCAGCCACCGATTGCCGGCCCACAGGTACTGAACGCCCACGCCAAACTGCAGCAGCGAAAACACCAGGCCACCCACCACGATCAACGCGTACTTCAAAAACAGCGGGTCGCGTACGCCCAACCAGTGCATCAGGCTGTACATCAGCAGGCATAGCGACAGACCCAACATCAGGCCCTGCAGCATCTGTTCGCGCAGCGCATGCTCCAAAAACGCAGCCTGTGTATTCAGCGTGATGGGCAGCACCATGGCGCCACTGGTCTGCACGCGGATGTACAGGATGTAGGCCTGGCCCGGCTGCATGCGCAAAGACACGGTCGGCGATCGGGCGGCACGCGGACGCTCCAGGTTCTGGTGCAAATTGCCCAGCAGGGCCTGCTGCAGCACCTGGCCATCACGCACCAGGTAGATGTCCAGGCGGTTCAACACCGGGTAGTCCAGCTCTAGCGCCCAATCCGTCCCAGCAGACGGCTCCAGGCGCACCGGTATGCGCAACCACACAGGTGCAGAACGCATACCCAGGGTAGAGCGGGCGGTCTGCGGCGGCGCGAAATCAGCGCTGGCCTCTTGCACCTGGCCGATATCCATGCGACCCGTGGCATCTGGCAGCACCTGCACGGCCGGCCACAGGTCCTGGCGCCAGCTTTGCACATCCAGCACCGCCTCGGCCTGAGCCCATGCGCCCAGCGGCAGCAGCAAACCCACGCACAGCAGCACCCGCCATAACAGGCGCAGCACAGATTGCGTGGGAAATGGCGAATGCATCAGGTTTGTTACTGATTGTAAATTATTGTATTTTAGGTGCCCTTGGCGGGCTGTACCCTGCAGAAGCGCTAACGCAAGGGCCGCAGCAGCTCTTTCAGGCCGTTATGGTCGATCTCGTACATCAAGGCCAGCAGCCGGCCAATGTCACCCGGCGGGAAGCCCTCACGTGCAAACCAGTTCAGGTAGTTGCCGGGCAGGTCGGCGATGACCGTGCCCTTGTGCTTGCCAAACGGCATTTGCACGCTGACCAGGCGCTGCAATTGTTCAGAGTCCATATCTGTAAATGTAACAATCCCAAAAATGGACCCTGCGCACACCAAGTGCACGACGTACCCAATATTGGGGATGCGCTCCACAGGGAGCTGCCGAGTTACCTATATGTGGAAAACGGCAAGCGCCCCCACCAGCACGCCCAGGCCGCCGGTACCAAACATTGCGTATTCCAGCCATTTCTTCTTGGTCAGCAGCGCGATGGCGGCCATGGCGATAGAGATTTGCAGCACCGTGGTGGCCTGGGCCCAGCGGTGGTGCAGGTGCATCTGCTCGTCGCTTTTTTCGTCCCATTCGACGACTTCGGTTTCCAGCTTTTCGGCCACCGCCTTGATGCCGTCCTTTTCCTTCTCGTAGCGTTCCACCTTGGCCTGGTAGGCGGACTTCGCGGCCTCTGGCGACAGGTTCATCGCCAGCTCAGCCAACGCCTGCTTGGTGCTCTTGGCCTGGTAGTAATTCCATTGGTTGGAGGCCTCCGCCTTTTTCAGCGCGGCATTGTTCTTATACAGCCCCGCATTGGCTTGCGTCGCCCCGCCCATATAGGAAAAGATGGCCCCCACCGTAGCGATGATGGCGGTGAACATCGCAATCTGGTTCACCATGCCGCCACCGTGCGCACCATGTGCGCCTTGGGTGGCATGCTCCAACTCGTGGTCATGCGGACCGTGGACGTGAAACCCTTCACTAGACATACCTGTTTTCCTGAGAATTTATAAAAGTTATACGAAGCGTCATACGCAGACCCCGCTCCTACAGCTGGGGACAAGATCGGCGCCCGAGGATACAAGAACACCGCGGGGCCGCCCGTACACTTTGCGCATGCATCCTCCGAACTCCCCCCTGGCCTGGGGCATCATCGGCTGCGGCGCCGTGACCGAACTCAAGAGCGGCCCTGCCTTCAACAAGGTGGCGCATTCGCGCCTGGTGGCGGTGATGCGCCGCGACGCCACCCTGGCCCAGTCCTACGCAGAGCGGCACGGCGTACCCACCTGGACCACCGATGCCGACGCGCTGATCCACAACCCGCAGGTCAACGCCGTCTACATCGCCACCCCGCCAGACAGCCACCACTTCTATGCGCTCAAGGTGGCCGCGGCCGGAAAAATCTGCTGCGTGGAAAAACCCATGGCACTGAACCACCGCGAATGCCTGGAGATGTGCGCCGCCTTTGAAGCGGCGGGCCTGCCGCTGTTCGTGTCCTACTACCGACGTTCGCTTCCGCGCTTTGCCCAGGTCAAAAAATGGCTGGATGAGGGCACGATTGGCAACGTGCGCCATGTGCACTGGGCCTATACCCGCACGCCCAGCCCGACCGACCTGGCCAAAACGCCCAACTGGCGCACCGACCCGCAAGTGGCCGGCGGTGGCTACTTTGCCGACCTGGCCTGCCACGGGCTGGACCTGTGCATGCACCTGCTGGGCGACATCGTGTACGCCCAGGGCTTCAATGCACAGCAGCAGGGCCTGTATGCGGCCGAGGACGCGGTCACTGGGGTCTGGCAGTTTGCTAGCGGCGCGCTGGGCTCGGGTTACTGGAACTTTGGTGCCGCCGAGCGCGTGGACGCCGTCACCATCCTGGGCAGCCAGGGGACGATAGAGTTTTCGGTGTTTGGCAACCAGCCGCTGCTGCTGCGCAACAGCCAGGGCAGCCAGAGCGTGGAGATCGCCCACCCGGAGAACATCCAGCTGTTCCACATTGAGAACATGCAAAAACACGTGGCCGGGCTGGCCACGCACCCCTCCACCGGGCAGACCGCGCAGCGCACGGCCTGGGTGATGGAGCAAATCAACCGCCCGCGCGGTTGATCACACGGCCTAGCCGCCCGCGCGCTTGACCGTATAGCCCTGCTTTTGCAGCAGCGCGATCACCGTGTCACAGTGGTCGCCCTGCACTTCGATCACGCCGTCCTTCACCGTGCCGCCGCTGCCACAGGCGGCTTTGAGCTGCTTGCCCAACGCGGTCAGCCCCGCCAGATCCAAGGGCACGCCCTTAACCAGGGTCACGCCCTTGCCGGCACGGCCCTTGGTTTCGCGCGACACGCGCACGATGCCATCGGTCTTAGGCAGCGGCTTCTGGCCACAGATGCAGTCGGCCACCGGCTTGCGGCAGGTTGGGCACATGCGGCCGGTTTCGGTGGAATACACCAGGCCGCCGCTGGAGAGTTTGCTTTTCATACCCATTACTATCAAAAAAATAGCACCTAGCGCTGGTATTACCTACGCTAGGTGCCGATTTGGCTACAAACGCCGAGAGGGCTTAGCCCTTGGTGTAATTGGCGATGCCTTCGAGGATTTCCTTCTTGGCCGCGTCAATGCCTTCCCAGCCCAGCACCTTGACCCACTTGCCCTTTTCCAGGTCCTTGTAGTGCTCAAAGAAGTGGCTGATGGCGTTCAGGCGCATCTTGTTCACGTCATCCACACTCTTCCAGTGGGTGTACATGGGCAGAATCTTGTCGGTGGGCACGGCCAGCACCTTGCCGTCCACGCCGGCTTCGTCTTCCATCAGCAAAATGCCCAGGGGGCGGCAGGGCACGACCACGCCGGGGTACAGCGGGTAAGGCGTAATCACCAGCACATCCACCGGGTCGCCGTCGCCGCTCAGGGTCTGGGGCACGTAGCCGTAGTTGGTGGGGTAGTGCATGGCCGTGGTCATGAAGCGGTCCACGAACAACGCGCCAGACTCCTTGTCCACTTCGTACTTGATCGGGTCCGCATTCATCGGGATTTCGATCACGACGTTGAAGGCATCGGGGGCATTCTTGCCAGGGGTCACTTTATTCAGGGACATGGTGGTGTTGCAGTTAGGAGTTGAGAAATTGGATTCTGGTTAACCCGTGATTTTGCCTCACAGCGGTGACGCCAGCCTGACGGCAAAGCCAAAAGTAAAAAGGCGACACAGCCACCAGGTGCTGTGTCGCCCGCTTCGCAGCGCTCTAGCCGCTATCAGCTGGGTGTGCAGTACTGCGGCGTGGTGCTTGCCGGAATCGTGGGCAAATCGGTGGTGTAGGTGCCCACGGGACGTACGGTGACCACGCAGCTGGCGCTGACGTCGAACTCGAACAGATTCCAGTAGTCCGTGTTCGACGACTCGCCCGTGGCGGGCGGCGTAATCAGCTGCAGAGTGCGTCCTGGAATATTCACCTCTACCCGCGCGCCCGATGTAGCGATAGGGCCGTCAGAGTATCCAGAGTAGTTGCGTACGCTGTACTTGTAGGTACCCACCATCAGCTTGGTGATGGTCACCACCTCGGGGCCGTAGCTGGAGGTGTCGTCCACGTCCAGGTTGGCGAAAGGCGCTGTGGCAAGTGCCCCCTTGGCCGAGTAATACACATGGTCACCCGCCGGCGTTATCAGGTGCGAATCCAGGTCGCTGGGCAAGGCGCCCCAGGTCAGCTTCATGGTGATGCCAGCACCGCTCTGGCCCAGGCTCAGGCAATCCGTCAAGGTGATGTCGGTCGCACTGGCCGTATTGCGCACGGTGTTGGTCAAATATCCGCCGAACACGCCCACGATAGTGGCCTCGCTGTTGCTACGGATCGGCAGGCTGAAGTTACCGCTGGCATCGGTGTAGACCGAGCTGGTGCCGGAGTAGTCGATACCGTCGCTGGTGACCAACGCATTCGCCACCACGGCACCCGCCGCATTCTTCATGCAGCCATGGACGATGATGGTGTTGTAGGTCTGGTCGGCATTCCAGGTGGTGAAATGGCTGACCGTGCCTTCATAGTAGGCCGATGCGCCGGTGCCAACCAGAGTCGCCGTGCCTTCCTGCACCCACAAGCCGGTGCTGGTGTTGAAGTAAAACAGCGGGATGGTCGAAGGCACGGATGCATTGCGCGAAGCCAGGGGGATGCGGATGGTAGCGGTCTGGCCGCTGCGCAGATTCAGCGCGGCACCCGTGCTGTCGGTCAGCACCACATTGAGCGCGCCAAAGCTTTCAATCGGCACATTGCCGCTGCCCGTGGAGGTCAGGAAGTCGCCGGGCATCAGGGTCGTATCCACAGCCGGGTTGATGGGCGTGATGCTGACCGTGATATTGCCCGTGGGAAGACTGCCATCGGCACGCTGCACGCTATTTGCGGGCAAGGTGACCTGCGCGGTGCTGCTGGGCACCGTGACCGTGCCACCAGCCGTAACCGGAACCGTGCCGCTGGCACCGACCTTGACCAAACGGGCCTGCACATCGGTACGAGCATCGGCCACCACATTGGCAATGCGCACGCCTTCGGCGTAATCGCTGGAGGCAAAGACTACCGTCACGCGGCTGCTCGCCGTAAGACCGGTGAGGCTGAAAGTACCGTCGGCCGCCGTGGTGGTGGACAGGCTTCCAACCCGCACCGTCACGCCCCCTACGCCCAGTCCGGTCGCATCGTCCAGCACTTTGCCTGCGACGCCGGTTGTCGAAACCGGAGTGCTGGGTGTGGAACCAGAACCACCGTCGCCACCACAGGCCACCAGGAAGACCGAAGCCACCAGGCCTATGGCCAAGCCACGCCAATAAGTTTTTGAGAACCGCATAGAACACCCTTCATACATGGGAAATGACAGAACCTGTGGGCCGCAAGGCATGGATGCCTGGCTCCGCAAGTACGCGCCAGCCCTCGGTCGAATGCGTCCAAGGGCCATGGTTGTGCACCCCCACGTCCACCGCGCAAAGATGTGTCGCAGTGCTGAATTTGGGTGCGCTGCGAATTTAGAGTGCCAGCCCTCGGTTTACATACCGGACACAAAGAGTTACCGCAGTGCAGCAACTGTTTTTCCTTTATATTGGTGACGTTGGCCAATCGTCTCCGCCTCTTTGGATGCCGGATGCGCGAGGAAGCAACGCAGCGGGGGTACCACGCTAGCGTTGTGCTTCCATCACGCGACAACGACAAAAAAGGAGACATTCCTATGGCAGGTAACACAGCGCTGACACTGGCGCTCATATGTGGATTCATTGCGGTGGCCTACGGCTTCTGGGCCCGCAGCTGGATTCTTTCCCAAGACGCCGGCAACCCGCGCATGCAAGAAATTGCCGCCGCCATCCAGACCGGCGCCGCCGCCTATCTGGCCCGGCAGTACCGCACCATCGCTATCGTCGGGGTGGTGCTGGCCATCCTCATCGGCATCTTTCTCGACCCCATCTCGGCCATCGGTTTCGTGGTGGGTGCTGCCCTGTCCGGCGCCTGCGGCTTCATCGGCATGAATGTGTCGGTACGCGCCAATGTGCGCACCGCGCAGGCGGCCACCAAGGGCATTGGCCCGGCACTCACCGTGGCGTTCCGCGGCGGCGCCATCACCGGCATGCTGGTGGTGGGCCTGGGCCTGCTGGGCGTGACGGGTTTTTACTGGTTTCTGGTGCCGGACGGCATGCCCACCGCAGCGCGGCTGAACCCGCTGATCGGCTTTGCCTTTGGCTCGTCGCTGATCTCCATCTTCGCCCGGCTGGGCGGCGGCATCTTCACCAAGGGTGCCGACGTAGGCGCGGATCTGGTGGGCAAGGTCGAAGCCGGCATCCCGGAAGACGATCCGCGCAACCCGGCCGTGATTGCAGACAACGTGGGTGACAACGTGGGCGACTGCGCCGGCATGGCCGCCGACCTGTTCGAGACCTATGCGGTCACGCTGATTGCAACGATGGTGCTGGGCGCCCTGCTGGCCACCGCTGGCGGCGCCAGCACCGTGGTGTATCCGCTGGCGCTGGGTGCGGTGTCCATCGTGGCATCCATCATCGGCTGCTTCTTCGTCGTCGCCTCACCCGGCATGAAGAACGTGATGCCGGCGCTGTACAAGGGCCTGGCGGTGGCCGGCGTGCTGTCGCTGATTGCCTTCTACTTCGTCACCACCGCGCTGGTGGCCGACAACGCCTTGGGCGGCACCGGAGCAGCCATGAAGCTGTATGGCGCCTGCGCCGTCGGCCTGGTGCTGACCGCCGCGCTGGTGTGGATCACCGAGTACTACACCGGCACGCAGTACGCGCCGGTGCAGCACATCGCCCAGGCATCAACCACCGGCCATGGCACCAACATCATTGCCGGCCTGGGCGTGTCCATGCGCTCCACCGCCTGGCCGGTGATTTTTGTCTGCATCGCCATCTGGACGGCCTTCCATCTGGCCGGCCTGTACGGCATTGCGATCGCCGCTACATCCATGCTGAGCATGGCCGGCATCGTGGTGGCCCTCGATGCCTACGGCCCGATCACCGACAACGCCGGCGGCATTGCCGAAATGGCTGAGATGCCGAAAAGCGTGCGCGACGTGACCGACCCGCTGGACGCAGTGGGCAACACCACCAAGGCCGTCACCAAGGGCTATGCCATCGGCTCGGCCGGGCTGGCGGCGCTGGTGCTGTTTGCCGACTACACCCACAAGCTCGAAGCCTATGGGCACGTTATCAGCTTCGACCTGAGCAACCCGATGGTCATCATCGGCCTGTTCATCGGCGGACTGATCCCCTACCTGTTCGGGGCGATGGCGATGGAGGCCGTGGGCCGCGCCGCCGGCAGCGTGGTGGTCGAAGTGCGCCGCCAGTTCCGCGAGATCAAGGGCATCATGGAAGGCACGGCCAAACCCGAATACGGCAAGGCGGTGGACATGCTGACCACCGCGGCGATCAAGGAAATGATGATCCCGAGTCTGCTGCCGGTGGTGGTGCCGATTCTGGTCGGCCTGCTGCTGGGCCCAGCGGCGCTGGGCGGCCTGCTGATGGGCACCATCGTCACCGGCTTGTTCGTGGCTATCAGCATGTGCACCGGTGGCGGCGCCTGGGACAACGCCAAGAAATACATCGAAGACGGCCACCACGGCGGCAAGGGCTCGGAAACCCACAAGGCCGCCGTCACCGGCGACACCGTGGGCGACCCCTACAAGGACACGGCCGGCCCGGCGGTGAACCCGCTGATCAAGATCATCAACATCGTGGCCCTGCTGATCGTGCCGCTGGTGATGCAGATCCACGGCGGCAAATAGGGCGCCACCATGTAAAAAGCCGCAGCGCCCTCCATGGGCACTGCGGCTTTTTTGCGTCTAACGAGAAGCTCAGGGCAGCGCGACAACTTCCACGCGGCGGGCTTCGGCTTTGCTGCCGGAGCCGATCAGCGCTTCAGGCTTGACCAGTTCGATCTTGTCCTGGGCCACACCCAGACCTACCAACAGCTCACGCACGGCAAAGGCGCGCAACTTGGCCAGCTCTTCGTTCTTGGCCTGGTCGCCGGTGGCGTCATGGAAGCCGCTGATGCGCAGGCTCTTGCCCTCGCCCGCCAGCTTGACCACCTCGGCCAGCGCCACATCGGCGCCCTGGGCCACGTCGGCCTTGGCGGTGGCAAAGTAGAACTTGACCACACCGTTCTCGACCTTCACGCTGGCGCCATCCACGTCCAGCACCTCTTGCACTGCGGGCGCGGACTGGGGCTTGGCGCTGTGGGTCTTGTAGATGCCCATGCCAATCGCAAAGGCCACGGCAGCAGCCACAACGGCAAACAGAATTACGAATGCAGCGCTCTGGCTATCGTCTTTGTCAGAAGAAAACATGGTGAAAGCTCTCCAAAAAATGTGGCGCGATTGTAGAGGGCTGGCGTGACGCAAGCCGGCTCTTCTAGCTTGGTGGCGCCTGCCGGATGAAACCCTCTGTGCCTGGTGGAGCGCCATGCTGGGCCTGTATCAATTGCCGTAGCTCGCGCACTTCGCTGTGCAGCGCGGCGATTTCCCGCAGCAGATCGCGCTCAATCTGGCGCTCCTCGGTCTCCACGAACATGGCGGCCACCGAAGCGGTCACCAGGGACAAAATCGCCAGCCCCAGCAGTACCACGATCACCGCGAAAAACCGGGACGCATGGGTGCTCGGCACCATGTCGCCGTAGCCCACCGTGGCGGCGGTGGTGAAGGCCAGCCACAGGCCGTCGCCAAAGGTATGCACGCGCGGCTCCAGCAGCCAAAAGCCCGCTCCGCCCAGGCCCATGATGAGCAAGCCCAAGGCCAGCGAATACCACAACCCGCGTCGGGTGATGAAGAAATGGCGCGCTCGTACACGTCGCATAGCGCTACATTGGAAGCGCTGCACCGGACAGGCGGCTTGATCCAGATCAAGAACTGAAATGTCCACAAACCCGTATGAGAAATATGCCCCTTGCGCTCGTTCCACCTACGCTATAAGCTACCAAATTTATAGCATCACCACTATTACTGCAGATCCCAGCAGACAGCCCGGGCAGCGCTGCTGACATCTGGCAGCCCAGCCAGGCACTGGCACAATCGGAAACTCCATGAACACGACCTTTGTACCCCTTGCCAGGACCCGGCTTGCGCTCCGCGCTGGCAGGCCGCCCATGGCAAGGACGCGCTTGGTGCCGCCCTCGGCCGCTGAGCCCCACTTTGCCCAGCCGATTTAAATGCCACGCCGTGTCATTCCCCTGCGAGACCAGCGCCAGCTCGCGCCGCGCAGCCTCGCCCCCACATCCGGGCCGCTGGTCGACCAACTGGGGCGCCCGCTGCACGACCTGCGCATCAGCGTGACCGACCGCTGCAACTTCCGATGCAGCTACTGCATGCCCAAGGAAGTGTTTGACAAGGACTACCCCTATCTGCCGCACAGCGCGCTGCTGAGCTTCGAGGAAATCACCCGCCTGGCGCAAATCTTCGTGGCCCAGGGCGTGCGCAAGATCCGGCTGACCGGCGGCGAACCCCTGCTGCGCAAGAACATCGAGGTGCTGGTCGCCCAACTGGCCGCCTTGCGCACGCCCGATGGCCAGCCGCTGGACCTGACCCTGACCACCAATGGCGCCCTGCTGGCACGCAAGGCCCAGGCTTTGAAAGATGCCGGGCTGCAACGCCTGACCGTCAGCCTGGACGGCCTGGACGACACGGTGTTCCGCCGCATGAACGATGTGGACTTTCCGGTGCGCACCGTGCTGGACGGGCTGGAAGCCGCGCACAAAGCCGGCCTGGGAGCAGGCGGCGGGTTGAAGATCAATATGGTGGTGCAGCGCGGCACCAACGAGCATGAAATCCTGCCCATGGCCCGCCACTTCAAGGGCAGCGGTATGGTGCTGCGCTTTATCGAATACATGGACGTGGGCGCCACCAACGGTTGGCGCATGGACCAGGTCGTGCCCTCGGCCGAAGTCATACAAACGCTGCAAACCGAGTGGCCGCTGCGGGCGCTAGCGCCCAGTGCGCCCGGCGAAACCGCGCAGCGCTGGGCCTACGCCGATGGCAGCGGTGAGGTGGGCGTCATCAGCAGCGTGACCCAGGCCTTCTGCCGGGACTGCAACCGCGCCCGCCTGTCCACCGACGGCCGCGTCTACCTATGCCTGTTCGCCAGCCAGGGCCATGACCTGCGCGACCTGCTGCGCAGTGGCGCCGACGATACCCAGCTCGGCAACGCCCTGCGCGGCATCTGGCAAGGCCGCAGCGACCGCTATTCCGAGCTGCGCTCGGGCCTGGCAGCCGACACCGGCCCGGCGGCGCGGCGGGTGGAAATGAGTTACATCGGTGGCTGAGCTGGCGTTGCAAGACGTCACCGGACTGGTGCTCGCCGGCGGCCAGGGTGCGCGCATGGGCGGCCTGGACAAGGGCCTGCAGGCCTTCAAAGGCAAGACGCTGGCCCAACACGCGCTGACCCGACTACGGCCGCAGGTGGGCAGCCTGATGCTCAGCGCCAACCGCCATCTGGCCGACTATGCGACCTTTGGTGTTCCGGTGTGGACCGATGCCGAGTCCGAGTTGGAAGACGACTATGCTGGCCCGCTGGCCGGCATGCTGGCCGGCCTGGCCCACTGCCCCACCGCCTACCTGGCCTGCGTGCCTTGCGATGCCCCGCTCTTCCCCGCCGACCTGGTGGCCCGCCTGGGCGCTGCATTGCTGACGGACCAGGCCGATATGGCCGTGGCTGCATCCAGAGACCCCAGCGGCAGCCTGCGCAGCCAGCCGGTGTTCTGCCTGATGCGCAGCGACATGCACGCCAGCCTGGCGCAGTATCTGCAGCAAGGCGGTCGCAAAGTGGCCGTCTGGCTGGCCCAGCACCGTACGGCCACAGTGGCATTCGACGACGCCCAGGCTTTCTCCAACGCGAACACCTTGGCCGAGCTACGCGGCCTGGAACGATGAAGACTACCGACGCCATTGCGGCCACCATCCCCGGCTACAACCCACTGAACCTGCCGGTGCCGGCGGCCCAGGCCTTTTTGTCGGCCCTGGCCACACCGGTGACTGAGACAGAAACCGTGGACATCCTGCAGGCGCTGGGCCGGGTACTGGCGGCGGACGTGGTGTCCCCCGTCAGCGTGCCGCCGCACGACAACTCGGCCATGGACGGCTATGCCTTCGACGGCGCACAGCTGCAGGGCGGCCAGACCCTGTCACTACAGGTAGTCGGCCAGGTGCTCGCAGGCCATACCTGGTCCACCCCCATCGCCGCAGGCCAGTGCCTGAAGATCATGACCGGTGCGCCCATGCCGCCGGGGCTGGACAGCGTGGTGCCACATGAACGCGTGCAGCTGCAGGCTGGCTGCATCCATTTCGACCCCAGCCAGCTGCGGCGGGGTGCCAACCGCCGCCTAGCCGGCGAAGACGTGCAGCAAGGCCAGGCCGCCATGCGCCAGGGCGACCGCCTGGCCCCTGCGGCCCTGGGCCTGCTGGCCAGCCTGGGCCTGGCTCAGGTCAGGGTGTACCGCCGGCTGCGGGTGGCTTACTTCTCCACCGGCGATGAAATCCTCAGCCCGGGCGAGGCGCCCCGGGCCGGCGCCGTATTCGACAGCAACCGCTACACCCTGTTTGGCCTGCTGACCCGGCTGGGCGTAGAGATACTGGACCTGGGCGTGGTGCGCGACGACCCGGCCCAGCTGCAAACCACCTTGGCCCGGGCAGCCCGGCAGGCCGATGCGATTCTCACCAGCGGCGGCGTCAGCACCGGCGATGCCGACCACACACGCAACATGATGGCCGCACTGGGCGATGTGGTGTTCTGGCAGCTGGCGATGCGCCCGGGCCGTCCCATGGCAGTCGGCCGTATCCGCGCAGGTGCCTTGCAAGAATTACAAGAAAAAAACGGCTCCAGCGCAGATAACACCTGCGCTGGCAGCTATGAAAAACGCAGCAAACTCGACGCTCTGCTATTGGGCCTGCCTGGCAACCCAGTCGCAGTGGCGGTGGCTTTTACGGTACTGGTACGCCCGGTGCTGCTGCAAATGATGGGCTGCAACCCCGCGCACGCTGCCCCACAGCCGCTATTGCGGGTCCGCAGCATGCAGGCCATACGCAAACGGCCAGGCCGCAGCGAATTCCCACGCGGCACGCTTTGCCGCACCGAAGATGGCCAGTGCGGTGTGCGCCTGGTGGGCAACCAGGGCTCGGGCATCCTCAGCTCTGTGGTGCAGGCCGACGTGCTGGTGGTCCTGCCCGAGGCGCAGGGCGATGTGGCCGAGGGCGATGCCGTAGACGTGATGCTGCTAGAGGGCTAGGAACCTGTTCTAAGCTCCTGGCCGGTTCTTCAGCCAGTCCAGCATCTGCGGCAATGGCATGGGCCGGGCGAACCAGTAGCCCTGCATCCAGTGACAGCCCAGGGCTATCAGCGCATCGCGCTGCTGCTCGGTTTCTATGCCTTCGGCAATAACCCCCACGCCCAGCTCGCCGGCCAGGGCCATGATGACCTTGGCGATATGCGCATCGCCACGCCCCAGCAAGGTGACAAAGGAGCGGTCCAGCTTGAGAGTGGAGAACGGCAGGCTTTGCAGGCGGTGCAGCGACGAGTAGCCGGTGCCAAAGTCGTCCAGATGCAAGTGAAACCCCGCTTCGGCCAGCAGCTGCAGCTGGCGCTCGGCCAATTCTGCGTCCTTGGCCACGGCCGACTCGGTCAGCTCGAAATGCACGCAGGAACGGGGTATGCCCTGCCGGTCCAGCAGCTCGCACATATCTTCCACCAGGGTGGTCACCATGAGCTGCTTGGCCGACAAGTTGATGTTCACCACCGTGTACGGGTTTTGCGCCAGCAGCGCCGGCAAGGCGGCGGCAACCTTGTTGGCAATCGCCATGCCCAGGGCCACGATCAAACCGCATTCTTCGGCGATGGGGATGAATTTGTCGGGCGGACAGAAGCCGCCGTCCATCGGCCAGCGGGCCAGGGCCTCCATCATGGGCGCTGCGCCGGTACGCGCATCGACGATGGGCTGGAACCAGACCTCCAACTCATCCAAACGCAGACATTCGCGCAGCCGCTGCTCCAGCAGCATGCGTTCCTGCACATTGCCCAGCATCGATTCGCTATAAAAGCTGTAGCGGCCCTTGCCCGCCCGCTTTGCGTCGTACATGGCCAGATCGGCGTTGCGCAGCAGGTCGTCCTTGTTCGTCGAGGTGCCGTGGGCATAACAAATACCCATGGAGCAGCTGACGGTCAGGTAGGAGCCCTGGTATTCCCGGGTCTGGGCAATCGTCTCCTGCACCCGCTCGGCAAAGTGCCGCACACCCAGCTCATCACCCTGGGCCACGTACAGCAAGGCGAACTCGTCGCCCCCCAGGCGCACCACCACGTCACTGGTACGGATCAGCTTTTCCAACGAACGGGCAATGCTGGTCAGCAAAAAGTCGCCGGCTGCATGGCCCAGGGAATCGTTGATGAGCTTGAAGTCGTCCAGGTCGATCAGCAGCACCGCCAGGGTCAGGCCCGGCTGGCGCTGCTGCATGGCCAGCAGTTGGTCCAACTGTTCATGCAGCATGCGGCGGTTACCCAGCTCGGTCAGGGCATCGGTGCGGACATCGTGCTCCAGGCCAGAGCGCGCCTTGCCCAGCGCAGCCATCATGGTGTTCAGTGACAAGGCCAGCTCGTCCAGCTCGTCATGGCCCTGCACCGGCCACTGTCGCATCAGCGCCGGGTCGGTGCTGCGCTGGCTGCGCGCCAGCTGGGCAAACTTGCCCAGGCGTTTGAGAACCAGCCGATCGAGCAGAAAGACCACCGCCAGAGCACCCAACACGACCAGCACCAACGCGTTGGCCAGCAGCAGAAGCTGACTGGTTTGCTTCTGGGTGTGCTGCGTGGGTGGCGTATCCACCACCAGTTGCAGTTGGCTGGGTCCTGCCGTGTCTTTCAGGATGGCGCTGCTGTCATTGCTGGCTTGCGTGCCGTCCGCCAACGCATCCGCAGGCCGCAGCACAAAGTGGCTGCCGGTAAGTTTCATCAGACGTGTCAGGCGCTCGCCCTGCCATTCGCGGGCCATCAGCATCCAACCCACGATCGGGGAGCCGATCTGGCGCATGCGTACCGGACTGAACACCAGCAGCACCGGCTGGCCCTTCAACCAGCGCTTGAATTCACCGCCCTTTTCACGCAGCTCGGGAGGCAGCGCAAAAATGGCCGCCATGGCTTCCGCCAACACCGGGTCATTGCCGGCCAGAGGCTCAACCCGGCCTCGCCGTATATCCACGCTGGAATGCAATTGACCGGCCAGGGTCAAAAACGCTACATAGTCCACATCCAGGTTGCGTAGCGACTCCACCGTATAGCTTTGCGCCAAATAGCCAAGGTTGAAGTTTTGCATGTGTTGGGCCGACTCGTCCCACACGCCGTAGTCCAGGGCCGTACGCAACAGCGCGGTCACTTCCTGGCGCAGGCCCAGGTCCACACGCAGATACTGGTCATGCGCAGCGCGCTGGTCGAACGATGCCAGGCTGCGGTCCAGCAGTGACGAGCTGACCATGAAGCTGACCACGCCGACCACGCAAAACAGCAACGCCAGCAACCCCAGAATGCGTGCGCGCAAACTGCTCATCTTTGCATGAAGGGGTTATGTAGTTGCATCAGAAAGTCCGCATCGTAACGGTAAACAGGCCAGATATGAAATACAAATTATTACATTCTGCATACCCTAGCCTGAACCCCGTCACAGTGCCGCGTTGCGACTGGGCTTGGCCGCAACAGGCGGACGAATATGGCGTAGCGTCATGCCCAGCAAAAGCACCAGGTAAAACAAAAAGGCCAGACGCGGTACATCCAGCAAGCTGTCGAACAGGCCCACCACCACAAACCCGACCAGGCCGCCGGCAATGCCGGGAGCCAGCGGGTGGTCCTTGGCCCGCCCCACAGTGACACGCCATAGCGCCGCCAGGCCCATGGCGATAAACAGCGCCAAGCCCACGCCACCCTGGTCAAACAACACATTCATGAAGACGTTCTTGATGTGCCAGGGCAAGTGGTTGCGGTCGCTGGAAAAGAACCAACGCTGCAGGTCTTGCGAAAAATCACCGTTATCCAAAAGCTGGCGGCCATCCGCGCTCTTGAGCTGGATGTTGTCTACGTCCACCAGGCCCATGACGCTGTCGGTGGCAACCGAGAACGACACAATCCTCGGCGCAAACCAGGCACCACTGGACAGCTCGCCGCCCTTGAGCGGCACCTCGAAACTTTGCCATTCGGTGGTCTTGGGCTCGACATACACGCCACCCAATAAACAGCCTGCGCTGTATAGCAGGTGCTTCTCGCACACTTCCAGGTGCACATTCACCGGTTTGGTGACGCGCACCGACAGGCTGACGCTGACCAGGCCCTTGGGCGGCAAAATCCGCTGAGAGACGCGCAGTATCTCGCCCCAGCCCATGTATTGCTGCTTGCCGCCGGCCAGCACCAGATAATTATTGCCGGCCTGGCTGGACAGGCGGTAGTCGCCGGGATGCTCTATCGAGGAACGGGCAAAGAAGTAGCTGGACGGATAACGGCCCAAGCCCTTGCCCAATACCGGGTCCAGCGGCGCATCCAGCATCTGCCAGCCTTCGCGCCAATGCGCCAGACGCGTATCCAGATCGCTGCTACTGGTTGAAAAACGGTCCCCCATGTAGGCGCCACCGCCAAATACGCCCACGATGCCGCCCACCAACAGCATCGCAGCCCCAGTCGTTGCATGCCAGCGCAGGCGGTCGGGCCACAGGCCCACAGGCGCCACGCCTGCTCCAAATGCCAACAACACCAGCACCAGCACCACCGGCAAGGTGGCCTCCAGGCCCCGGCCATAGCCCCAGTGCTCAGCCACCAACCCCATGCCCATCAACAGACCCAGATAGCTGGCAAACGCCAGCTGTGCCATCAGCCCCGCGGGGCGGTGCCGACCCACCGGCACCGCCCCGCGACCGCTGGCCAGCAGCAGGCCGGCCGTCAACAGGGCACTGGCCGCATAGACCAGGTAAGCGCCCTTGTCCAGCGCTAGCGCAATACCCCACCAGGCAGCACACAGCAAACCACCAGCCACCAGGCCGACGATCCAGCCCGCCAGCGTAAAGCGTCGCAGCTGGGTGGCCAAGGGCATCAGCAAGCCCATGGCACCCAGCAAACAGGCCAGTCCGCGGTAGCCACTGGACGGGAAAGTCCACCACACCCCCAGGCTGAAAATAACGAGCAAGGCCAGCGCCGACAACAGCCGCATGGGCGCCGGCTTGACCGCCGATGCACCCGCCTCCGCCACCATGCGCCGGTGGGCCAACAGATACAAAGCCCCCGTCACGGCAATCGCTATAGGCAAAGCCAGGTAGACGCCGCGCGAAAAAGTGGTCAGACAGGCATAGGCTCCCATGCCCAGACATAGCGCAAAAGCACCCCAGCGACGCAACGAGCGGGCCACCAGCAGTTCACGCACCACGAAGGGCAGCGTCAGGGCCAAAAAGCCGTCCAGCGCCGCCCCCCCCACATGCATCTCCCAAAACAGGGCTGTAGTCCGGTAATCGGAAGAAAAATTGAACAAATCCACAAAGGCGGAGCGCTCCCACATCGTGGCCCAGGACGCAGCGGCCAGGCCCAGTGCCAGCCCCCCTGCCAGCCATCGGCTGGCCTGCTCGCCCCGGCGCACCACCGCGGCCCGCCAGAGCGGAAACACCAGCAAGGCCAGGAAGAAGCTTTTCGCCAGGCGCAGGCTGTTCATAGACTCGTGGTAGCCCTGGTACCAGCCAAAGCTAAAGCCACCGGCGTTATCAAAACCCCGGACCATGGCCACCAGAATTGAAATGCAAAACAGCAACACCAGCAGCCACACGCCGCCGGACGCATGCTGGCCGCTGCCCCGCCTGTGCGATGCCGACAACGGGTGAAGAGTGCGGCGGGCATACCCCCCTGCGGCTGCGGCCAGCACCAGCATGTCCAATTCTTCAAAGGTCAGCCAGCCCGTCCACGGTGCAAAGCCAACCAGTGGCAGCAAGCCCGGCACCACCAGCAGCCAGGTATCGGGCCAACGGTAGAAAACTGCGCAGGCCAGTACGAACAGCGCAAGCACCAGGGAAGGCAACACCGGGTAATGCAGAGCCAGGGCCAGACCGGCACCACCACTGGCCAGGGCCAGCAGCGCAAAACGTGCGCGAAAGCGCAGGGTTCGAGGCTCTGCGCGTACACCGGCCAAAAGCTGCTGTTGGGAGTCCATCCTGGTCCGCCGCCGTCCATGTTGAAGTGGGGTGATGGTATCGTACGCAAGCCCGACCAGATCGGATACGCCAGTGCATGCATTGCACTGTTGACCCGTCCCTTCACACAGCCATATGAGCGCCCAGCCACCCCGACATCGTGTATCGCCAATCCGGCTCATTCGCAGCCGTCCCCGCCTGTTTTCTTCGGCGCTGGTAGGCACTCTGGTCGTCCTGGCCCTGGGCTATTTACCAGCCTTCCAAACCGCTACCCGCTTGATATTGGGCTGGAACACCTTTGCCCTGATCTACCTGGCGCTGGCCGGACGCATGATCTTCTATTCCGACCACGACAAGATACGCCGGCGCGCGCAGCAACAGGACGAAGGCCGCGGCACGATACTGGCCCTGGTGGTGCTGGCCGCAATGGCCACCTTAGGCGCCATCATTGCCCAACTGGGAGTGGTGAAAGACTTGCAAGGGTGGTTGCGCTACACCCATCTCAGCCTGGCTGTCTTGACCATTGTTACGTCCTGGGCCTTTACCCACGTGATGTTTGCGCTGCACTACGCCCATGACTTCTATACGGCACTGGTGCGCGGCAAGCCCGTAGGCCTTTCCTTCCCGGGCACGGACAAGCCGGACTACGGCGATTTTCTGTATTTCGCCTGCATCATCGGCACCTCGGGCCAGACCGCCGACGTCAGCTTTACGACATCCGCCATGCGGCGTACCGGCCTGCTGCACTGCGTGCTGGCCTTCTTCTTCAACACCACCCTGGTGGCGCTGACCATCAATATTGCATCCGGGCTTCTGTGAATACTTCCTTCCCCACGTCTCCATTCCGTCGGCTGAACAACCCGGCCCTGGTCCTGCTGCTGCTCGCACTGTGGCTGCTGGCCACTTTGGGCGTGCGCCCCCTGCTGCTGCCCGACGAAGGGCGCTACGGTAATGTGGCGCGCGAGATGCTGCTGGGCGACGGCCTGGTGCCCACACTGAATGGCCTGCCCTTCTTCCACAAGCCGCCGCTGATGTACTGGTTGGACATGGCCGCGTTCCAGGTATTTGGGGTCAGCGCATTTGCTGCGCGGTTTGGCGCCTTCATTGGCGCCTGGCTGATGGGTGCATCGCTGTTCCTCGCGCTACGCCGCTGGGTCGGCCTGCGGTTTGCACTCATCGCGCTAGGCATACTGGCCACCTGCCCATTCTTCTATGTGGGTAGCCAATACGCCAATCTGGACATGCTGGTAGCCGGCATGCTGACCGTGGCCATACTGTGCTTTGTACGCGCGCTGGAACTGCCCAAGATAGACCTGGCCTGGCTGGTCGCCGGTTGGCTGGCCTGCGCACTGGCGATGTTGGCCAAGGGCTTAATCGGCTTCGTGCTGCCAGCACTGGTGCTGGGCCCATGGCTGCTGGCGCAGGGCCGTTGGCGCCAGATCATCGGCATGCTGCACCCGCTGGGCTTGCTGGCGTTCGGCCTGGTGGCGGCACCCTGGTTTCTGTGGATGCAACAGCGCTTTCCGGGGTTTTACGACTATTTCTTCATAGAGCAGCATTTCCGCCGCTTCGCCCAGGCCACGTTCAACAACGTCCATCCGTTCTGGTTCTACATTGCTGTGCTGCCACTGCTGACACTGCCGTGGAGCCTATGCTTGCGCAGCCAGTTGCAGCCCAGCCCCGACACACCAGCCCAGCCACTCAAAGGGCTAACCAGCCTATTGGTGTGGTGGGTACTGGCCATCGTCGGATTCTTTTCGCTGCCCAGCAGCAAGCTGGTGGGCTACATCCTGCCGGCATTGGCCCCCTGGTGCGCGCTGCTAGCCGTGGCGGTTGCGCGTGGCCGTGTCTGGCGTTGGCTGATACCGACCAGCGCAGCGCTGTGCGTAGCTGTAGTGCTGGGCCTGGCCTGGAAGGCACCCGGCTCGCACCGGGACGTGGCCAAAGAACTGGCCCGCGTGCAGCAGGCCGACGACCATGTGGTGTTCATCAACGAAGCGTTTTACGACGTGCCGTTCTATGCCCATTTGCGCCAACCCGCTATCGTGCTGAGCACCTGGAACGATACAGATATTTCCCAGCATGACAACTGGCGCAAAGAGTTTGCAGATGCCGCCCGCTTCGACACGGCCCAGGCCGCCAAAGTACTGTGGACACCCGACCGCCTCACCACGCTGCGCTGCAGCCCCGGCACGACCTGGCTGGTCGCCGAGAAAAACTACAGCCTGCCGCCAGAGATGGGAACTGCCAGCCCGGTCTTCACCGGTACCAACGCGCAGCTGCTGCGGCTGGAAAAAACCGGCTGCCCTTAAATCGTCCCCAGCACCACGCCCGCACTGCGCAAATCCAGCGCAAAAGCCTCGCTACGCAAATACGCCCATTCGCGTAGCCGAGCGGGAGCAATGGGGTCCACCACGGTGTGCGGTGGGCCTTCCACGCCAGGGTGGCAAAACAGCAAACCACCCTCGGCAGGCAGAGCCGCCAGCCAGGCACGCATACGCCCGGCATAGTCGGGATCAATAAAGTCGTAAGCCCCGGTCAAGCAAGGGTTGTGGCGTATACCCTGGCGGGCCAGCGCGCTTTGCAGCGCTCGGCCGCCGGTTGCCTGGATCAGCCATCGTTTCACCCCCTCGCCCGGCCCCAACAGGCGGCCGGTGGCACGCACGGCCGGCATCGGCGACAGCGACGTGACTAACTCCAGCAGCACCTGCCGCACACCGGGCAAGTGGTGCACATGCTGGTGGCCGTCCACGAATTGCGGGGCGCCGCCGGTCGCATCGGCAAAGGCCTGCCACTGTGCCCGCAACTCCAGAGCGATGACGGCCAATGGCAGTTGCCGCAGATGCGCCGCCAAAATCAGCTTGGGCAGGCTGAGAAAACGGGGCCAATGGTGGCGCAGCTCCGGGCTCAGGGGCTGGCCTTCGGTGAGGTTGAAATGCAGTCCGCGCTGCACGGCGGCAGGCATAGCCGCCAGCAAAGGTAAAGAAGCCTGCCAACCCGGCGCCTGCGGCATGCACGACACCAGATTAATACGACCGGCCTGGGCCAGCTCTGCAATCCCTTCGGAAATACCTGGCGTCAGACCAAAATCATCTGCGCACATAGCCAGAACACGCGTCACCCGGCCTGCCCTTCATCCGCTGCATCGGTAAACGTGCTGCGCCCTTGCTCGGACGCCACGATGTATATGGGCCGGTGTTTCACCTCATCAAAAATCCGCCCCACGTATTCGCCCAGTATGCCGATGGACAACAGCTGCACACCGCTGAAGAACATCATGCTGGTCGCCAAGGTGGCCCAGCCGGGCACGGCCTCCGAGTCTATGTAGTGCTCGATGATGATCCAGCAGCCAAACAGCAAGGCCCCCAACGCGATCAAGGAGCCCAAAGCGCTCCATAGGCGCAGCGGGAAATTGGTGAAGGTGGTAACGCCGGTAAACGCCAGCCGGGCCAGCCGCTTGAGCGAGAAACTGCTCTGCCCGGAAGCGCGCTCATGCGGTGTGTAAGGCAGTATCTGCGTGCGAAAACCCACCCAGGCAAACAGCCCCTTCATGAAGCGATTGCGTTCGGGCAAGGACTTCAGGGCGTCCACGACCCGACGGTCCATCAGCCTGAAATCCCCGGCATCCACAGGTATGTGCACCGAAGAGTTGGTGTTGATCAGCCGGTAAAACAACCAGGTCCCCAGGCGCTTGGCCGCGGTTTCGTCGGCGCGCGACGAGCGCGCGGCACACACCATGTCCACGCCGTCGCGCCAGGCATGCAGCATGGGGCCCAACATGTCCACCGGATGCTGCAAATCGGCATCCATACACACCACCACATCGCCCTGGGCGTGTTCAATACCGGCAGTGAGTGCACATTCCTTGCCGAAGTTGCGGCTCAGGCGCAAATAGCGCACACCGGATGCGCTGACCCAGGGCAACATGGCAAGGGGCGTGGCATCGCGGCTGCCATCGTCCACCACCAGCACCTCCCATTCGTCCGTCAACTGGCGCAGTGCGTGCGTCAGCCCAGTCAGCATGGCCGGCAGATTGGACGCCTCGTTATAGGCTGGCACCACCACGCTCATGCGCGGGCGCATGGAACGGGTTGAAAAAGAGGCCTGTACCACAGCCGGTTCGTTATTCATAAAAACTATATTATTCAAGCCCCCGGAGCCCCTGCCCGAGTCGCAAGTTCTAAGTGTAGGTGTTCACCGTAACGCTGCTGTGAACGCGCGTATTGGTGTTTCCTCTCCACTTAAAGCAACAAGCAACTGCTATATTGCACTGCAACAATACTTTCCCCCTGCTGAAACCCACCATGCTCTACCAAATCTACGAAACCCAGCGCGCGTTGATGGAGCCGTTTGCAGATTTTGCGCAAGCAGCTTCCAAGCTTTACAGCACCCCCTTGTCCCCCCTGGGTAAAACCAGCCTGTCGCAGCGCGTGTCTGCCGGCTATGACCTGCTCTACCGCCTGGGCAAGGACTATGAAAAGCCCACATTCGGCTTGCAAACCATCGAGGTAGATGGCACCAATATCGCCATCCACGAGCGCGTGGAAATCGACAAGCCCTTCTGCGAACTGCGCCGTTTCAAGCGCTTCACCGACGACATCCACACCCTGACCCAGCTCAAAGGCCAGCCCGCCGTACTGATCGTGGCCCCCCTCTCGGGCCACTACGCCACGCTGCTGCGCGACACCGTCAAAACCATGCTGAAAGACCACAAGGTCTACATCACCGACTGGAAAAATGCCCGCCTGGTGCCGCTGTCTGAAGGCGAATTCCACCTGGACGACTATGTGAACTATGTGCAGGAATTCATCCGCCACCTGCAAGGCATTTACGGCAACTGCCATGTCATGAGCGTATGCCAGCCCACCGTCCCGGTACTGGCAGCCGTGTCGCTGATGGCCTCGCGCGGTGACCTTACCCCTCTGACCATGACCATGATGGGCGGCCCTATCGACGCCCGCAAGTCTCCCACCGCGGTGAACAACCTGGCCATGAACAAGAGCTACGAGTGGTTTGAAAACAATGTGATCTACAAGGTGCCCTCCAGCTTCCCTGGCGCAGGCCGCAAGGTCTACCCCGGTTTCCTGCAGCACACCGGCTTCGTGGCCATGAACCCGAACCACCATGCCAAAAGCCATTACGACTACTTCCAGGACCTGATCAAGGGTGACGACGTGAGCGCCGAAGTCCACCGCAAGTTCTACGACGAGTACAACGCCGTGCTCGATATGGACGCGCATTACTACCTGGAAACGATCTCCACCGTGTTCCAGGACTTCAAACTGGTCAACGGCACCTGGAATGTGCGCGGCTTAGACGGCAAGATCGAATTGGTGAAACCGCAAGACATCCACCAAACCGCCCTGCTGACCGTGGAAGGCGAGCTGGACGACATCTCTGGCTCCGGCCAGACCCGTGCCGCCCATGATCTTTGCACCGGCATCCCCACCAGCCAGCAGTGGCACTACGAAGTCCAGGGCGCAGGCCACTACGGCATCTTCAGCGGCCGCCGCTGGCGCGAGATGGTGTACCCGGAAGTCAAGGCTTTTATCAAGGCGCACAGCCACATTGCCGCCACCGCTACGCCCAGCACCACCACACCCGCTACGCCTGCTGCACCGGCAAGCCCAGCTCCAGCAGCACCCGTAGCTGTCAAACCGGCAGCCGCAGCGCCCGTGGCCCGCAAGGTGGCAGCTCGCAAGCCTGCGCCCCAGAAAGCCTGATTCCGCGCAGGGTCCAGGTGCCAGTGCTTTCGCCCCCCTCGGCCCGCATGCTGCTGGCCGAGCAGATCAACGCTGCGCTTCCGCAAACCCAGTGCACCCGTTGCGGCTACCCGGACTGCGCATCTTATGCGCAGGCCATTGCCGCGCAGGAGGCCCCCATCAACCAATGCCCCCCCGGCGGGGCCGAGGGCATTGCGCGGCTGGCACGCATTACCGGGCAGGCGGTAATACCGCTGAATCCCGCCTTTGGGGTGGAAACCAGCCGCGCCGTGGCTGTAATCGATGAAAGCTGGTGCATAGGCTGTACCCTGTGCCTAGCCGCCTGCCCCACCGACGCCATTCTGGGCAGCAACAAACGCATGCATACCGTCATCGAGGCGCACTGCACCGGCTGCGAACTCTGCCTGCCTGTCTGTCCGGTGGACTGCATCCAGATGCTGAACGCCAGTGGCGAGCGCACCGGCTGGAACGCCTGGTCTGCCGCCGAGGCGCTTAACGCCCAAACTCGCTATGCAATCCATAGCAGCAGGCGCAATCAGGAAGAGCGCCAGACCGATAAAACATTTAAACAACCCAGCCAGGTAGCTGCCTCCACCTCACCAGCCAACGCGCTGCCCGCCGCAGACGCCAAGCAG
The DNA here is from genome assembly GCF_059421805.1 of Rhodoferax sp. GW821-FHT02C08. NCBI lineage: Bacteria > Pseudomonadati > Pseudomonadota > Betaproteobacteria > Burkholderiales > Comamonadaceae > Rhodoferax > Rhodoferax sp. GW821-FHT02C08. The sequence continues at coordinate 80,867 of NZ_JBWKVR010000021.1, forward strand.
GCCACCATCGCCGCCGCGCTGGCCCGCGCCCGCGCACGGCGCCAATCCGACGCCAGCTGACCAAGCCATCCACAAAGGGGAGCATGCCCCAGAGCCTGTGACTGCTAAAAGCCTACAACGCAGGAGTCGGCCTTGTTATAGTCAATTGGCGTTACAAAATGCCACATCGATCAGCCATTCCCAGGAGCCTGTCCATGCAAACCTCTCTGCGAAACATCCGAATCTTGGCCTGCACCCTGGGTGCTTTCTGGGCGTTCTCAGTGATGGCCCTGGACAAACCGGAGGGGCGCGTCATCCTGACCGTCAGCGGCGCGATCACCCAGGCCAATGTTGGCGCCAATGCGGAATTCGACATGAAGATGCTGGAAAAGCTGCCGCAAAAAACCTTCACCACGCAAACCCCCTGGTACGCCACACCGGTCAGCTTCACCGGCCCCTTGCTGCGCGATGTGCTGGCCGCCGCCGGCGCCAAGGGCAACAAGATCATGGCCACGGCACTGAACGACTACAAGACCGAAATCCCGTTTGACGATGCCGTCAAGTTCGACACCATCGTCGCCCGCCTGATGAACGACAAGCCCATGCCGGTGCGCGAAAAAGGCCCCTTGTTCATCGTCTACCCGTTTGACACCAAGCCCGAGCTACGCACCGAAACCTATTACAACCGCTCTGCCTGGCAGCTCAGCGGCCTGAAGGTTCAATAGAGTGTTTGCGGCCAACGGGTAGGCCAGCAGCCCTCAACCCAGGCCCCGCCACCGCGCAAACCGGCACAGACCGGCCCAGTCTTTCAGACGCTCTGTAGTAACTGCGTACGTGCCAGCCATGCCAGCACGTACCGAATGACGAGGAGATACCATGAGCCATCCATCCGATGTGCCAGACAGACTGACGGTACTGGTGGTAGACGACACGCCAGACAATCTGTCACTGATGAGCAACCTGTTGCGCAGCGTGTACCGGGTCAAACTGGCGCCGAATGGTGAGCGCGCGCTGAAGATCGCCCAGGCCGACGACAAACCAGACCTGATCCTGCTCGACATCATGATGCCCGGCATGGACGGCTACGCGGTGCTCCGCCAGCTGCAAGCCCAACCGGCAACCGCGAATATCCCCGTCATCTTCCTCACCGCGATGAGCGCCACGGAGGACGAGAAAATTGGCCTCGACCTGGGGGCCGTGGACTACATCACCAAGCCCATCAGCCCGGCCACCGTCATGTCCCGGGTACGCAACCACCTGGAGCTGAAGCGAGCACGCGACTTTCTGCAGAACCAGAGCCGCTTCCTGGAGCTGGAGGTGCAAAAACGCACCCGCGAAGTTGCAGCCATACAGGACATCACCGTGCGGGCCATCGCCCTGCTGGCCGAAACCCGCGACAACGAAACCGGCAACCACCTGCGCCGCACCCAGAAATACGTCAAGGCGCTGGCGCAGCAGCTGCAGACCCACCCGCGCTTCTGCGACGAACTGACCGATGCGGCCATAGAGTCGCTGTACAAATCTGCACCGCTGCACGATATCGGCAAGGTCGGCATACCTGACCGCATCCTGCTCAAGGAAGGCAAGCTGGACTTCAACGAATTCGAAATCATGAAGACCCACACCACGCTGGGCCACGCGGCGCTGGTCAAGGCCGAGGAAGGCGCGGACTACGCCACGGCATTCCTGCGCTACGCCAAGGAGATCACCCTGTGCCACCAGGAGAAGTGGGACGGCTCGGGCTATCCACAGGGCCTGCGCGGCGATGCCATACCCGCCTCAGCGCGTCTTATGGCGCTGGCCGATGTGTACGACGCCCTGATCTCCAAACGCGTCTACAAGCCCGGCTTCAGCCATGCCGAGGCCAGCGACATCATCCGCCGGGGCAGCGGCACACATTTCGACCCCGACATCGTGACGGCCTTTGGCGCAATCGAGGCGCAATTCCAGAAAATTGCCACCGACTTCGCCGACGATGACGGCATGGCGTCGGCCGAGGTGTACCGCATGGCCCTGGAGTTCGCGGCCGAATCCAGCATAAAGATTTAAGCTTGGACCTGCGCCCAGCGCGCGAATGCGCCCACCACCTCGGGCGGCGCCTGCACCAGCTCGATCAACACGCCCTCGCCCGACACCGGGAACACCTCGTTCGACTTGGGGTGCACAAAGCAGATATCGAAACCCGCAGCCCCCTTGCGGATGCCGCCCGGCGCAAAGCGCACGCCCTGGGCCGTCAACCACTCCACGGCCAGCGGCAAGTCGTCCACCCACAGCCCCACGTGGTTCAGCGGCGTGGTGTGCACCGCCGGCTTTTTGTCTATGTCCAGCGGCTGCATCAGGTCCACCTCGACCTTGAACGGGCCGCTGCCGAGGGCGCAGATGTCCTCGTCCACGTTCTCACGCTCGCTGACGAAGTTACCGGTGACCTCCAGGCCCAGCAGATCCACCCACAGTGTGCGCAAACGCTGCTTGTCGGGGCCACCAATGGCGATCTGCTGGACGCCCAGCACCTTGAAGGGCCTGTCCTGAGCCTGTCGAAGGGGACGGGTCATCGGTTTAGGACGCCAGCACGCCCGAGGTCGGCAGGCCCAGCTTGGCCAGCAGCTGGCGGTCAGCTTCCACATCCGGGTTGCCGGTGACCAGCAGCTTGTCGCCGTAGAAGATCGAATTCGCGCCGGCCAGGAAGCACATGGCCTGCACGGCCTCGCCCATCTGCTGGCGGCCGGCCGACAGGCGTACGCGAGCGGTCGGCATGGTGATGCGGGCCACCGCAATCACGCGCACAAACTCCAGCGGGTCCAGCGGCGGCGCATCGGCCAGCGGCGTGCCTTCCACCCGCACCAGGTTGTTCACCGGTACCGATTCGGGATAGGACGGCTCCAGATTCGCCAGCTGGGCCACCAGGCCAGCGCGCTGGGCACGGGTTTCACCCATGCCGACGATGCCGCCACTGCAGACCTTGACGCCAGCGCCACGCACGCGGTCCAGCGTGTCCAGGCGGTCCTGGTAGACACGGGTGTCGATGATGTCGCCGTAGAAATCGGGCGAGGTGTCCAGGTTGTGGTTGTAGTAGTCCAGGCCGGCGTCGCGCAGCTGGGCGGCGTGCCCGTCTTCCAGCATGCCCAGGGTGGCGCAGGTTTCCATGCCCAGGGCCTTCACGGCCTTCACCAGTTCGGCCACGTTGTCCACATCACGGTCCTTCGGGCTGCGCCAGGCCGCGCCCATGCAGAAGCGCGTGGCACCGGCCTCCTGGGCCGCCTTGGCCGCGGCGACCACCACGTCCACGCCCAGCATCTTGGTGGCGGGGGTGCCGGTGTCGTAGTGCACCGACTGCGGGCAGTAGCCGCAGTCTTCTGGGCAGCCCCCGGTCTTGATAGACAGCAGGGTCGAGAGTTGCACGTCACCTGCGGGGAAGTTCTCGCGGTGCACGGTTTGCGCGCGGTGCATCAGCTCCAGGAAAGGCAGCTCGAACAGCGCCTCGACTTCGGCCAGAGGCCAGCGTTCTTCGGAATTCACCACGGGTTTCGGAGCCGTACGGTGCAAAGTGATCGGCTGTTCAAGGGTCGCAGTATTCATGGGTATCTCTTATGCAAAACGGACAATGGGCTGGTCTACAGACAGGGATTCTCCCTTAGCTGCCAAGACCTCTTCCACCACGCCATCGGCGGCGGCGAACAGCACATTTTCCATCTTCATGGCTTCGATCACGGCGACACGCTCGCCGGCCTGCACTTTTTGCCCCGGCTGCACCGCCACATCCACCAGCAAACCCGGCATGGGCGAGAGCACGAAACGGCTCATATCCGGCGGCGCCTTGTAGGGCATCAGGGCGTGCAGGGCTGCTGCGCGCGGCGACAGCACCAGGGCATCCAGCTGGCGGCCGTCATGCGCGATGCGCAGGGCCAGCGGGTTGCGCGGCGTGCCCCGTTCCACCTGGGCGGTAAAGGCTTGGCCGTTGCATGTGCCATAGATACGCGGCGAACCCAGGCGGGCATCACTACAAAATTTATAGCTTCTTGCGCCGATAGATACTGCGCTGGAGCCTGTTTTCTCTTCAAAGTCCTGCACACGAACCTGGGTGTGCACCGTGTGCCCGCCGGCACCCAGGGCCACCACGGTAAAGGCCTCACCCACCTCCACCTCGTGCCCGGCCACCTGGCCGCGGATGCCGCTGGCGCGGTCGCGGTAGCGGCGGTGCACAAAGGCGGCCAGGGCCAGCAGAAAGTCGGGGTCTGCATGCGGCACGTCCTCGGCGCGGAAGCCGCTGGCGTAGTGTTCGGCGATGAAACCCGTGTTGAAGTCGCCGGCCACAAACTTCGGGTGCGCCAGCAGCGCCGCCTGAAACGGGATGTTGCTGCTTACGCCGCGGATCACAAAGCCGTTCAACGCCTCGCGCATCTTGGTGATCGCATCCAGCCGGTCCGTGCCGTGCACGATCAGCTTGGCGATCATGGAGTCGTAGAACATCGGGATCTCGCCGCCGTCCTGCACACCGGTATCCACACGCACGCCGTACAAGTCCTGCGTGTTCGCCTGGAACATGCTTTCCTTCGGCGGCTGGAAGCGCACCAGGCGCCCAGTGCTGGGCAGAAAGTTGCGAAACGGGTCTTCGGCGTTGATGCGGCACTCCATGGCCCAGCCATTGCGTTTGACCTCGGCCTGCGCCAGCGGCAGCTTCTCGCCCGCCGCCACGCGGATCATCAGCTCCACCAGGTCCAGGCCGGTGATGCATTCCGTCACCGGGTGCTCCACCTGCAGGCGGGTGTTCATTTCCAGAAAGTAAAAGCTCTGGTCCTTGCCGACCACGAACTCCACCGTGCCCGCGCTCTGGTACTGCACGGCCTTGGCCAGGGCCACCGCCTGCTCGCCCATGGCTTTGCGCGTGGCGTCGCTGATGAAGGGGCTGGGCGCCTCCTCAATCACCTTCTGGTGGCGGCGCTGAATGGAGCATTCGCGCTCGTTCAGGTAAATCACGTTGCCGTGTGCATCGCCCAGCAGCTGGATCTCGATATGGCGGGGTTCCTCGACAAACTTTTCGATGAAAACACGGTCGTCACCAAAGCTGTTGCGCGCCTCGCTGCGGCAGCTGGTGAAGCCCTCCAGCGCCTCCTTGTCGTTGTAGGCCACGCGCAGGCCCTTGCCGCCACCGCCGGCGCTGGCCTTGATCATCACCGGGTAGCCTATGCCCTGGGCGATCTGCACCGCGCGCTCGGCCGTTTCTATGGCGTCATTGACGCCCGGGATGCAGTTCACACCTGCTGCAGCTGCTAGCTTTTTGGAAGCAATCTTGTCGCCCATCGCCGCAATCGAATGGTGCTTGGGCCCGATGAAGACAATGCCCTCTTCCTCCACCCGCTTGGCAAACTCGGCGTTTTCACTCAAAAAGCCATAGCCCGGGTGCACCGCCTGCGCGCCGGTGGCCTTGCAGGCGGCGATGATCTTGTCGGCCTGCAGATAGCTCTCGCGGCTGGGTGCGGCGCCGATATGCACAGCCTCGTCTGCCAGCTCCACGTGGCGCGCGTCCTTGTCGGCATCCGAGTACACAGCCACGGTCTTAATGCCCATATTGCGGGCTGTTGTGATGACCCGGCAGGCGATTTCACCGCGGTTGGCGATGAGGATTTTCTTAAACATGGGTGGTCTCCGCGTTGAAATCGCCTGCGTGCGCTTTGCGCACCAAGCAATGTACAGAAACGACGGCTGCGCCGACGTTTTCACCGCGGTTGGCGATCAGTATTTTGGTGAACATGAAAATCCTATTCTTTTGATTTCAGCAAAGCTTTGCGTTCGGCGGTGAAATCCCACCAAGGTTGGCGTGGCCCACCGTTCATGAATTTCTTGGCTGCCATGAAGGCGTCCAGCACGCAGGGGTCGTGGCGCTGGCCCATGGGGCCGCGCAGGGCCTCGTAGACCGCCAGCGGGTCCATGGCGGCCACATCGGCGGGGGTCCGCAGACCCAGGCCACGCAGGTCTTGCGCGATGGATGCACCAATATTCGGGATGTCGGTCAGTACGCGGACCTGGGCAGCGGTATCGGCTTTGGGCATGGCTACTCCTCCATTCAAGACGCGCTGCGTCCGAGCACCCGGCGTTTGCCGACGAACCGGATCGACTCGACGTAGCGGTAGGAAATAAAAGACAGCACGTACACCAGCAGCACATAGGCGGTGAACCACAGCCACTCCAGCGCGCCACCTGCGGGGCGCCAGGCAATGGCATGCAGCAACACCAGCACCACCGGGTGCCAGAGGTAGGTGGAGTAGGAATAGTCGCCCAGCCGAACCAGAAAACTTGCCCCTGGCAAACGGCTGACCCAGTTGTTGCACAGCAGAGCACTCAGCACCATGGCGCAGGCCAGAAACATCTTGAACGCCCCCGAAAACTGCCAGACCACGGGCCAAGGGTAGGTCGCCAGATACGCCACCGTCACGCCTGCGATCGCAACGGCCAAAAGCAAAACACTACGCCGGCGCTGGTTCTGCGCAGGCAGCGCCAGCCATTGGCCGGCCAGCAGCCCCACCGCGAACAAAATCAAGAGTGGGCTGCTGGCGATGCTGGCCAACCACCACTGCGGCCCCCACACCAGCGGCAGCACGCACAAAACACCCAGGGTTGGCCACAGCCAGGCCCGCCTGAACAGGCCCAACATCAGCGCCAGCAGGGCATAAAAAAACATCTCGAAATTCAGCGACCAACCCACCACCAGCGTCGGGAACAGCCCCAGGCCCGCAGGGTGCTGGTGCGGAACAAAGGCCAGGGACAGCAGCAGGCTTTGCAGCGTCCACACACCCCAGTTCAAAGCGCCCAGCCCGACCACACTGGCCGCCAGAATCAGACACAGCGTCGCCACCCAGTAGGCCGGCACGATGCGCTCCACCCGCCTGGCAAAGAAACTGAGCGCGGACACGGGGCGCTGCGCCAGCGAACGCTGCATGATGAAGCCGCTGATCACAAAGAACACAAACACCGCGTAGGTACCCACCGCCCCGGCGAAATGCCACAGGCCTGGACTGTCATCCATGTTGTGAAAGAACTGGTGGTAGTGGTGCAACACCACCAGCCAAGCCGCCACGGCCCGCAGTATCTGCAGGGACAACAGCTTGTTCATCGCGCGCTCTGCATGCTTACAGCGGAATATTGCCGTGCTTGCGCCACGGGTTTTCGATCTTCTTGCTGGCCAACATGACCAGGCTGCGGCAGATGCGCTTACGGGTTTCGTGCGGCAGGATCACGTCGTCGATGTAGCCGCGCGCACCAGCCACAAAAGGGTTGGCGAAGCGGGCCTTGTACTCGGCTTCCTTGGCGGCCAGCTTGGCCGGGTCGCCCTTGTCTTCGCGGAAGATGATTTCCACCGCGCCCTTGGCGCCCATCACGGCGATCTCGGCATGCGGCCAGGCAAAGTTGACGTCGCCGCGCAGGTGCTTGGAGGCCATCACGTCATAGGCGCCGCCATAGGCCTTGCGGGTGATGACGGTGACCTTGGGTACGGTGCATTCGGCGTAGGCGTAGAGCAGCTTGGCGCCGTGCTTGATGATGCCGCCGAACTCCTGGCTGGTGCCGGGCATGAAGCCGGGCACGTCGACAAAGGTGATCACCGGGATATTGAACGCATCGCAGAAGCGGATGAAGCGCGCGGCCTTGATGCTGCTCTTGATGTCCAGGCAGCCGGCCAGCACCAGCGGCTGGTTGGCCACGATCCCAACCGTCTGGCCCTCCATGCGGGCGAAGCCGATGAGGATGTTCTTCGCGTATTCGGGCTGCAGCTCGAAGAAGTCGCCGTCGTCCACCGTCTTGGTGATCAACTCCTTCATGTCGTAGGGCTTGTTGGGGTTGTCGGGCACCAGGCTGTCCAGGCTGTAGTCCATGCGGTCGGCACGGTCGCCGCTGGGGCGCAGGGGTGCTTTTTCGCGGTTGTTCAGCGGCAGGTAGTTGTACAGGCGGCGCAGCATCAGCAGCGCCTCCACATCGTTCTCAAACGCCAGGTCGGCCACGCCGCTTTGCGTGGTGTGGGTGATGGCGCCGCCCAGTTCCTCGGCCGTCACCTCTTCGTGCGTCACAGTCTTCACCACCTCGGGGCCGGTGACGAACATATAGCTGCTGTCCTTCACCATGAAGATGAAGTCGGTCATGGCCGGGCTGTACACCGCGCCGCCAGCGCAGGGGCCCATCACCATGCTAATTTGCGGTACCACGCCGCTGGCCATGGCATTTTTCAGGAACACATCGGCATAGCCGCCAAGCGAAGCCACGCCCTCCTGGATGCGCGCGCCGCCCGAGTCGTTCAGGCCGATCACCGGCGCGCCCACCTTCATGGCCTGGTCCATGATCTTGCAGATCTTCTCGGCATGGGCTTCGCTGAGTGCGCCGCCAAATACCGTGAAGTCTTGGCTGAAGACAAACACCAGGCGGCCGTTGATCATGCCGTAGCCGGTGACCACGCCGTCGCCGGGAATCTTGTTGTCGGCCATGCCGAAATCGGCGCAGCGGTGCTCGACAAACATATCCCATTCTTCGAACGTACCCTCGTCCAGCAGCAGCTCCAGGCGTTCACGGGCTGTGAGCTTGCCCTTGCTGTGCTGGGCGTCGATGCGCTTTTGCCCACCGCCCATGCGGGCTTGTTCGCGCTTGGCTTCCAGCTGTTCCAGGATATGTTGCATAAGAATGGTTGCTCCGTTTTTGATAGCTATCTACGCAGATGTTTTCTGCGCCAGCAATAGATTTCGTGCTGCGGTGGATGCGGACAGCCGCCCTGCTGCTACCTCGGCCTGCAGCTGCGGCAACAAAGCCTGCACCTGCGGGTGCTGGCGAAAGGCCTGCTTCAGCCCCGCGTCAATGCGCTCCCACATCCAGGCCAGCGACTGCTGCTGGCGCCGGGTCTGCCAGTTGCCGTTGGCAGTTTGCAGTTTTTGGAACTGCAGGGCTGCGGCCCAAAACGCCTCTACACCCTGGCCGGCCAGCGCGCTCAGCAGCAGGGCCTGCGGCCGCCAGTGTGCGTCGTCGTGCGGGCCAAATAAACCCAACAGCTGCATCGCCGAAGTCATTTGCAACTGGGCACGCTGGGCCGCCAGTGCATCGATGTCGGACTTGTTGATCAGCACCAGGTCGGCCAGCTCGACCACACCTTTTTTGATGGCCTGCAGGTCGTCACCGGCATTCGGCAGCTGCATCAGTACGAACATGTCCGTCATGCCGGCCACCGCCGTCTCGCTCTGGCCCACGCCCACGGTTTCCACGATCACTACGTCATAACCCGCCGCTTCACACACCAGCATGGCCTCACGCGTCTTCTCGGCCACACCGCCCAGGGTGCCGCTGCTGGGGCTGGGGCGGATGTAGGCCTGCGGGTGCACCGACAGCTTTTCCATGCGCGTCTTGTCGCCCAGGATGGAGCCACCGGACACCGTGCTGGACGGGTCTATGGTCAGCACCGCCACGCGGTAGCCCAGGCCAATCAGGTACAGGCCCAGCACCTCGATGAAGGTGGACTTGCCCACGCCCGGCACGCCGCTAATGCCGAGGCGAAAGGATTTGCTGGTGTGCGGCAGCAGTGCGGTCAGCAGTTCGTCCGCCTGCGCGCGGTGGTCGGCGCGGCTGGATTCGAGCAGGGTGATGGACTTGGCGATGGCGCGGCGCTGGGCCGGGCTATCACCTGCCAAAAGGGCAGCAAGAAAGCTCATGCGATCTGCGCCTTCCAGCGGTAGTCGATGTCGAATGCGCTTTCCCCTACCACCTCGAAACCATGGCGCAGGTAAAAACGGTTGGCATCACTCAGGCGCAGTGCAGAAAGCGTGACGTCCTGGCCATGACTCTTGACCCACGCCATGGCCCAAGCCCCCACACCCTGCCCTTGTAGTCCGGGACGGACGTAGAGGTGCTCCAGGTGCAAAGAACTTTCATCCGTTGGCCTGAGCGTGACGTAGCCAATGCGCTCGTCCGCAAGGCAGATGTGCTGCATGTACTGCGGCGCAAAGGCGGCCTGCAAGCGTGCACGGGCGCGTTGCGGGTCGAAGCGCCCCAGCCGCTCCAAGCTTTCACGCAAGGCGGCAATGCGCAGCTCCACCATGGACTCGAAATCTTCCGCGACAACGGGGGCAAAACTCAAACGCATAAGGCTCCGGTTTTGGCTCAGGCCTTGGCTGCGCCCAAGGATTGGCGGATCTGCTCCAGCACATCCCGCGCACTCGCCGGAATCGGCGTGCCGGGCCCGTAGATGCCCTTCACGCCCGCAGCAAACAGCATGTCGTAGTCTTGTCGCGGGATCACGCCGCCCACAAAGACAATGATGTCGTCCGCGCCCTGCTTGCGTAGCTCGGCAATGATGGCGGGCACCAGGGTTTTGTGGCCTGCTGCCAAAGTCGATACCCCCACGGCGTGCACATCGTTTTCAATCGCCTGGCGCGCGCATTCCTCGGGGGTCTGGAACAGCGGACCCATGTCCACGTCGAAGCCCAGGTCGGCAAAGGCAGTGGCCACCACCTTGGCACCCCGGTCATGGCCGTCCTGGCCCAGCTTGCTAACCATCACCCGGGGGCGGCGGCCAAACTCCGTGGCAAAGGCATTGATGTCGGCCTTGAGAGCGTCCCAGAATTCCATGGTGTCCCCTTCGCCCGAGGCAGAGTCGTAGGCTGCAGCGTACACGCCAGTGACTTTTTGCGTGTCGGCGCGGTGGCGGCCGTACACCTTCTCCAGCGCATCGCTGACCTCGCCCACGGTGGCGCGGGCGCGGATGGCGTCTATGCTCAGGGCCAGCAGATTGCCCTGGCCTGTTTCCGCTGCAGAACTGATAGCAGCCAGCGCACGTTCCACCTGCGCGGAGTCGCGTTTTTGCTTGATAACTTTGAGGCGGGCAATCTGGCCGTCGCGCACGGCCACGTTGTCGATGTCGCGGCTTTCGATGGCGTCTTCGGTCTGCAGCTTGTATTTGTTGACGCCAACGATCACGTCCTTACCGCTGTCGATGCGCGCCTGCTTCTCTGCCGCGGCGGCTTCGATCTTCAGCTTGGCCCAGCCGCTGTCCACGGCCTTGGTCATGCCGCCCATGGCGTCCACTTCTTCGATGATCTTCCAGGCAGCGTCGGCCATGTCCTGGGTCAACCTTTCCATCATGTAGCTACCGGCCCAGGGGTCTATCACATGCGGGATGTGGGTCTCTTCCTGGATGATGAGCTGGGTGTTGCGGGCGATGCGGGCTGAAAACTCGGTGGGCAGGGCGATGGCTTCGTCGAAGCTATTGGTGTGCAGGCTTTGCGTGCCGCCGAATACGGCCGCCATGGCCTCGATGGTGGTGCGCACCACGTTGTTGTACGGGTCTTGCTCGGTCAGGCTCCAGCCGCTGGTCTGGCAATGGGTGCGCAGCATCAGGCTCTTGGGGCTCTTGGCGTCAAAGCCCTTCATGATGCGGCACCACAGCAGGCGCGCGGCACGCATCTTGGCCACTTCCAGGTAGAAGTTCATGCCTATGGCCCAGAAGAAGCTCAGGCGCCCGGCGAAGGCATCCACATCCATACCAGTGGCGATGGCGGTCTTCACATATTCCTTGCCGTCGGCGAGGGTGAAGGCCAGCTCCAGGGCCTGGTTGGCACCCGCCTCCTGCATGTGGTAACCCGAAATCGAGATCGAGTTGAACTTGGGCATGTGCTGTGCCGTGTAGCCGATGATGTCGCCAATGATGCGCATGCTGGGCGCGGGCGGGTAGATGTAGGTGTTGCGCACCATGAACTCTTTGAGGATATCGTTCTGTATGGTGCCGCTGAGCTGGTCCTGGCGCACGCCCTGCTCTTCCGCCGCCACCACATAGCCGGCCAGCACCGGCAGCACGGCACCGTTCATGGTCATGCTGACACTGACCCGGTCCAGCGGGATCTGGTCGAACAGAATCTTCATGTCCTCCACCGAGTCAATGGCCACGCCGGCCTTGCCCACATCGCCGGTCACGCGCGGGTGGTCGCTGTCGTAGCCGCGGTGGGTCGCTAGGTCAAACGCCACGCTGACGCCCTGGCCGCCAGCGGCCAAGGCCTTGCGGTAGAAGGCATTGGACTCTTCAGCGGTGGAGAAGCCCGCGTACTGGCGGATGGTCCAGGGCCGCACCGCATACATGGTGGCTTGCGGGCCACGCAGATAAGGCTCGAAGCCAGGCAAAGTGTGGGTGTATGGCAGGCCGGCCGTGTCCTCGGCGGTGTACAACGGTTTGACGGTGATGCCGTCGGGCGTATGCCAGTCCAGTGCCGATACATCGCCGCCCGGCGCCGACTTGGCGGCGGCTTTGGCCCATTGCGCGAGGCTGGCAGGGCTAAATTCAGGTACGGTGTGACTCATATGACTTAGGGCTTGGCTGCGTTGTGCGGCAGTTTACTGCATTCATAATTATAAATTCAGAATTATTTTTACCGTAGAATCCGGCCCATGGCTGCCACCACCCTTACTCCACTGACTCCCCGCGCGCTCTACGAAGAAGTGGCCGAGCTGCTGCGCCAACGCATTTTTGCGCGCACGCTGGAGCCCGGCAGCTGGATCGACGAGCTGAAGCTGGCCGAGGAATACGGCATCAGCCGCACCCCGCTGCGCGAGGCGCTGAAGGTGCTGGCCACCGAGGGCCTGGTGACCATGAAGGTGCGCCGTGGCGCCTATGTGACCGAGGTGTCGGAGACCGACCTGGCCGATGTCTACCACCTGCTGGCGTTGCTGGAGTCCGACGCTGCCGGCGTGGTGGCCACCCGCGCCACCCCCGCGCAGCGCGCCGAGCTGCAGGCCCTGCACGCCGAGCTGGAAGCCGCGGTGGACCAACGCGAGCAGTTCTTTGCCATCAACGAGCAATTCCATATGCGCCTGCTGGCCATCGCCAACAACCGCTGGCGCGACCAGATCGTGGCCGATCTGCGCAAGGTAATGAAGCTGAACCGGCACAACTCGCTGCTCAAGTCCGGCCGTATCCAGGAGTCGCTACAGGAGCACCGGGCGCTGATGGATGCCCTGCTGGCCCAGGACGCCGCGCGCGCCAGCCAGTGCATGCACCAGCACTTCCACAATGGGCTGGAAGCGGCCTCCTGACGGCTCAGAAAAGCTACAGTATTTGTAGCTGCCTGCGCAGATAAAACCTGCGCCAGCGCGTATTTTTACCGTCATCCCCTAAACAGATGATCGCCCCGCTGCACGGGTTGCCACGGGGCTTGGCGAATGCTCTAAAGCACTACAAAATGGGCCATACCTGCGGCCCGGCGCATATCCAACGCGTATACGGCCCGCCCCCCTGCCAGAGCCATCTCCAAGGAGCACCATGACATCGCACGAGTTGCTGGAAAAGTTCAATATCACCCCCCAAGATGTAGACCATGTTCGCAAGGCAGGCAGCATCATCGAGCCCCAGCTGGAGGCATTTGTGGAGGAATGGTATGTGTGGCTGCGCAAGCAGCCGGAGTACCTGCAGTTCTTTCCGGACAGCGACAACGTGGGCCGGGTGCGCAAGCTGCAGGTACGCCACTGGCAGCAGTTCTTTGCCGCCGAGATCAACGACTTCTACGTGGCCCGCTGCACGCATGTGGGCGCCATCCACGCCCATATCGAGCTGCCCAACGACATCTACTTCGCCGGTGTCAGCATGTTCTACCAGATGCTGGTGAAAAAACTGCGCACTACTGACCTGCCCACCGAGGAGGTGTTGGACATGGCACTGTCCATCAGCAAGCAGCTGAAGATGGACACATTTCTGGTGATAGACACCATCTCGCGCATCGCACGCGAACGCATCGCCGACCACAGCCGGGCCATGATGGAAATGTCCACCCCGGTCACGCCGATCTGGGAGGGCATCCTGCTGCTGCCGCTGGTGGGCATCATCGACACCACGCGCACGGCCGAGATCATGAACAAGACGCTGACCAAGATCGCCGAGAGCCGCTCCAAGGTCTTTGTGCTGGACATCAGCGGCGTGGCCTCGGTGGACACCGGTGTGGCCAACCAGCTGATCAAGATCACCAAGGCCACCCGGCTGATGGGCTGCGAGTCCATCATCTCCGGCGTGTCGCCCTCCATCGCCCGCACCATGGTCGAGCTGGGCGTGGTGATTGGCGAAGTACGCACCACCGCCACCCTGCGCGATGCCTTCGAACTGGCGCTGCGCGCAGTGGGCGTAACCGATGTCAGCGCCACCGCCCAACTTACCGGCGGCCTGCGTCCCCGGAACGGGTCGTAGGGACGCGTTGGCATGTCCGCCAGCATGCTCCACAACGTCTCCATGACCGAGGTGCAGGGCTGCCTGGTGGTGGCCATGCAGGCCGATTTGCGGGACGAAAGCTTTGATGCGCTGCACCAGGCCGTAACCGAGCGCCTGGTGGACAAACGGCTGCCAGCGGCCGTGCTCGACTTCTCTGCCGTGCCGGTGCTGGACCTGCATGAGTTCTCGCGCATCCAGGCCCTGGCCCGGGTGATGGGTTTTCTGGGCGCGCAGGTGGTGTTTGTGGCGCTCAATCCGGGCATTGCCAGTTTTCTGGCCCAGGCCGGTGCGAACATCGGCGACCAGCAGTTTTGCATGCACATGGAAGACGCCTTCGCGCTGCTGGCGTCCCAGGGTACGTATTAACCATGTCCGGCAGCACCCACGACAGCGCCGCCTTCCGCATCCAGTCCGCACTGGACCTGCGCATGGCCGTGGCCCAGGTGGGGCGCATGCCGGCACTGGCGCAGTACTCGGCGGTAGACCTGACGATGCTGGCCACCGTGGTCGCCGAGCTGGGCAGCAACATCCTGAAATACGCGGGCCAAGGCCAAATCCGCATCCAGCCCGTGCACAGCGGCTACCGCCATGGCGTGGACATCGTGGCCGAAGACGCCGGGCCGGGCATTGCCGACGTGGCCCTGGCCATGGAGGAACACTACAGCTCCTCGGGCACGCTGGGCCTGGGTCTGAGCGGCGTGCGCCGCATGGTGTCCGAGTTCCACATCGCGTCCGCCCCCGGACAGGGCTGCAAGGTGCAAACCCGCAAATGGTTGAACCAGTCTGCCCACACCATGGCCCTCTCCGCCGCCCCGCCGCAGCCCGGCCCTGCCCCATTGCAGGCTGCCGCCGCACCGCGGCCTGGCCAGGCCCCGAAGCTGTCGTTCGATCTGGCCGAAATCAACCGCCCACGCTACCCGGAGTACCTGTGCGGCGACAGCACAGTGGTACAACAGGTACCGGACGGCTTGCTACTGGCCTGCATCGATGCATCGGGCCATGGCAAACGCGCGCATGCGGTAGCCGAGCCGCTGGCCGACCTGGTGCGCACGGCCGGCAACACCCAACCGGACCAGCTGCTGCAGCGCATGCACCAGTACTGCATAGGCACGGTGGGCGCCGCTGCAGCCGTGGCCTTTGTGCATGCGGTACGCGGCGAGCTGTTGTTTGCCGGCGTGGGTAATATCCGCATCCGCTGCGTCGGGGCCATCCCCTGGGCCGGCATCTCACGTGACGGCGTGCTGGGCGAACGCTTCTCCTCGCCGCATGTACAACGCTTCCCCCTGCATGTCGATGATGTGGTGCTGCTCTATTCGGACGGCATACGCGAAACCATCAGCAGCCAGATGCTGCGCCGCGCCCGCCTGGGTACGGCACAGCAAATTGCCGAGTATGTGCTGCGCGAGGGCAGCAAAACAACAGACGATGCCAGCTGCATCGTGCTCAAGTGCAAGCGGTAGCCAGCATAGGCCAGCTGTCGCTGTATGCGGCCCACTCCTGCCTGGAGGCGCGCAGCAAGGTCTTGCATGCCCTGCTGGCCATTGAGGGCCCGTCGCCACACTGCACGCCCATGGCAGCATGTACCTCCGAGATGTGCCGCTGGCTGCTGGCCCATGGACAAGACCCGCAGCTGGCCATGGACATCTACCGCCTGGGGCTGCGCGATTTTGCCGGCCTGAGCTTCAGCGCCAGCACGCCGCTGCCGGCGCCTGCACTGGTATTGCGCGGTCTGGTGCACAACAGTGAAACCTTCCAGAAAGACGGCCGCCACGGCCTGCGCCTGTACTTTGCCCTGCAGCAAACGCTGCGCCCCGAGCGCCTGGACGACCTGCGGGCCCGGTTTGCCGAAAAGTCGCGCGAAGAGCTGTTCATGGAGTCCCGCCAGGCCGAGAGTGATATGCGCGCCATGCTGGAGCAGTTGCGCTTGGCCAAGGATGCAGCCGATGCAGCCAGCCGGGCCAAAGGCGACTTTCTGGCCAATATGAGCCATGAAATCCGCACGCCCATGAACGCCATCATCGGCATGTCCTACTTGGCGCTGAAGACCGACCTGAACCCGCGCCAGTACGAGTATGTGCTCAAAATCCGCCAGTCCGGCCAGCACCTGCTGGGCATACTGAACGACATACTGGACTTCTCCAAGGTGGAGGCCGGCAAGCTGCGCGTGGAACAAACCGCCTTCGAGCTGGACCAACTGCTGGAAAACGTGGCCACCGTAGTGGCCGACAAGGCGCAAAGCAAGAACCTGGAGCTGGTGTTCAAGGTGCCAGCCGACATGCCGCAAAGCCTGCTGGGTGACCCACTGCGCCTGGGTCAGATCCTTATCAACTACGCCAACAATGCCATCAAGTTCACCGAAGACGGCGAAATCGATATTGTCGTACGCATGGAAGAACGCAGCGACACCCAGGCCCTGCTGCGCTTCGAGGTACACGACACCGGCATAGGCCTCACGCCCGAGCAGATCAGTCGCCTGTTCCAGAGCTTCAGCCAGGCCGACAGCTCAACTACCCGCCAGTACGGCGGTACCGGCCTGGGCCTGGTGATCAGCAAAAACCTGGCCGAGCTGATGGGCGGCAACGTAGGCGTGTACAGCGATAAAGGCAAGGGCTCCTGCTTCTGGTTCACCGCCCGGCTGGGCCTGGGCGAGCAGCGTCCGCGCTGGCTGGCCCCCAGCATCGACCTGCGCGGACGCCGGGTACTGGTGGTGGATGACAACGACAGCGCCCGTGCCGTACTGGTGGACATGCTGGCCGCGCTGAACCTGAGCGTGGCCTCGGTCGCGTCCGGCCCACAGGCACTGGACGCCTTGCAGCTGGCCTCCGACGCTGGCACGCCCTTCGACATCGTCATGCTGGACTGGCAGATGCCCGGCATGGACGGTCTGGAGGTCGCGCAGCGCATTACGACGCTACGCCTGCCTCTGCTGCCACGCCGCGTAATGGTCACGGCTTATGGCCGAGACGAAATCGACGGCCAACATGCGGCCTTTATCGACGAACTGCTGCACAAGCCAGTCAGTGGCTCGGTGCTGTTCAACACCATGATGCGCCTGCTGGACGCACGCCCACCACAGGCAGGCGCACAGAATGCGTCCCCAGCCGGCAGTTCAGCCCTGGCCGCGCTGGCCCCCTTGCGCGGCGCGCACATCCTGCTGGTGGAAGACAACCCTTTGAACCAACAGGTGGCCAGCGAGCTGCTGCAAGAGGCGGGCTTCCAGGTCAGTCTGGCCGACAACGGCCAGATCGCCATCGACATGGTGTGCGCGCGGTCTGTGCAACAAGCTTTTGACGTGGTGCTGATGGACATGCAGATGCCGGTGATGGACGGTATCCACGCCACGCTGGCGATACGCGCGAACCCCGATTTCGCCCAGATGCCCATCCTGGCCATGACGGCGAATGCCATGCAGGCAGACCGCGACCGCTGCGCCGCCGCCGGCATGCAAGGCTTTATCGCCAAGCCGATAGACCCCGAAGAACTCTGGCGGGCTCTGGCGCGCTGGATACACCCGCGTGCCGGGCTGGGCGGCGTGGCATCCATTGCAGCAGCCCCACCCGGCCCAGCCCTCTCCCTGACCAGCCGGCTGCGGGCGGTGCCCGGGCTGAACGTCACCATGGGGCTGGAGCACATGATGGGCAAGGAATCCTTCTACGGCAGCATGCTGGGTAAGTTTATCGACGGTCAACATGACTGCTGCACACGCATACGCCTGGCCCTGCAGCAGAACGACCCCGCCATAGCCGAGCGCCTGGCCCACACCCTGCGCGGCGCAGCAGGCACGATTGGCGCCGCGGGCCTGCAGCACGCCGCCGCCCAGGTGGAGTTCGCCATCCGAGACCAACGCAGTCCGACCGAAGTGGAAGCCCTGTTGCAACTGCTGCAGCAGCCGCTGGATATCCTGGTGCAGGCCACCCAATCGGTACTGGGCAAGGCGCCGTCCCCAGCCCGGGCCACAGACCCCATACCTGCTGAAGTGATGCAACGCTTCGTGCTTCAGCTGCAAGACAACGACCCAGATGCGCGCGATGTTTTCCAGCGCTACCGCGAGCCCTTCAGGGCCGTGCTGGGCGGCCGCCATGCCGACATGGAAGCCGCCCTGCGGGATTACGACTTTGAACTGGCACTGACCGAGCTATCCCAGGCCATGCAGGCCTGACTCAGCTCCAGAAGGTCACCTGTCGACCACTGGTTACGCTATATCCATTACGCTCAAAGTTCCAAGCCACACGGTGTTCGGTATATTGGCAGCTCGCCACCCTGGGGCTGCAAGCGAAAAATCAGGCCCGTCTACCAACCGATATGAATTACAAAGAAAATAGACCTGTGGCGCAGATAAATCGTACGCAAGCAGCTATTGAATATATAGCACCCAAAATACGTGCGAACGCCCTGAGGCCCGCACATGCGGCGAGCCATACCGCACACCATCACCGCAATAGAAACAGCGCACCATGAAAGCCTGGCTGAACCGCCGGTTGATATCGCAGAAAGTGGCCCTGCTGGGTTTACTCAGCCTGTTGCTGCTGGCCTTGCCCATGGCCCTGTACCTGCGCGAGGCCAACACCACCACCGACACACTACACAAAGAGCTGCAGGGCGTACCGCCGATACGCTCGGTGCTGACACTGGTGATGCAGCTGCAAAAACACCGTGGACTGGTGGCACAAACCTCGTCCAGCAGCCCCACCGCCGGGCTGCGTGACGCACGGGCCGGCGTCCACACGGCGATGGCGCGTGTCCAGTCCCTGCTGCCCGGCATACGCACGCCGGTGATCTCCGCCCTGTGGGAGCAATGCCAATCCGAGTGGCTGGACCTGCAGGACACGCTAAACAGCAAGCACCCGCTGCAGGATCAGAGCTTTGTCCAGCACACCACGCTGATACGCCTGCTGACGAAGATCAACGACCAGCTGGCCGACGACTTCGGTCTGAACCTAGACCCGCACGGCGAGAGTTATCTGCTGGAGCGTGTGGCGTTGATCGAATCTCCCTCGCTGCTGGAATCGCTGGCGCAAGTGCGTGACAAGGGCGTGGAACTTATCAACAAGATCGATGTATCGGCCGAAGAGCGCAACTACCTGACGGCCCAGATCGGCCGCATCACCGACGACTTCGACGAGCTGCAAAACACACTGGAAAAAGCCGTACGCGCCAACGCAGACTTCCGCGAACCGCTGCAGACACCGGTGCTGGCCAGCAGCTTCCACTGGCAGCGCATCTACAAAAACCTGCATGCCCACATCCTGCAGCCGGAGATCTTCGGTCGCAATGCGCCCGATGATTTCCAGACCCTGAACGAAATCATCGACACCCAAAACCGGTTCACAGAAGCGGCCTTCCTGGCACTTCAAAGCAGCCTGGACCAGCGCCTGGACGCACTGACCACCACCAAGTACACGCTGCTCACCGTGGTCGCCTTGCTGTACCTTGTGCTGGCGGTGCTGGCCTACTTCATAGGCCGATCCATCAGCGAGCCGGTACTGCAGGCCGTGCAGATTGCACGCCAGGTTGCCGCCGGCAACTTGTACGACACCCCGCTGCCGCACGACAACAACGAGATGGGCCAGCTGCTGGCCTCGCTGAACGACATGAACCAAAGCTTGCTGCAAACCAACCGGGCGCGGCAACAGTACGAGGAACGGCTGGCGGTTGCACTGCGTGAGCAGGAAACCATTTTCGAATCGGTAAGCCTGGGCGTGATCTTCGCCGTGGACTACACCATCCAGCGCTGCAACTCGGCCATGGAGCGCATGTTTGGCTACGGCCCGGGCGAACTGCTGCAGCACGGAACCAAGGAGCTATTCCTGTCCGAGAAAGACCTCTCCGCCATCCGCCGGCGGGTCAACCCGGCCATGCAGGCCAGCGGATTCTTCTCAGGCGACGTGGAATTGCGGCACAAGGACGGATCGCCACTCTGGGTGCACACCTACGGCCGTGCCATCAATCCAAAGAAGCTCGAAGAAGGCGTGGTATGGGTCTATGAAGACATCTCCATCCAGCGCGCCACCGCCACCGAACTGCGCCGCGCCAAAGAAGCAGCCGAATTGGCCAGCCAGGCCAAGAGCGACTTTCTGGCCAATATGAGCCACGAAATCCGCACGCCTATGAACGCCGTCATCGGCATGTCGCACCTGGCGCTAAAAACCGACCTGGACCCGCGCCAGCGCGACTACCTGCAAAAGATCTACAAGTCAGGCCAGCACCTGATGGGCATATTGAATGACATCCTGGACTTCTCCAAGGTCGAGGCAGGCAAGCTGCAGGTGGAGCACATCGCCTTCGACCTGGAGCAGGTGCTGGGCAATGTGGTCACCGTGATTGCCGACAAGACCCAGGCCAAGAACCTGGAGCTGGTGTGCGACCTGCCCGCGCAGGTACCGCAGCAGCTGGTAGGCGATCCGCTGCGGCTGAGCCAGATCCTGATCAACTACGCCAACAATGCCATCAAGTTCACCGAGCATGGCGAGATTGAAATATCGGTGCGTGTGCAGGAGTACACGCCCAGCGGCGTCGTTCTGCGCTTCACCGTGCGCGATACCGGCATCGGCCTGAGCGCCGAGCAAATTGGCCGTCTATTCCAAAGCTTCAGCCAAGCCGACAGTTCCACCACCCGGGAGTACGGCGGCTCGGGCCTGGGGCTGGTGATCTGTAAGCGCCTGGCGGAACTCATGGGGGGCCAGGTCGGCGTGGACAGCACGTCGGGCCAGGGCTCCAGCTTCTGGTTCACGGCCCGCATGGGACTCGGTCAACGGGTGGCACGCCCATGCCTGAGCGACATGCAGCTGCGTGGCCGCCGGGTGCTGGTGGTAGACGACAACGACTCTGCGGCCACGGTGCTCAGCGAAATGCTGCGCAGCATGGATTTTGTGGTGGAAACCGCCTCCAGCGGTGCGCTGGCACTGGAAGCTGTCAGCAGCCGCGCCCAGGGCAGCAGCCCCTTCGATCTGGTGATGATGGACTGGCAAATGCCCGGCATGGACGGGCTGCAAGCCATACAGCGGCTGCGCGCCCTGAAGCTGCCAGCCGAACCACATGTCGTGCTGGTCACGGCCTTCGGCCGCGAAGAAGTCATGCTGGGCGCAGGTGATGCCCACGTTCCCAATGTGCTGCTCAAGCCTATCAGCCCCTCCCTTCTCTTCGACACCATGGTCAACGCGCTGGGGCAGCACACGACGCTCAGCCCGGCCCAAGACACGGCCGCGCACACCAGTGCCGCACTGCGCAGCCTGGCGCCGCTGCGCGGTGCACGCATCCTGTTGGTGGAAGACAATCTGCTGAACCAGCAGGTTGCCGGCGAGCTGCTGAAGTACGCTGGCTTTCATGTGGATATGGCCGACAACGGACAAATCGCAGTGGACATGGTTCAACAAGTGGCCTACGACCTGGTGTTGATGGACATGCAGATGCCGGTGATGGATGGCATCACCGCTACCGAGGCGATTCGCCAATTGGGCGCCGGCAGCGCGCTGGCCACGCTGCCCATCGTGGCCATGACCGCCAACGCCATGCAAGCAGACCGCGAGCGCTGCCTGGCCGCCGGTATGAACGGCTTCGTTGCCAAACCCATAGAACCCGATGAACTCTGGTGTGCGCTGGCGCAGTGGGTACTGCCCCGCAGCGGCCTGGGCCTGGACGTCAAGCCACCAGAGGTCGCTACCGAGCCGCCAGCAGATGCCGTGCCGCAGCACATCGCCGCGCTGGACACCGCTCTGGGCCTGCGCCGCGTCATGGGCAAACAGTCGCTCTATGTATCGATGCTGCGCAAATTTGCCCATGGCCAGGCGCACACCGCCAGCGCTATAGCCCAAGCACTGGAGGCGGACGACGCAACCAGCGCGGAGCGCTATGCCCACACCCTCAAAGGTCTGGCCGGCAATATTGGAGCCACCGATTTACAACATGCCGCGAACCAGCTGGAGGCCGCCCTGAAAGCCCGGGAACCCGCAGAAGCCGTGGCCATACTGCTTGCCCTGGTCGCAAGCCAGCTGGCCGCGCTGGTTGAAGGCATACAGGCAGCCCTCCCCAGCACCAAGACATCCAGCACCGAAGCAGACCCGGTACTACTGGCTGCCACGCTGGATACGATTCGCCGGCAACTGGCCGACAGCGACCCGGAAGCCCTGGACACCTGGCAAGAGCACAAAGGCATGCTGCAAGACGCGCTAGGGGAGACCTACCGCACGGTATCTGCTGCCATGGCCAACTACGACTTTGAAACCGCGCTGGTCGAATTGAAGTAAAAACGTCAGTGGGCGTGGGCCAGGGCCATCACCTCGCGCGGTGGCGTGGTTTTCAGGCGGTGGTCGCTCCACACCTGGCGCCAGCGGCGCGCACCGGGCAGGCCGTGGCGCAGCCCCAGCATGTGGCGGGCAATGCCATACCAACCCAGGCCTTGCTCTGCGGCCAGGCGCTCCATATAAACCACCATCTGCTCTTCCACGGATTCACGCGTAGCCTCGCTAGGCGCCGCACCGTAAAAAGCCTGGTCCCAGCCCGCCATGGACCAGGGGTTGTGGTAGGCCTCGCGGCCCACCATCACACCGTCCAGCAGGTCCAGCTGCTCGGCAATCTGCTGCTGCGTGGTGATGCCACCGTTGATGGCAATCGTCAGCGCCGGAAAGTCGCGCTTGAGGCGGTGCACCAGCTCATAGCGCAACGGGGGAATCTCGCGGTTTTCCTTGGGGCTCAGGCCTTTGAGCCAGGCATTGCGGGCGTGGACGATGAAGGTGCTGCAACCGGCCTCGGCCACCGTGCCGACGAAGTCGCGCACAAACTCGTAGCTCTCGGTCTTATCGATGCCGATGCGGTGCTTCACCGTGACGGGCACATCCACCACATCCACCATGGCCTTCACGCAGTCGGCTACCAGCGGCGCCTCGTTCATCAGGCAGGCGCCAAAGGCACCGCGTTGCACCCGCTCGCTGGGGCAGCCGCAGTTGATATTGATCTCGTCATAGCCCCACTGCTCGCCCAGCACGGCGCAACGCGCCAGGTCGACCGGCTCACTGCCACCCAGCTGCAGCGCCACCGGATGTTCTTCGGCATTGAAGCGCAGGTGCCGAGGCACGTCGCCATGCAGCAAGGCGCCGGTGGTCACCATCTCGGTATAAAGCAATGTGTGGCGGGAAATCAGACGGTGGAGATAGCGGCAATGCGCGTCAGTCCAGTCCATCATGGGCGCAACGGACAGGCGCCAGGGACTGTGGGCAGGGGACGTCATGGAATGCAGGGCTTGGGGAAATAGGCTAACCCGTGATTGTCCTGCTTTTCCCTATCTAGATCAGAGCCGCGCAACAGAAGCCATCCATGCCGATGCAGTAGGGGTTTAAAGTTAAGGCAACGCTGAACAAGCCTCTTCAAAATAGGCCCATGCATCTACCAGGGTCCGATTTCGGCCACTTGGGCGT
>NZ_JBWKVR010000022.1:0-89496 GCF_059421805.1 Rhodoferax sp. GW821-FHT02C08
GCTACCTCGCTGGAAACGGGTTACCTTATTTTATTTTTGAAGTGGCTAAGCGTGAAGCGTTTTCACACAGCCTCGGCCGTTAATAGCAGAAGTCTAGCCTCCAGGCACGTCCGCCGACCTCGGTCGATTCTGCGTGGGCTTGCTTGCGGCTTAATTAACCCGCGGCACCTCAAACTGCTGTCGGATTGGAGTAATCTGTATCCATACCTCATCCCCCTCGCATTTACCCGGCATGGTCCTGCCCAAAGGGGCTTCGCTGCTGATGACCTGAACGAACTGAGCGCCGCTGACCAACTTCATGCTGCCGCCATCCGGCCCGAGAAATAGCTCTAGCTGCTGGTCGTCGGAATCGACTAGGCAGACCAGCGCGCCTAGCTGTATACCTTTGATGGCGTCGTAGGGGCGCGGGCGGAATTGGCGCCAATTGGCCATCGCCTGGCGGATGCCTTCGGCGCGCCGAGCTTGGCCGGTGGCCAGGTAGGCGGCTTCGAGTCCCAAGGTGTCGTATTTGTTTTCGGCGATGTTTTCTTCGTGAGTTGCCGTTTCATGGGCCGTCCGCACTGCCTGCTCGGCTTGTCGCAGGTCTTCGGCTAGCCGCTCCAGCACCTGCTGCTGCAGCAAGAATTTATCCATGATGAAAGACTGGCATCTCGAACAAGCGGGGGGGCGGTGTTGATTATGAAGGGCTCCACCAGCCTTGGACGCTTCTGTTGGCCGCAGGGTATCTTCAGCTAGGAGGCGCTGACTGGTGGAGATGGTTCTGGTTATCGCACCATATTGTGGCGACGTCCGTCAACGCGAAGACGGCGCCGTCGCACCTTCAACAGGAGCACATCATGGACCATGATAAATCGACCAGTTCCGCGACCCCATGGAATAAGGGGAAAATCGTCGGGCAGAAGGCCCCCTTCAAGATCCGAGATATCTGGGCTATTCGGGTCCGGCTGCAGATGCAATCAAGGCAACGTGAACTGGTCATGTTTAATCTGGGGCTAGACAGCAAGCTTCGCGGTGGCGATCTTGTAAAACTTCGCGTTCGCGATGTTTGCCATGGCACTGCAATCGCCAGTAGGGCGACCATCATGCAACATAAAACACACCGTCCCGTACAGTTCGAACTGACTCTGGCTACCCGTGATGCGCTTGAAGCCTGGGTGCAGGAGGTGAATCTACGGGCTGATGACTATCTGTTTCCCAGCAGGCTTCACGCCTCGGCTCATATTGGGACGCGGCAGTACGCCCGCATTGTTCATCGTTGGGCCAATGAAATTGGCCTTGATACGACGGAGTTTGGAACGCATTCCATGCGACGAACCAAAGCAACGTTGATCTACCGCAGAACCCAAAACCTGCGTGCCGTCCAACTCCTGCTCGGGCATACCAAGTTGGAAAGTGCGGTTCGCTATCTCGGCATAGAGGTCGAGGACGCCTTGGAAATGTCAGAGCAGACTGAGCTTTGACGAGATCGCCGGCAGCTGTGCCCCGGCACGCCGCCGCCGAATATCCGCACCGCGCGCCAGTAAGCCGGCTCAGGCAGCGCGACCGTCGTAGTGCTGCACCGGTATGGCGGCCAGGTCCAGCCCCTCCAGGCAGCGGATGTTGACGGCGGCCACGCGATTGCCTTTGGGGTCTGTGCCTTCTCCAAACGGATGGATGCCGCAGCTGGCGCAGAAGTGGTGCTGGATCACATGCTTGTTGAACAGGTAGGTGCTCAGGTTTTCCTCGGGGGTCTGTAGCTGCAGCTGTTCGCGCGGCACGAACCACATCAGCGAACCCTTGCGCACGCAGATCGAGCAATTGCATTCCATGGCGCCTTTGATTTCGCCATCCACGGTGAAGCGGATATTGCCGCAGTGGCAGCTGCCGGTGTAGAGCATGCTGTGTCTCCCGCTAGGGCATCACAATGACCATCCAGGACACGCCGAATTTGTCGGCCACCATGCCAAAGCTGGAGGCGTAAAAGGTCTTGCCCAGGGGCATTTGCACCTGGCCGCCCTGGCTCAGCGCGTTGAACAGCTTTTCGGCATGCGCACCATCTTTGGCGTCCAGCGACAGCGAGAAGCCTTTGAAGCTTGCCGGCTCGGTGCTGTTGCCGTCCGAGGCCATCACCACTGCCTCGCCCACGCGCATGCTGGCATGCATGATTTTGTTCTCGAAGCCCGGTGGCAGCATGCCTTCTGGGCCGCCGCCGGGGGCTTCGGCATAGCGCATCAGCATGGTGACTTCGGCCCCCAGCGCCGCGGTGTAAAAAGCCAAAGCTTCTTCGCAGCGGCCGTTGAAGAAAAGATAAGGTTGCACTTGCATAAAGCCTCCTGTGGAATGTGGAAACCATCCATCCAGGGATGCTAGAGCCGATGTCGGACGGTGTCTACACCGGATGTAACCGGATGTGTCTGCCTTGCAATGCTATGTAAATAGGAGCTGCTTACGCAGGTGGAATCTGCGCTGGCGGCATATTTTATATAAATTTCTGCAGCGCGTCTGCGGGCTCGGGTCGGCCAAAGTGGTAGCCCTGGAAGGCATCGCAGCCCAGGCCGGCCAGGAAGTCGCGCTGGGCTGCGGTTTCCACGCCTTCGGCGATCACCGCCAGCCCCAGGCTGTGGCCTAGCGCCACGATGGTGCGGGCGATGACCGCGTCGCTGGGGTCGGTCAGGATGTCGCGCACAAAGCTCTGGTCGATCTTCAGCTGGTCCAGCGGCAGGCGCTTGAGGTGCGACAGCGACGAGTAGCCGGTGCCGAAGTCGTCCAGCGAGAAGCACACGCCCTGGGCCTTCAGCTGGTTCATCTTCAGGATCACGTCTTCCACATCGTTGACCAGCATGCTCTCGGTCAGCTCCAGTTTCAGCAGGTGCGGGTTGGCGCCGGTGTGCTGCAGTGCGGCCACCACGGTGGCCACAAAGTCGGCCTGGGCGAACTGGCTGGCGCTGACGTTGACGGCCATGGTCCAGCCCGCGGTAGCGGGGTGCTGGGCCCAGGCCTGCAACTGCGTGCAGGCGGTTTCCAGCACCCACTGGCCCAGGGGCAGAATCAGCCCACTTTCTTCGGCCAGCCCAATGAATTGCCCGGGAGGCACCGGGCCTCGCTGCGGGCTGTGCCAGCGTACCAGGGCCTCGGCACCGACCGGCACGCCTCGCCCATTCACCTGTACCTGGTAGTGCAATAGGAATTCGTTTTGTGCCAGGCCCTGGCGCAGGTCTTTTTCCAGCTCGGCATGGGCCAGTACGGCGGCTTGCATGGCGGGGTCGAAAAAGCAGGCCGTGTTGCGGCCGGCCGATTTGGCCTGGTACATGGCCACGTCGGCCTTCTTGAGTAATTCATCCTGGCTGGTGTGGTCTTGCGCAAACACCACGATGCCGATGCTGGGCGTGCTTTCGTGGATCTGTTCGCGCAAGGTGTAGGGCTGGCTCAGTGCGTACAGTATCTTGCTGGCAATGGCTTCGGTCTGGGTGGCGGCCTCATGGGCGTGGCTGCTCAAGGCCTCCAGCAGCACCACGAATTCGTCACCACCCAGGCGGGCCACGCAGTCGACTTCGCGCATGCAGTTGTTCAGCCGCAGCGCGACTTGCTGCAATAGCAGGTCGCCCACGTCGTGGCCGCGTGTGTCGTTGAGCTGCTTGAAATGGTCCAGGTCCAGGAACATCACTGCGCCGTGCTGGCGGCTACGGTTGGCACTGGCGATGGCTTGTTTGAGACGGTCCATCAGCATGCGCCGGTTGGGCAGGCCTGTCAGCGGGTCGTAGAAGGCCAGGCGGCGGATTTCCTCATCTTGCCGGTGGCGCTGGGTGGTGTCGCGCACCATGCCGATGAAGGTGGGCTGGCCTGCACGGTCCACCTGCGACACCGATAGGCTCATGGGAAATATCTGGCCGTTTTTGCGCAGGCCTTCGACCTCTCTTGGCGCACCGATGATGCGGGCTTCGCCAGTGTGCTGGAAATGCCGCAGATAGCCGTCGTGGTGTTGGCGGTGCGGTGCTGGCATCAGCATCGCTACATTGCGGCCCAGCACTTCGTCCACGCTGTAGCCAAAAATTTTGCTGGCGGCCTTGTTGAAGGACTCCATCAAGCCTTGCGCATTGATGGTGATGACGCCATCCACCATATTGTCCAAAATCGCCTGACTGTGCTGGGCAGTGGCCTGCAGCGCTTCCTGGCCGGCCAGCAGCTGCTGCTTGCGCCGTGTAGTGTTCTGGTGCGACACCACAAAGTGCCCAGGGTGGTCGCGCATGGCCGATATGCGGACCATGAACCAGCGCTTTTCCTGTGCGGTGTGGCAGGGGTATTCGCAGTCGAAGGCTTCTTCGTCGCCATCCAGCACGGCCTGGATTTTGGGTAGCACCGGGCCGGAAGGCGGCTTGTTGTGACCGACGTAGAGGTGGCACATGTCCAGGTAGTTGCTACCTAGCCAGGGATGGTCGGGCGGCAGGCCATGGTGGCCGAAATCGCGCCAGGCGCGGTTCACGTAATGGATCTGGCCGGTCTTGTCGATGATGGCGATTTGGCTGTACAGCGAGTCGAGTACCGAAGCAGGCAGGCTGCCGGCCAGGGGCATACAGCCCCAGTCAGCCTGGGGGGCAAGGTACATCAGCACATGTCTCAGGGCAGATGGAAGATTTGCACTGCACGCGCCAGGTTCATGCTGCTGTCGCTCAGGCCTTCGGCCGAGGCGGCCGACTGCTCCACCAGCGCAGCGTTTTGCTGGGTGACGCTGTCCAGCTGGGTCACCGCTTCGTTGACCTGCGAGATACCCAGGGACTGCTCTTGCGTGGCGTTGGTGATCTGGCGTATCAAGGCGCCGACTTCCTTCACCGAGGCCACCACTTCGTCGATGGTGCGACCAGCGTCGCTCATCTGGTTGCTGCCGGCGGCAACCTGTTCTGCCGACTGCGCGATCAGTGCGCGGATCTCGCGGGCTGCTGTGGCACTGCGCTGGGCCAGGGCCCGCACTTCGCTGGCGACGACGGCGAAGCCTCGGCCTTGTTCGCCGGCGCGGGCGGCCTCCACGGCGGCATTCAGGGCCAGGATGTTGGTTTGGAAGGCAATGCTTTCGATCACGCCAATGATTTCCTGCACCTTTTTTGACGAGGCGTTGATGTTCTCCATCGCCACGCCCACCTGGTGTACAGCCTGACCGCCACGGGTTGCGACGCTGCTGCTCTTTTCACCTTGCTGGGCGACTTGCCGGGCTGTGTCTGCGGTCTGCTGCACGGTGCTGGACAGCTGCTCCATGCTGGCGGCGGTTTCTTCAAGGCTGCTGGCTTGGGACTCGGTGCGGGACGACAGGTCCTGGCTGCTGGCGGCGATTTCGGCCGCCGTTTGGCTGAAGCCGTTGATCTCTGATTTCACGTCGCCAATCACGGCGCGCAGGTTGATCTGGATCTGCCGCAGGCTGCGGCTCAGGCTGCCCAGCGGGCCGCCGCGGTCCTGCGGGACGGTGGTGCCGAGATTGCAGCCTGAGATATCGCTGGCAAATTGCTCGGCATCGGCAATCACATCGGACACATGGCGCTTGAACCATAGCACCATCACGCTGGCGCCGGCGATTTGCAGGGCGACTTGCAGCAGCCGTCCGCCCATGCCTTCCATGCCCAGCAGTACCGGCGTCAGGCCCACGGCAACCATGCCTGCCAACACCAGCACGTAGCGCTGGGTGAAAGAGATACGCTCCAGTCGGCCCAACAGGCCGCGCCAGCCTAGCAGGCGCACGGAGCCGGCGTGCAGTTCAAAGCTCGGCTTGCCGGATTCGCGTTCGGCACGGATGCGTGCGTACAACTGCTCGGCGTCCTGGATCTTTTGTCGGCTAGGCTTGGTGCGCACCGACATGTAGCCGCGTGGCTTGCCGTTGTGCATGATGGGGGTGACATTGGCTTCGACCCAGTAGAAGGAGCCGTCCTTGCGCCGGTTCTTCACCATGCCGCTCCAGGCCCGTCCGCGGCCTATGGTTTGCCACATGTCCTTGTACGCCTCCGGGGGCATGTCAGGGTGGCGGATCATATTGTGTGGCTGGCCTATCAGTTCTTCGTAGAGATAGCCGCTGACCTGCTCAAAAGCGTCGTTGCAGTGAGTGATGAGGCCCTTGGTGTCAGTCGTTGACACAAGCATGCTTTTAGCTGGGAAGTCGTATTCCTGGGCCGTGACTGGTAGGTTAAGTCGCATGGTGGCTTGTTCCTAGATGTTGCACGTGGTTGGCATTAGACAATAGCTTGGCGCTCAGCAGATGCCCTCGCGGACAGGATTTTCCGGCTGTCTGATCTAAGTCAAACAGGCCGGGTTTGTTTGCCTCGTTTGCTCACAGAATGTAAGGTTTTAGGCATGTTTTCTAGGGATGCAGATTGCGTTAGCCGTGGCAAGAGCTTTCGTTATCGCGACGCTGGCGGGCTTATTGGCCTGCTATTTAATTGGGAGCTATCAGTGCAGATAATTCCTGCGCTAGAGCCTTATTTCTTCATGCTTTTAATTGCCTGTGCCGCCTGCTGCACCAGCGCCGGGCCTCGGTAGATCAGGCCGGTGTAGATCTGTACCACGTCGGCACCGGCGTCGATCTTGCTCACAGCGTCGGCTGCGCTCAGGATGCCGCCCACGCCCACAATCGGGAAGCCCTTGCCCAGGGCAGCGCGCAGCTGGCGAATCACGCGGTTGCTGGCCTGCAGCACCGGTGCGCCACTCAGGCCGCCGGTTTCTTCTGCATGCGCCATGCCTTTCACGGCATCGCGGCTGAGGGTGGTGTTGGTGGCGATCACGCCGTCCATGGCGTGGCGCTGCAGCGTGGCGGCGATCACGGCCACCTGGCCCTCGTCCAGGTCGGGGGCGATCTTCACGAAGATGGGCACGCGCTTGCCGTGCTGCTGCGCCAGTTGGGCACGCCGTTCGGCCACGGCGCCTAGCAAGCTGTCCAGCGCCTCGTCGCTCTGCAGGGCGCGCAGGTTCTTGGTGTTGGGGCTGGAGATGTTCACCGTCACGTAGTCGGCATGCGGGTAGACACCGTCCAGTGCCAGCAGGTAGTCGTCGGTGGCGCGTTCGATCGGTGTCGCTGCGTTCTTGCCGATGTTCAGGCCCAGCAGCATGGGCGTGCCCCCGGCCTTGCTGCGGAAGCGGGCGCGCTGCACATTGGCCACAAAGGCCTCCAGCCCGCCGTTGTTGAAGCCCAGGCGGTTGATCAGCGCATTCGCCTGGGGCAAGCGGAACATGCGCGGCTGCGGGTTGCCGGGCTGGGCCAGCGGCGTGACCGTGCCCACCTCCACAAAGCCGAAACCCATGGCGCCCAGGCCGTCGATGCAGCGGGCATTCTTGTCCAGGCCAGCCGCCAGGCCCACACGGTTAGGGAACTGCAGCCCGGCCAGCTGCACCGGGTCGCTGACCGTGGACTGGCGGTACAGGCATTCCAGCGGCGTGCCCTGGGTACGGGCAATGGCGTTCAGCGTGAGGTCGTGGGCGGCTTCGGGGTCCAGGCCAAACAGAAACGGGCGGGCCAGGGCGTAGGGGATGAGGGGCATTGGATAATTAGGGTTTTTCTACTTAACCACGGATTTTCCCAGATGACACAAGATGAACTGAAAACCCTGGTCGGCCAGGCCGCGTTGCGCTATGTGGTGCCAGGCGAAATTGTGGGCGTGGGCACCGGCTCCACCGTCAACAAGTTCATTGACGCGCTGGCCACCATCAAGGACCAGGTCAAAGGCGCGGTGTCCAGTTCAGAGGCCAGCACCGCCAAATTGAAAGCGCTGGGCATCCCCGTGTTCGACGCCAATGACGTGGGCGAGCTGGCGGTGTACATCGACGGTGCGGACGAGATCGACGGCCAGGGCTATATGGTCAAAGGGGGCGGTGCGGCGCTGACGCGCGAGAAGATCGTGGCCGCCCAGTCGCGCCAGTTCGTCTGCATCGCCGACGAGAGCAAGCTGGTGCAGACCCTGGGCCAGTTCCCGCTGCCGGTGGAAGTTATTCCCATGTCCTCGAACCGCCTGGTGCGCCAGTTTGCCGCCATGGGGGGGCTGGCCAAGCTGCGCCTGAAGGACGGCCAACCGCTGGTGACCGACAACGGCCAGTACATCCTGGACGTGACGGGCCTGCAGATCAGCGACCCGGTGGCTTTCGAAAACCAGGTCAGCCAGTGGCCCGGTGTGGTGACAGTGGGCGTATTTGCCTTGCAAAAAGCCCATGTGTGCCTGCTGGGCACGGCGCAGGGCGTGAAAACCCTGGAGTT
The DNA here is from genome assembly GCF_059421805.1 of Rhodoferax sp. GW821-FHT02C08. Lineage (NCBI taxonomy): Bacteria > Pseudomonadati > Pseudomonadota > Betaproteobacteria > Burkholderiales > Comamonadaceae > Rhodoferax > Rhodoferax sp. GW821-FHT02C08. Next base: position 8,201 of record NZ_JBWKVR010000022.1, read on the forward strand.
TTAAGCTCTAAAACTGGATGCCGCGCGGGTTGCGGCTGGTGTCCACCGGCTCGGGCTGCGGTGCTGCCGGGGCCGGAGCTGCCGGCGCTGCTGCTGGAGGCGCCTTGCTGGCCACCAGGGGCTGGGCCGGCGCACGCTTGTAGCTGGCTGGCAGCACCGATGATTTGGGGTAGGCCGCAGCATCCAGGTACTGCGTCCATTCCACATCCGAGAAGCCTTTGAGCTGTTGGCCACCAATTGTGCCGAACGGCAGGCTGGTTTCACCGCTGATGCGTTTCAGTGCGTCGGCATCGGCATCGGTGTTCACGCTGCGCTCGGTAAATGGGATACCGCGTTGCACCAGCAGATTGCGCGCACTTTCGCAGGGGCTGCAGCCGGTACCGGTGTACAGCGTGACCGGATAACGCTTTACGATCTCTTGCAACTCAAACGGCAACGACGCGGCATTTACTGCGCTGCTGCCGTTTTTGTTGGTAGTGGTGACCTTGGCCGGGCTGCTGGGCGCCGGTGGTTGGTCAGAGAAAGTGACCTTGCCATCGGGGCCGACGATGCGGTAGACCGTCTGGGCATAGACGCTGCCAGCGGCCAGTGCCAATGCGGCGCAGGCCAGTGCGGTGTGGATGGGGGTAATGCGCATCGTAAAAATCCTCCAGGCCACTATTAAGCCATGCCTTGGTGGCGCAGCAGTGCATCCAGCGTGGGCGCGCGGCCACGGAAGGCCTTGAACGACTCCATGGCCGGGCGGCTGCCGCCGGCTTCCAGGATGGACTGGCGGTAGCGGCGGCCAGTTTCGATGTTGGCCGCGCCGTCCGCGCCGGCGGTTTCTTCGAACGCGGCGTAGGCGTCGGCGCTGAGCACCTCGGCCCATTTGTAGCTGTAGTAACCCGCCGCATAGCCGCCGGCGAAGATGTGGCTGAAGGTGTGCGCGGTACGGCTGAAGGCCGGGGCTTGCAGCACGGCGACCTCGTCGCGCACCTTGCGCAGCAGGGGCATGAAGTCCTGGGCCGGGTCGTGCTCGGTGTGCAGCAGCATGTCAAACAGCGAGAACTCGATCTGGCGCAGGGTTTGCAGGCCGCTTTGGAAGTTCTTGGCGGCGGTCATCTTGTCGAACAGCACGCGCGGCAGTGGCTCGCCCGTCTGCACGTGGGCCGTCATGTGCTTGAGCACATCCCACTCCCAGCAGAAGTTTTCCATGAACTGGCTGGGCAGCTCCACCGCGTCCCATTCCACGCCGCTGATGCCGGACACATCGCGCTCGTTGACCTGGGTCAGCATGTGGTGCAGGCCGTGGCCGAATTCGTGGAACAGGGTGGTCACGTCGTCGTGCGTCAGCAGTGGCGGCTGACCGTCCACGCCGTCGGCAAAGTTGCACACCAGATGCGCCACGGGGGTCTGCAGCGTGTGGGTGTCGGGGCGCAGCCAGCGGGCGCGCACGTCGTCCATCCAGGCACCGCCACGTTTGCCGGTGCGGGCCGATGGGTCCAGGTAGAACTGGCCCACCAATTGGCGGGGGGCATCTGCCGATGTACCACCCAGGCTGCGCTCGATGCGGTAGAACTCCACCGAGGGGTGCCACACGGGGGCGCTGTCGCGGCGGATAGAGACTTCGAACAGGGTTTCGATGATCTTGAACAGGCCGGCCAGCACCTTGGGCGCGGTGAAGTACTGCTTGACCTCTTGCTCGCTGAAGGCGTAGCGGGCTTCCTTGAGCTTTTCGCCCACATAGGGCCAGTCCCAGGGCTGGGGATCGGCCAGGCCCAGGTGTTCGGCGGCAAAGCTGCGCAGGTCGGCTACGTCCTTTTCGGCAAACGGGCGGGCGCGCACACCCAGGTCGCGCAGGAAGTGGATCACTTCGGCGGGCGATTCAGCCATCTTGGGCACGACCGAGACTTCGCCGAAATTCTGGTAGCCCAGCAGGCGGGCTTCTTCCTGGCGCAGCGCCAGGGTTTCGCGGATCAGGGCGGTGTTGTCGAACTGCACGGCCTCGCCTTCGGCCTGGTCGGACGCACGGGTTACGTAGGCGCGGTACAGGCGCTCGCGCAGCGGGCTGCTGGTGGCGAACTGCATCACCGGCAGGTAGCAGGGCATCTTCAGCGTGAGCTTGTAGCCTTCCTTGCCTTCGGCTTGGGCGGCGCTGCGGGCGGTGTGCTGCACATCGGCGGGCACGCCGTCCAGTTCGTCGGCCTGTGCGTAGTAGGCATAGGCGTCGGTCGCATCCAGTGCGTTTTCGCTGAACTTCTGGCTGATTTCAGCCTGGCGTTCCTGGATGCGGGCAAAGCGCTCCTTGGCTGCTCCTTCCAGTTCGGCTCCGCTGAGCACGAAGTTGCGCATGGCGTTGCGGTGGGCTTGCAGCTGTTCGACGTTCAGGCTGGCCGTGTCCACGGCCTTGTACTTGGCGTACAGGCGCTCATCCGCGCCCAGGCGGGTCCAGAACTCGGTGACGCGGGGCAGGGCTTCGTTGTAGGCGGCGCGCAGGGCCGGGGTGTCGGCTACGCTGTTCAAGTGGCTGACGGCGCCCCAGGCGCGGCCCAGTTGCTCGGTGCTCACATCCAGCGCTTTGGCGATCTCGGTCCACTGGGCCGGAAAATCAGGCTGCGTCACCGTGTCCAGTGCCGCATTCGCGTGGGCCAGCAACTGGTCCAGTGCGGGTGCCACGTGTTCGGGCTGGATCTGGTCAAACAGGGGCAGGTCAGAGAAGTCGAGCAGTGGATTGGTCATGGTTTGGATGTGGCGTTAAGCGCGATAGATTCAAGAGGCGGCGGAACGTTCCGCAGCTTCCAATGTATTGACCAGCAACATGGTGATGGTCATGGGGCCAACGCCTCCGGGCACCGGGGTGATATGGCTTGCGACCTGGCGCACATTTTCAAAGTCCACGTCGCCGCACAGTTTGCCGTTGTCGTCGCGGTTCATGCCGACGTCGAGCACCACGGCGCCGGGCTTGACCATATCGGCGGTCAGCACATTGCGCTTGCCCACAGCGGCGACGATGACGTCGGCTTGCAAGGTCATGGCTTTCAGGTCGGCTGTCGCGCTGTGGCAGATGGTGACGGTGGCGTTTTTTTGCAGCAGCATCAGGGCCATGGGTTTGCCGACGATATTGCTGCGGCCAATCACCACGGCGTGCTTGCCGCGCAGGTCGTAGTTAATGCTTTCCAGCATCTTCATGCAACCATAGGGCGTGCAGGGCCAGAAGCCGGGCGTGCCGGTCATCAGCGCACCGGCGCTGGCGACGTGGAAGCCGTCCACGTCTTTGGCTGGTGAGATGGCTTCAATGACTTTTTGTGCGTCGATGTGCGCTGGCAAGGGCAGCTGCACCAGGATGCCGTGGATGCTGGGGTCGTTGTTCAGCGCGTCCACACGGGCCAGCAGATCGGCTTCGGACATACCGGCTTCGTACTTTTCCAGTACCGAGTGCAGGCCGGCATCGGCACAGGCCTTGACCTTGTTACGCACATACACCTGGCTGGCCGGGTTGTCGCCCACCAGAACGACGGCCAGGCCGGGCGTGGTGCCGCGGGCTTTCAGGGCTTGGGCGCGCGCAGCGACATCCTGGCGCAGTTGTTGGGACAGGGCGTTGCCATCGATCAGTTCAGCGGTCATTATTCAAAAAATCAAGTAAAAACGCCCGCTGGCACAGGTCAGACGGGCGTGGGGTGCTATTTAATGTGTAGCGTCAGGTTTTCGGAGCAGCTTGTCCCAGGGCAATTTTCAGCAGGTCGGCCACGGTGTTGGCGTTGAGCTTTTCCATGATGTTGGCGCGGTGGGCCTCCACCGTCTTGATGCTGATACCCAGGTCGTCGGCGATCTGCTTGTTCAGCCGGCCGGCGACGATGCGCTCCAGCACCTGGGATTCGCGGGTGGTGAGCTTGGACAGCAGGGCGCCACGGCTGGCTGCTTGCTGGTAGTCCGTAAAGGTCTCTTTGGCGTGCTCCAGCATGCGCTCCACCAGGCCGACCAATTCGTCTTCCTTGAAGGGCTTCTGGATGAAGTCCATGGCGCCTTTTTTCATGGTGTCCACCGCCATGGGCACATCGCCGTGGCCGGTGATGAAGACGATGGGCAGGGGGGACTTGCGTTCGATTAGGCGGTCTTGCAGCTCCAGCCCGGTCATGCCGCCCATGCGGATGTCAACGATCAGGCAGGCGACTTCGCGGGCGTCAAAGCGGCTTAAAAAGGACTCTGCGGAATCAAAGCAGCGGACCCGGTAGTCCTTGCCTTCCAGCAGCCATTGCAGCGAATCACGGACGGCCTCATCGTCGTCCACGACGTACACAGTACCTTTTTTGGGGATCAAACTCATGCAGTCACTCCGGGGGTTGGGGCGGGATTTGTAGGTCCACTCTGGGTAACAGAAAGTTGCGCCAGCGGGATCCAGAATGAAAAACGGCACCCTGTGCCTTCGTTTCCATTGTAGAGGTTCTCGGCTTGCATCCTGCCCAGGTGGGACTCGATGATGCTGCGGCACAGGTTCAGGCCGATGCCCATGCCTTCGGCTTTGGTGGAGAAGAAGGCTTCGAACAGGCGTTCCTTGACCTCGGGGGCCAGGCCTTTGCCGGTGTCGGTGACCGAGAACTCTATGCCGGCCTTGTCGTTTTCCATTTTCGGCACCACGCGCAGCTCAATGTTGCGTTGGGCGGTCGGGCGTTGCGCCAGATCGATGGCCTCGGCCGCATTGCGCAGCAGATTCACCAGCACCTGTTCGATCAGGATCGGGTCCACCAGCAGCCGGGGCAGGCGTGCCGCCACGTAATGGCTGAGGCGCACATTGCGCCGGCGCAGCTCGATGCCCGCCAGTTCCACCGCCTCGGACACCATGTGTGCCACGTCCGACTGGGTGCGGTTGGGTTCGCTGCGTTTCACGAAGGACTGGATGCGGTGGATGATCTGGCCGGCGCGCTGGGCCTGGCGCGCGGTCTTGTCCAGGGCGGCCAGCAGGTCGTCTTGCGCAATGCCTGGCCCTTTGATGCGCGAGACCATGCCGTTGCAGTAGTTGCTAATGGCGGCCAGTGGCTGGTTCAGCTCATGCGCCACGCTGGAGGCCATCTCGCCCATGGTGATCAGGCGGCTGGAGGATTGCGCGCGCTCGGCCTGGGCGGCAGACTGCTCCTCGGCGCGGCGGCGTGGCGTGATGTCGGTGGCAATCACCATCTGTACCAGGCGGCCGTCCACCCAGCTGAGGTAGCGCGAGCGCACTTCCAGCCATTTGCCCAGGTCGGCCACGAAGATTTCCGCGCTCTCGGACTGGGTGTCGGTCAGGCTGTCGGTGGGCAGGCCGGCGAACGCATCCACGTCGTCTTCGTTCTCGTCCTGTGTGGGGGCGGCGGGTACGCCGGCCTGCGCGGCCAGCTTTTCGTGCCCCACGGTCTGCACGCCAAACCATAGCCGGTACAGCTTGTTGGCAAACAGCAGTTCGTTACTGTTGATAGGGGCTACCGAAACCGAAGCGTCCAGCGCCTCCAGCACCTTGGTGAAGCGTTCGTACGAGGCCGACAGCTGTTCACGGATGCGGTTGGGTTCGGTGATGTCGGTCATGGAAGTCATCCAGCCGGTTTGCTTGCCCACCGCGTCGATCAGCGGCGCCACATACATGCGGCCATCGAACACCGTGCCGTCCTTGCGTTTCACCCGTACCTGGAAGCCGCCGGGCGGCGTGCGGCCGTTCAGCTCATCCTCCAGCCGTGCGGCCAGGTATTCGCGGTCTTCCTCGGGCCAGTGCGCAAAGGGCGCGGTATGTCCCACCAGGGCGGATTCGCTCCATCCGGTCATGCGGCAAAACGCCAGGTTCACATAGGTGATGCGGCCCTGCATGTCCAGCGCGCGCATGCCGGTCAGCATGGAGTTCTCCATGGCGCGGCGGAAGTTGGTTTCCGACAGCAGGGCCTGCTGGGCCTGCAGTCGGCGGCGGGTGTGCTTCCAGTTACCGATCAACATCCAGGCGGTCAGCACGCTCAGGGCGCCGACCAGCCAGAACAGGCCGCTGCCGATCACCCCCTGCGAGGTGCGGTAGGCCTGGGCGCGCAGGATCAGGCCGTTGCCCACCGGAGAGACCGGTATTTCATACGGCTCTGCCTGGCTGGACCAAGGCAGCAGCCGGTGGCTGACCGAGCGTATCGGCAACGCATTGCCCGCCAGCACCTGGTTGTTGCCGTTCAGCAGGGCGACCGCGTACTTGGCCAGCACCTCGGCGGGTACGCCGTAGCGCAGCAGGCTGTCGTTGGAATATTCGGCCAGCAGCACGCCGGCAAAGCGGCCCCGGTCGGCCAGCGGAATATGCAGCTGCAGCAGGGGAATGGCATCGGCAGCGCCAGCGGGCTGCGCATACACCGGCTGTTGCAGATCGCGCGCCAGGCTGAAGGTGCTTTCGGTGTCGCCACCAGGGCGCAAAAAGGTGTCCACTGCGCGGGTTTGCGACGAGGGCAGGCTGGGCGAGGCGTAACTGGCTTTGACGCGGCGGCGCTCATCGATCCAGCTGACCGCCTGCAGGTCCGGGTGCTGGGCCACCAATGATTCCGCGCGGCTGATGAATTCCTCCACGTCCACCTCTTCATTGGAGATGTCGCGGCCGATGCGCATCAGCTGTTCCTGGCGCTCCAGCAGGCGCAGGCGGATTTGCTGCTGGGTGTATTCCACATCGCGTTTCACGGCCTCCTGCTCACGGTCAATTTCCTCCAGCCGCAAATACATAAAGGACGAGCCGATGGCGGCGAAGAACAGCAGCACCGCAATCAGCGGCGCCATCATGGCGAAGCGGTCTTGGCGGTGGGGCGATTGGCGGCTCCACCAGCGCCGCCACCATTTATGGGGCGCGATAGGCGAGGGTAAAAAAGAAGAGGAAGGGGGGCGCAAAGGCATGGTCGAAGTGTAGGGGACGCGTGGCCTACACCGGTTAGCAAGACAAAGACCATGGGGGCTTGTACTGAATTTAAAGCGCTTTTAATTCACATTATGAAATCAATATTCACATATTGAAAATGAAAAACTTTTGTGCAAAAATAGACAGGTCGCTCAAAAAAAATGCGTCAACCCCTCAAAATACCTCTTCCCAACATAGGAGACAAAGCATGTCAGCTGTACCTGAGAGCCTGTTTGGAGCCGCCACGACGGATGCGGACAGCCAGGAGACCCGCGAATGGATGGACGCCTTGTCCGCTGTGATTGAGAGTGAAGGTCCGGAGCGGGCGCACTTTTTGTTGGAGCAGCTGCTGGAACATGCACGTCAGAAAAGCATAGACATGCCTTTCTCCGGCAACACCGGCTATGTGAACACCATCGCCCCCGAGCATGAAGCCCGTTGCCCTGGCAACATCGAAATCGAAGAACGCCTGCGCGCCTACATGCGCTGGAACGCCATGGCCATGGTGGTCAAGGCCAATCGCCACCACCCGGTAGACGGCGGTGACCTGGGCGGCCACATCGGCTCCTTTGCCTCGCTGGCCCATATGTTTGGCGCCGGCTTCAACCATTTCTGGCATGCCGAGAGCGAAAACCACGGTGGCGACTGTCTGTACATCCAGGGCCATGTGTCGCCCGGTGTCTACGCCCGCGCCTACCTCGAAGGTCGCCTGACCGAAGACCAACTGCTGCATTTCCGCCAGGAAGTCGACGGCAAGGGCCTGTCCAGCTACCCGCATCCCAAGCTGATGCCCGAGTTCTGGCAGTTCCCCACGGTGTCCATGGGCCTGGGCCCGCTGATGGCCATCTACCAAGCCCGTTTCTTGAAATACCTGCACGCCCGTGGCATTGCCGACACCGCCAACCGCAAGGTCTGGGTGTTCTGCGGCGACGGCGAAATGGACGAAGTCGAATCCCTGGGCGCCATCGGCCTGGCCGCGCGTGAAAACCTGGACAACCTGATCTTCGTCGTCAACTGCAACCTGCAGCGCCTGGACGGCCCGGTGCGCGGCAACGGCAAGATCATCCAGGAACTCGAAGGTGAGTTCCGCGGTGCTGGCTGGAACGTCATCAAGCTGCTGTGGGGCAGCGAGTGGGACAGCCTGCTGGCCCGCGACAAGGACGGCGCGCTGAAAAAGCTGATGATGGACACGCTGGACGGCGACTACCAGGCCTTCAAGGCCAACGACGGTGCCTACGTGCGCAAGCATTTCTTCGGCCGCGATCCACGCACGCTGGAAATGGTCGCCCACATGAGCGACGACGAAATCTTCGCCCTGAAGCGTGGCGGCCATGACCCGAAAAAGGTCTACGCAGCCTACGACAAGGCCGTCAACCACACCGGCCAACCGACCGTGCTGCTGATCAAGACCGTCAAGGGCTTCGGCATGGGCAAGAGCGGTGAAGGCAAGAACAACGTCCACCAGACCAAGAAGCTGACCGACGAAGACATCAAAATCTTCCGTGACCGCTTCAACATTCCAATCCCAGACAGCCAGCTGCCAGAGATCCCGTTCTACAAGCCGGCCGACGACACCCCGGAAATGCAGTACCTGCACGAGCGCCGCAAAGCCCTGGGCGGCTATCTGCCACACCGCCGCACCAAGGCCGACGAGAGCTTTACCGTGCCCGCGCTGGAAACCTTCAAGTCGGTGATCGAAGCCACGCCAGAAGGCCGTGAAATTTCGACCACCCAGGCCTATGTGCGCTTCCTGACCACGCTGCTGCGTGACCAGGCCCTGGGCCCCCGCGTGGTGCCAATCCTGGTGGACGAAGCCCGTACCTTTGGTATGGAAGGTCTGTTCCGCCAGATCGGTATCTACAACCCCGCAGGCCAGCAGTACACCCCGGTCGATAAAGACCAGGTCATGTACTACAAGGAAGATAAGGCCGGCCAGATCTTGCAAGAAGGCATCAACGAAGCCGGCGGCATGGCCAGCTGGATCGCTGCGGCTACCAGCTACAGCACCAGCAACCGCATCATGGTGCCGTTCTATGTGTACTACTCGATGTTCGGCTTCCAGCGCATTGGCGATCTGGCCTGGGCAGCGGGCGATATGCAAGCCCGCGGCTTCCTGCTGGGCGGCACGTCGGGTCGTACCACGCTGAACGGCGAAGGCCTGCAGCACGAAGACGGCCACAGCCACATCATGGCTGGCACGATTCCGAACTGCATCAGCTACGACCCCACGTTTGCGCATGAAGTCGCAGTCATCCTGCACCATGGCCTGAAGCGCATGGTCGAGAAGCAGGACAACGTCTACTACTACCTGACCCTGTTGAACGAAAACTACGCCATGCCTGGCCTCACCGCCGGCACCGAAGAGCAGATCATCAAGGGCATGTACCTGTGCAAGCCCGCTACCGACGGCAAGGGCGTGGTCCAGCTGCTGGGTTCGGGCACCATCCTGCGCGAGTCGATCGCTGCGCAAGAGCTGCTGGAAAAAGAGTGGGGCGTGTCCGCCAACGTCTGGAGCTGCCCAAGCTTCAACGAGCTGACCCGCGACGGCCAGGACGCAGAACGCTTCAACCTGCTGCACCCGCTGGAAACTCCTCGCGTCAGCTTCGTTGGCCAGCAGCTGGCAGGCCAAACCGGCCCGGTCATTGCGTCCACCGACTACATGAAGGCCTACGCCGAGCAGATCCGTCCGTTCATCCCCAAGGGCCGTACCTACAAGGTGCTGGGCACCGACGGCTTTGGCCGCAGCGACTTCCGCAGCAAGCTGCGCGAGCACTTTGAAGTGAACCGCCACTACATCGTGGTGGCCACGCTAAAGGCGCTGAGCGAAGACGGCACGGTGCCGGCTGCCAAGGTGGCAGAGGCGATCGCCAAGTACGGCATCCAGGCCGACAAGATCAACCCGCTCTACGCTTAAACACTCACCTCGCAGGACCGGTCACCCCGGTCCTGTCCGCATCTTTGGAGACACAAACATGGCATTGATTGAAATTCATGTCCCTGATATCGGGGACTTTGACGAGGTGACGGTGATCGAGCTGATGGTCAAGCCCGGCGACACCGTGAAGGCCGACCAGTCGCTGATCACGGTAGAGAGCGACAAGGCCTCAATGGAAATCCCGTCCAGCGCAGCTGGCGTGGTGAAAGAATTGAAAGTCGCCCTGGGCGACAAGGTCAAGCAAGGCTCGCTGGTGGTGATGCTGGAAGTCGCCGGTGGCGCCGCCGCCGCACCTGCAGCTGAAGCACCAAAAGCGGCTGCAGCGCAGGCAGCACCTGCGCCAGCAGCTACAACTCCTGTAGCAGCACCGGCTGCCGCACCCGCGGCCTCCGGCCCGATCCAGATCTTCGTACCCGACATTGGCGACTTCAAGGACGTGACCGTCATCGAAGTCATGGTCAAGGTTGGCGACACCATCAAGCAAGAGCAATCGCTGATCACCGTAGAGTCCGACAAGGCCTCGATGGAAATCCCGTCCAGCGCTGCCGGCGTGCTCAAAGAGCTGAAGGTCAAGCTGGGCGACACCGTCAACATCGGCGACCTGCTGGCTGTGCTGGAAGGCGTGGCAGCTGCTGCGCCCGCTGCAGCTGCACCGGTAGCTGCCGCTGTTGCCGCCGCACCAGCGCCAGCCGCCGCTCCCGTGGCTGCTGCAGCTGCGGCTCCTGTGGTGGCTGCCGCTGCCGCACCTGCTGCGCACAACCCCACCGTGGCGCCCACTGGCGGCCTGCCGCACGCGTCGCCATCGGTGCGCAAGTTCGCCCGCGAACTCGGCGTGCCGCTGGACGAAGTCAAGGGTACGGGCCGCAAGGGCCGCATCACCGATGCCGACGTGCAAAGCTTCACCAAGTCTGTCATGGCGGGCACGGCCCAAACCAAGGCCCAGGCCGCAGCAGCACCCAAGGCTGCCGCTGGCGGCGGTGGCGAGGCCCTGGGCCTGCTGCCCTGGCCCAAGGTGGACTTCGCCAAGTTCGGCCCGGTCGAGCGCAAGGACATGTCGCGCATCAAGAAGATCAGCGGCGCCAACCTGCACCGCAATTGGGTCTTGATTCCGCACGTCACCAACCACGACGACTGCGACATCACCGAACTCGAAGCCTTCCGCGTCAGCATGAACAAGGAAAACGAGAAGGCCGGCATCAAGCTGACCATGCTCGCCTTCATGATCAAGGCCAGCGTGGCAGCCCTGAAGAAGTTCCCCGAGTTCAACAGCTCGCTGGACGGTGATCAACTGGTGATGAAGCAGTACTTCAACATCGGCTTCGCGGCAGACACGCCGAATGGACTGGTGGTGCCCGTGATCAAGGATGCCGACAAGAAGGGTGTGATCCAGATTTCGCAAGAAATGGGCGACCTGGCCAAGAAGGCGCGGGACGGTAAGCTAGGCCCGGCCGACATGAGCGGTGCCTGCTTCACCATCTCCAGCCTGGGCGGCATTGGTGGGCGTTACTTCACCCCCATCATCAATGCCCCCGAAGTCGCCATCATGGGCGTGTGCAAGAGCCAGATCGAACCCAAGTGGGACGGCAAGGCCTTTGTACCCAAGCTGATGCTGCCGCTGTCGCTGAGCTGGGACCACCGCGTGATCGACGGTGCTGCCGCAGCCCGCTTCAACGCGTACTTCGGCCAGGTGCTGACCGACTTCCGCCGAGTGCTGCTGTAAATGACCACCGTCGTCGTGGTCAAGAAAGCCGGCCAGGTAGCTATCGCTGCCGACACGCTGGTGACCTTCGGCGACACCCGCCTGGGCCAACGCTTTGAAGACAACAGCAAGATCTTCCGAGTCGAGACCCCGGCGGGGGTGAGTTTCATCGGCATGGCTGGTACCGTGGCGCATTTCCCCGCGCTGCGCATGGCCATGGCCGCGCTGCCGCAAGACCAGCTGCTGCTGCACAGCAAGGACGAGGTGTTCACCACCTTCACCAAGCTGCACCCGGTACTCAAAGAGGGCTTCTTCCTGCAGACCAAGGAAGAAGACAACGACCCCTACGAGTCCAGCCAGTTCAGCGTGCTGGTGGCCAACAACTCTGGCATCTACGGGCTGTACAGCTACCGCGAAGTCTTCGAGTTCAAGGAATTCTGGTGCATAGGCTCGGGCCGCAGCTTCGCGCTGGGTGCGCTGCATGCCAGCTGGGGCAGCTCCAAATCCGCGCGCGACCTGGCGGCGCTGGGCGTGCAAGCGGCTTGTGAATTCGACAAAAACTCGGGCGGTCCGGTCGACGTGTACACGCTCAAACTGAAAAAATAAGTGGAGATCTCAACAATGGCATCCCTAGAAATCAAAGTCCCAGACATCGGCGATTTCGACGAAGTCACCGTCATCGAACTGATGGTCAAGGTGGGCGACACCGTCAAGGCCGACCAGTCCCTGATCACCGTGGAGAGCGACAAGGCCTCCATGGAAATCCCGTCCAGCCACGGCGGCGTGGTCACCGCGCTGAAAGTCGCGCTGGGCGACAAGGTCAAGCAAGGTTCGGTCGTGCTGGAACTGGAAGTCGCTGGTGCAGCTGCCGCCCCGGCATCTGAGCCAAAACCGGCCCCAGCGCAGGCAGCGCCTGCGCCAGCAGCTGCAGTTTCTGTAGCATCCACGCCTGCACCCACGGCAGCCAGCTTCGGCGGCACTGCCGACCTGGAGTGTGACGTGGTGGTTCTCGGCGGCGGCCCCGGCGGTTATTCCGCCGCCTTCCGTGCAGCCGATCTGGGCCTGAAGGTCATCCTGGTCGAGCGCTACGCCACCCTGGGCGGCGTCTGCCTGAACGTGGGTTGCATCCCCTCCAAGGCACTGCTACACGTCGCAGCCGTGATGGACGAGGTAAGCCACATGGCCGCCCTGGGCGTGGACTTTGGTGCCCCCACGGTGGACATCAACAAGCTGCGCACCCACAAGGAAAAGGTCATCGGCAAGCTGACCGGCGGCCTGGCCGCCATGGCCAAGATGCGCAAGGTCACCATCGTGCGCGGCCTGGGCCAGTTCGTCGGCGCCAACCATCTGCAAGTGGCCGAAACCACCGGTGCCGAAGGCCAGGAACAAACCGGCAAGAGCCAGACCATCGCTTTCAAGAAGGCCATCATCGCCGCCGGCTCCCAAGCCGTGCGTCTGCCCTTCATGCCGAACGACCCGCGCGTGGTGGACAGCACCGGCGCCCTGGCGCTCAAGGAAGTGCCTAAGCGCATGCTGATCCTGGGCGGCGGCATCATCGGTTTAGAGATGGGCACGGTCTACAGCACACTGGGCGCCCGCCTGGACGTGGTGGAAATGCTCGACGGCCTGATGCAGGGCGCTGACCGCGACCTGGTCAAGATCTGGCAAAAGATGAACGCGCCGCGCTTCGACAACATCATGCTGAAGACCAAGACCGTCTCTGCACGCGCCTTGCCCGAAGGCATTGAAGTGACGTTTGCCTCGGCGGAAGAAGGCGGCACCGCGCCCGCACCCCAGGTCTACGACCTGGTGCTGCAAGCCGTGGGACGCACGCCCAACGGCAAGAAGCTCGCCGCCGAAAAGGCCGGCGTGGCTGTGACCGACCGCGGCTTCATCAACGTCGACATCCAGATGCGCACCAACGTGCCGCACATTTTCGCCATCGGCGACATCGTCGGCCAGCCCATGCTGGCCCACAAGGCGGTGCACGAGGCGCATGTGGCGGCCGAAGTGATCGCCGGTGAACTGCAAGGCAATGCCGAGCTGGCCGCCGCCGCCTTCAACGCCCGCGTGATCCCCAGCGTGGCCTACACCGACCCCGAAGTGGCCTGGGTTGGCCTCACTGAAGACCAGGCCAAGGCCCAAGGCATCAAGGTTAAGAAGGGCCTGTTCCCCTGGAACGCCTCCGGCCGCGCCATCGCCAATGGCCGCGACGAAGGCGTCACCAAGCTGCTGTTCGATGACTCCCCCGAAGCCCACGGCCACGGCAAGATCCTCGGCGGCGGCATGGTCGGCACCCACGCCGGCGACATGATCGGCGAAATCGCCCTGGCGATCGAAATGGGCGCAGACGCAGTGGACATCGGCAAGACCATCCACCCGCATCCCACGCTGGGCGAAAGCATCGGCATGGCGGCGGAGATTGCCCACGGCAGCTGCACGGATGTGCCACCTGTACGCAAGTAAGTTGCTAGCCTGAGATTGCTACTGATTCAGTAGCTGGCCGCGCAGATTCCGCAAGGGCTGCGCGGTTTTTTATTTGAAGATTTCCTTGATATCTGTCTTATATGTGATTAAGGCCTCTCGACTGCCTTAAGCCACTCGTCCATACCATTGACACCTAAAGTTAGCAGCGCATCCTGCACCACTACAACGCGCAGCAACATGGCACCATTGTCGGATTCTTCCTGCTCTTCAGCTTGTGAGAAAAGCCGGGTCAATAGTTGCGTAAGGTTTTTCTCATGGTCGTACAGGTTGAGTTTTATTCGCCGAACAAATTCAAGGTAAATCTCGGTGGCGTCCAGAGCACCGATCGGGTCGCGAAGTGAGGTAGTGTTTAACCATGCATCGAAACCATAGATGTCGCTTTGAGCGGACTCAATATCAGTTTCAAGAATGCTCAGGCAACGCCGGAGCAACGTAAGTGGAATAGAAACCAGGGGTGTGGTTTCTCGAAAAAGGTTACGGAATTTTCGTGCAACTACAACGGCATGCAGGTTGTCAGCATTCAACCCATCTTTAAGACCGGCGAAGCATTGTTCTTTGTACTGCTGGACATTGCCGAGATGCGTCCAAACGCTCGCTGCCCCCCGCCATGCGTCGGCGGATTGCGCTGCCTTAAGTTCTGCAAGAAAAACAGGAAATTCCAATTGTTTCGTAAGTACTGCCAATGCAGAAATACGCCCCCAAGTCTCAAAATCCTTGCCCTTGCCTTCGCGGTAAAGCCATGAAAGCCATGGGCGAACGATTTCAAAATTCTGGTGGTAAGCGTGATAGAGGCAAGGTTCCGCCATGGCCCAAAGTCCGGGCGTACGTTCTTGCATAACAAGGCCAAACATTTCCCAGCCCATTTTCGAGTGATGACTTTGTAGATAGGGCATGCGCCGAAGTAGCAGCGCGCGAATGGCCGGATGCTTGTCGGTTGCAAACAGGCTGATTGAGGCGGGCAGCAGTTCAGGCCACGGAATGTTGTTCTTTTCGAGATGATTGGCCACTATCATCAAGGCTTCCGCCGCGTTACCCCGTGCCATATTGATACCCGTGGTGAGCAAATCAACCGACTCGCCTGAGATAGAGCTCTCCTCATCTAGTGTTGAGAAGTCTGTAGCTAAGGACACTAACCGAGCGGCATCCCGAGTCTGTGCAACAACGTGGGCGCAGCTATTTATTGCTTTGGATGCAGTACGGTTATGGTGCCAGTGACTTGCGTGCTTTTCCAATTCACTGAGAATTTCCTTTGCTAGTGCTGCCGCATCGGGTTCTTCCTTGGGAATCCAGGCCCTATCGACTTGCAGGTGGCCGTAGCGATGCGCTAGGTAGGTAGCAATGCCGTCCATGATGTCATTGCGAAAGCGATCCGAAATTGAATTCCAATTCGTGAACAAAAGAATCGCGAAGCGGCGTGGCTGACGGGATGCTGCCCCACTCAGCTGTGAGCCTACTTCACTCTCTCCGCCCAACAAAAAATCATCAAAAGAGTTTCGGGCATATTCGCTGTAATGAGCGAGCAGTTGCAGCACGGCTGCATCACTTACGTTAAGAAAAACCTCGAAGGAAAATGGCGCGCGAACCATACCACCCTGCGTTCCAATACTAGGATTGCGGACTAGCGGCCACGTTACATTTTCACATTCATCCAATACCGCTTGTGCATCGAACGAGCGCAGATGGCATGGAATGGTCATAAGCAGTTGTGCTTTTTGTTGCTGCATCCACGAGCGATGCTGTGAGTCTGTCGTGTTCTCCTGATGGAGGTTCAACACGATTTCCTGTATTGAATTTTGCACAGTTGCATCAAGGCGGAAAAATTCAGTTTTCATTAAAGTGCCGAGCTCATACGACAAGTCAGATTCGAGCAAAGCCTTATCGCACAGCATTTGGCCAATTGCATCAAGGTTGTTTGTCGGTGCTGTTCTACATGCCTGGATTGCGAAATAGCGAAGTGCACCTTCGGAGCTGAGGCAGAGGCGTTCGCGGTTGCCATTCCACCAATCAGATTGAATTTTTGCGTGATGCACAATCGATGCTTCAATGGCATTCATGAGGATGCGTTCGCTATCCACATGTTGAATGTCTGTTTGGCTGTGATCGTCGTTGTAGGAGGTTTCGCGCAGGAACCCCACCCAATAACCTATAGGTGATTCACCATACGGCGAACGCTTGATTTGGCTCCATTTTTCGATTGTTGCCACGGCTAAATCTAGTAATGCCGTGGACTGCTGCATTCGGTCTACAAGAAATGTGTCGTTGCTACTACCGAATTCATGGGCCTGACAACGCAATTTGTTGTCGAAACGATAGGCGAGAACATCTTCACTACTCACATCACCAGCTATGTAACTCCATAACACACTATCGTCTAGATTGCCAGCTTTCATGACGTGAGCAAGCGCATGCCCGATGGAACTATGCTTCTGCCGTGGCAGCTTGAGTAGTTCGACAAGTAAAGATGTGAGTAAGGCTGAGTGGGATGTATGAAATTGTGTAATGGAATGGGCCATTGAGCGGGCAAACTGGGTTTTGTCTATGCCATCCATTGCCAGTACTTCAGTCCAGAATGTTAGAACCCCTTGTGCGTCGTCATTTTTCCATTGAGAAACACGGTATACATGCATCGTCAACCCGTCCACGTCCCGTGTATCTCGTAATGCGGGAAGAAGATGTTTGAGCCAGAAGTAATGCCACTCGACACGAACCGCCTGGTTGTAGATCACCTGGAATACGTCACGATGCGTGCTTCGGAGGTCACGGACTAGAGGCCAGTCATCATCTCGTGGAGTTTGTTCCGCAAAGCATTCCGCCACCAGTCGTCGAATATGAAATGCGTGCTTGTGGGTAAGCACGGTGCGCAGTTGGCTGCGGAATTTTTT
This sequence comes from Rhodoferax sp. GW821-FHT02C08, assembly GCF_059421805.1. Taxonomy (NCBI): domain Bacteria; kingdom Pseudomonadati; phylum Pseudomonadota; class Betaproteobacteria; order Burkholderiales; family Comamonadaceae; genus Rhodoferax; species Rhodoferax sp. GW821-FHT02C08. Next base: position 25,060 of record NZ_JBWKVR010000022.1, read on the forward strand.
TCTGTCTCCGGTGGCCAGTTGGGCCACAAAGCTCCGGATGCTGGGGCGCACAAAAGGCACGGGCGGCAAGTCCAGAATGAATGTATGCAATGTCTTACCCTGCCGTAAGGCATCACTGATGACCAGTACATCAAGCAAGGTTTGATGCCCAAACGTCAGTTTTCCATCTTGGGTTTGCTGTAGCACGTTGTGACTGAGCAGTGAGCGTCGCACTACATCGGAAACAGCCAACCGTTGCGGTGGTACTGACAGGCTGCGCAGCCTCAGCATTTCTATTGCGATGCCTTCGATTGCTTGCAAGGCGGCATCGCCCAGTGCGTTATTGGCTTGAACAATGGTGTCCAGGTATTTTTGGGCCAAGGCCTGGCTGGTCACCACGTTGAAGCTACCGCCTTGACATGCCAGTTCTACATACAAGGCCAACTCACGCGGATTTTGAATGAGTTGCCGGGTGACGTCATCCATGCTGGACGTGTCGATGCCTTGTCTGGCGAGCAGAGGTGCAATATCTATCGCCCATTCCAATGGTTGGCATTTGAATTCGTTGCTCCACTTTCTTTGGGAAATCCGTCTGTCGTATTGGCGGTCAAAGTCGCGGCAGGCCGTTATGACCGTGACATTGGGCAGTCTTAGCAGGCGATCCATCTGAGCAAGAAAATAGTCCAGCACCTTGTGTTCGCGGGCGATGGAAAGGACATCCAGCGAGTCGATGACCACCACCACGTGAGCTGTTTCGGCGATACGGGCCACACGCTCTACCCAGTCTGGTGGTAGCCCTTGTGCCTGGCGGTCTTGTGCGGTATCCAAATCCGCAAACTCGCGGGACTGGATGAAGATGGGAAGCCGATCTGAGCGGGATAGGGTTTGCTTTTCCAGCGCCTCTTGCAGGGCCAACATCACGCATGTTTTACCTGAGCCAGGCTGGCCTGTGAGCAGAATGGAGGAGGGCTTGGTGTCAATGGCAGTCAGGATCTCGGCCACGAGCGGAGTTGAAATGGTTTCGCCAGCGATGTCTCTGCGCCAATTTCTACCAACAGCAGACGTGCTTTCGAACATAGAGCGAACTTCCACCAAATTCATGGGGGGAACCAGCAGAGAGCCAGCTGCATCAAGAATGGATTGAAGATCAGCTTTTGTCAGCCTGTGTTGAATGGCCACATTTTGGCCGTTCTCACTGTCGGCACGCATGCCGAGACGGTCAAGGCGCGTCCAGAGGGCATTGAAAGCGGCATCCGGATTGCTTGCCAACCGACGCAGGCGTTCATGCAGCAATGTTTCCATTCGATCAAGCCCTGGCGTGGGTTCGAACGTGGTGCGGCGTAGAAAGTCGTAAGTTGAAAGTGTTGGTGCGCAATGCGCAAGTTGGGTTTTCAGTTTTGCATCTGTCGTCCCGGTCGCTTTGCCCAAGTTGGCCCGGTAGCTGGGCTCGTCGGGATAGTTGGTGCTGTACTCCTGCAAAGTCGCCAATTCCCCGAAGAGACTGCGGGAATAGAAGCGTACGGATGTCTTCGGGTCATTGGCAAGCAACAGGCCGGTTTTTTGAAACTCTTCAGCCAGATCGGCTACTGACCATGCCTGATTCAACGTTTGGTTCTTCTTGCATTGGCAGCAAATTTTTGAGCCATCTGTTTTGCCGATGACCACGTCATCAACTGGCAGCGTCGCGGCATCAACCTCAAGCCATTCATAAGTTGGATCATTGAGAACGGTGAGTGCCCATTCGAAGGCAACCAGCGTCTGATAGCCATCGCCACGATTAGATTGAATGCCTGCTTTGCTCATTGAGGGCTTCCTGTTTCGCGTTGTTTTTCTAGCGACTCTGCCTGACGGGGGCTTCTTATTGTCGCTGTCAATAAGGCCGGCGTAACTGCTAGCAGGGTAACAAGGAGATGGCCGCTGCCTTCAACGCCCGCGTCATTCCCAGCGTGGCCTACACCGACCCCGAAGTGGCCTGGGTCGGCCTCACCGAAGACTCTGGCCTTGTGCGCAAGGCATCAAGGTCAAGAAGGGCCTGTTCCCCTGGAATGCCTCCGGCCGCGCCATCGCCAATGGCCGCTTTGATGCCGTCACCAAGCTGCTGTTCGATGACTCCCCCGAGGCCCACGGCCACGGCAAGATCCTCGGCGGCGGCATGGTCGGCACCCACGCCGGCGACATGATCGGCGAAATCGCCCTGGCGATCGAAATGGGCGCAGACGCAGTGGACATCGGCAAGACCATCCACCCGCATCCCACGCTGGGCGAGAGCATCGGCATGGCGGCGGAGATTGCCCACGGCAGTTGCACGGATGTGCCGCCGGCGCGCAAGTAAGTTGCTAGCCTGAGATTGCTACTGATTCAGTAGCTGGCCGCGCAGATCCCAATTGGGCTGCGCGGCTTTTTTTACTTTGGATTGATTGTGTGGGCAAGACTACCTTTTTGCCTTCTCCGGCAAAGGCCATGGCGTCTGCCCTTCGTGCGATGCCCGTCGCATGGCAGAGGCTGCAGCTGGCCACTGCCCTCCGATAGGTGCAGCGGTGAACTGGTGCTCATGCCGCTTGAGTTGCTCGACTGCATCGCCCAATCGGTGCCTCCACCACGCACGCACCGGCATCGGTACTGCGGCGTGCTGGCACCGAATTCGCTATGGTGGGCGGCGGTGACGGCCATGGCGAAGGTGGCGCTATCAGGGCCTGTGACGTCAGCGTAAGTGGACGGGAGCCACCCTATGCAGCGTTTGAGGCTGGCGCACCCAAGAGGCTCGTTGTTGATCTGCACGGACTGGTTGCACCTGCAGCCCGACTTGAGCAGAACAAAAAAATCCCGGGCCTGAGGTCCGGCATTTTTGTTTCTGGGCCGTGTTAGCAGGTGGCTCGGGCAGCCGGTGTGCAAAACCGCTTCTGATCGGCCGGGCACATCTGGAGGAGACGCTCCTCGCATAACTTGTCGGGCGGCTGATTGCACCAACCGTTGCTCGCGCAATTGGCGCAGGAAGAACCTGGCTCTTGTAATTTCACCAAGCGGGCGAGGTGCGTGGTGATGTGCGGGAAGGATTGTCCAAGGATCATGGTGACGACTCCGATCGGGAGCCTCTAGATTACGCATCCACACGGGCCAGGATATTGATATAGATCAGCGATGCTGCAGGGCCCACGCTCATTTGCCAGTCCATGCGGACAAGGTCATGTCAACCACATCCCAGCGCACATTGCCCGAATTGACCTGGCGCCGCAGTGCGTCCAGACCTCCCGCGTACTCCTCCATCCGCTCCAGTGCCTGCTTGATGATCGGACCTTCGTTCAGATCGGCCGTCGCAAACCACTTGTTCCTCGCCTTACTCGCGCACGCAGCGCAGTACCTGGACATAGTGCGCGCAGCACTTCGCGATCGCGCCCGGTTGCAGCATTCAACACAATGATTTTGATAGCTTATCCCCCTTGATGAGCAAGGACTGAGGGCTATTTAGCAAGTTGTATGATGATGTGAGAGCTGCCATCCACGAAGCCGCCTGTTGATTTACACCCTTGGAGACAAAAGCATGCAAAGACGCGAACTGATCGCTGGTGCCCTTGGCGGTATGGCCACGGCTGCCGTACCCCAGTGGGCCTCTGCACAAGCCCTGGAGAAGCCCGCTGTGACGCTGGCTGTGGGGGGCAAGAACCTCTTTTACTACCTGCCACTGACCATTGCGGAGCAGCGCGGCTACTTCAAGGCAGAGGGGCTGGATGTGACCATCGTGGACTTTGCCGGTGGCTCCAAAGCGCTGCAGGCGGTGGTTGGCGGTAGTGCCGATGTGGTGTCAGGTGCGTTCGAGCACACGATTGTCATGCAGGCCAAGGGCCAGCCCATGCGTGCCTTTGTGCTGCAAGGCTTGGCACCGCAGATCGTGCTGGGTATCAACCCCAAAACCATGCCTAACTTCAAGTCGGTGGCCGACCTCAAGGGCAAGAAAATCGGCGTGACGGCGCCGGGCAGCTCCACCAATATCATGGTCAACTATGTGCTGGCCAAGGCGGGCTTGAAACCCGGCGACGTGAGCTTTATCGGTGTGGGTGCAGGCAGTGGTGCGGTGGCTGCCATGCGGTCGGGGCAAATCGACGCGGTGAGCAACCTGGACCCGGTCATCACCCTGCTGCTGCGCTCGGGCGACCTGAAGATCGTGACTGATACACGTAACGTTGCCGAGGCAGAAAAAGTCTTCGCGGGCCCCATGCCAGCCGGTTGCTTGTATGCACCGCAAAGCTTTCTGGACAAGAACCCCAATACTGTGCAGGCCTTGACCAATGCCATGGTGCGGGCCGACAAGTGGATTCGCAGTGCGAGCGCAGGTGAGATCATCAAGGTCGTGCCTGAAAGCTATCTGCTGGGTGATCGGGCGGTCTATATCGATGGCTTCCTGGCCGCACAAAACGCGCTGTCACCCGACGGCATGATCCCGCCCAAGGGGGCCGAGACCGCCTACAAGGCAATGGTCAGCGTGGATGAAAAACTGGGCAGCGCCAAGATGGACCTGAACGCCATCTACACCAATGAGTTCGTCAAAAAGGCCAATGCCAAATACCCCAAAGGCTGACATGGCAGCTGCGCTTGAACTGCAGGGTGTGGCCTGCACATTCACGGACCGCAACAACCCGGCTCAACGCTACACCGCCGTGCAGGACGTGACGCTGTCGGTGGGCGCGGGTGAATTTGTCAGCGTGGTTGGCCCGACCGGCTGCGGCAAAAGTACTCTGCTGAATGTAGGGGCCGGCTTGCTGCCACCGAGCGCCGGTGCGGTAAAGGTGTTTGGCGAACCACTGAATGGGCTGAACCGGCGTGCTGGCTATATGTTTCAGGCCGAGAGCCTGATGCCGTGGCGTACCGCGCTGGGCAATGTGACGGCTGGGCTGGAGTTCCACGGCGTGCCGCAAGGCCAGGCGCGCGCGCAAGCTGAAGAATGGCTGCGCCGCGTGGGCCTGGGCCGTTTTGGCGACCGCTATCCGCACCAACTGAGCGGTGGCATGCGCAAGCGCGTGAGCCTGGCGCAGACCCTGGTACTCGACCCCGACATCATTCTGATGGACGAGCCTTTTTCCGCGCTGGATATCCAGACGCGCCAGCTCATGGAAAACGAGCTGCTGGCGCTGTGGCAATCCAAAAAGAAGGCAGTGCTGTTCATCACCCACGATCTGGACGAGGCTATCGCCATGAGCGACCGGGTGGTGGTGTTGAGCGCCGGTCCCGGTAGCCACCCGATTGGCGACTTTGTGATTGACATCGAGCGACCGCGCGACGTGGCCGAGGTCAAGATGACGCCCCGCTTCATCGAGCTGCACCAGGCCATCTGGGCCGTGTTGCGCGAAGAGGTGCTCAAGGGCTACCAACAACAACTTACGGCGGCATAAAGCACGCATACAGCACATGTGGACATGGTTGAAGCCGCGCCGCGGCAATTTGTGGATCTGGCAGCTGGTGCTCCTGGTGCTGCTATTGGTGTTTTGGTTTGTGATGACGGCGCCGGGGCTGATCCCGCCAATGATGTTCAACAGCGAGAGCCAGGCGGCGTTCTTCTTTGGCGAGCCACTGCAGGTGGGCAAGCGCATATGGGCCTGGTTTGTGGTGGATGCCGATATTTACAAGCACCTTGGCATTACCCTGGCCGAGACGCTGATGGCATTTGCCATTGGCTCCGGCCTAGGCCTGGCGGGCGGCTTGTGGCTGGCGCTGGCGCCCATGGCATCGGCGATTTTGGAGCCCTATATTAAGGCCATGAATGCCATGCCGCGCATCATCTTGGCGCCGATTTTCTCGGTGTGGTTTGGCCTGGGCATGGGCTCCAAGGTGGCCCTGGGTGTCACGCTGGTGTTTTTCATTGTGTTTTTCAATGTCTACCAGGGTGTGAAGGAGGTCAGCCATGTGGTGCTGGCCAATGCGCGCATGCTGGGGGCCGACCGGCGTCAGCTGTTGCGCCATGTGTACCTGCCCAGCGCCACCAGCTGGGTATTCAGCTCGCTGCACACCTCGGTTGGCCTGGCGTTTGTGGGCGCGGTGGTGGGCGAATATCTGGGCTCCAGCGCAGGTGTGGGCTACCTGATCTTGCAGGCCGAGGGCAGCTTTGACATCAACACTGTGATGGCCGGCATTGTGGTATTGACGGTTTTTGCTCTGGCATTGGACAGCCTGGTGGGCCGAATTGAGTCCCGGCTGATGAAGTGGCAGCCCAAGACCGGCGAGACCGAGAAGCTCTGAGCTTCAGAAGACTCTGCGGGCCGGCATAACTGGGGCCATCGTTGCTTTTGGTAGCGCATCGGAGTTGTCAGCAGTGGGCTTCCCCAGTGGGCGTGGCGATGTGCGTTGTGTGACGTGCTGGCATCCAGGAGTGTGGTGGGGGTGGCCTGCATTTTTAATTTGAGATCACATTATCCGCCTTAAATTTGATTTATTGAGTTTTTTGTTAATTTGTGATCACAAATTTGACTTTCGAAGTAAGATGGCTGTATCTCCATGAACAGATACGGCCATGTCGACTACCTCGCCTATTGAAGATTTTTTGATCACGCACCGCATCCACGAGGTGGAGTGTGTGATCCCCGATATGACCGGGATTGCCCGCGGCAAGATCCTGCCGCGCGACTTGTTTCTGGCTGCGGGTGAGATGCGCTTGCCCAAGAGCGTGCTGCTCAACACCGTGAATGGCCAGCAACCCGACAACGGCCCATTTGTGGGCGACACCGACCCGGACATGGTCTGCATCCCCGATGCCAGCACCGTGCGTATCGTGCCCTGGGCCGCCGAGCCCGTGGCGGTGGTTATTCACGACTGCCAAGAATGGGACGGCAGTACCGTCGAGATATCCCCGCGCGGCGTGCTGCGTCGGGTGCTCAAGCAATACGAAGAGCGCGGCTGGAGCCCGGTGGTTGCACCCGAAATGGAGTTCTATCTGGTCGCACGTCAGCAGAACCCCCATGAGCCGCTGCAGCCACCCTTGGGCCGCACCGGCAAGCCCGAGGCTGGTCGCCAAAGCTACTCCATTGATGCGGTCAACGACTTCGACCCTTTCTTTATGGAGCTCTCCAACTTCTGTGAGCAGCACCGGCTCGGCGTGGAGACACTGATCCATGAGGCCGGCCCTGGCCAGATGGAAATCAATTTCAGCCATGGCAATGCGTTGGACTTGGCAGACCGCGTATTCCTTTTCAAGCGCACCGTACGCGAAACGGCCCTGCGCCACGGCATTTTTGCCACCTTCATGGCCAAGCCCATGGAACAAGAGCCGGGTAGCGCCATGCACATTCACCAAAGTATCTTGGACAAGGATGGCAACAACCTGTTTAGTCTGCCCGATGGTTCTGCCAGTTCCTACTTTGCCCAATGCATTGCAGGCCTGCAGACCTACATTCCCAAGCTCATGCCGATGTTTGCACCCTATGTGAACTCTTATCGCCGCCTTTCACCCTTCATGTCGGCGCCCATCAATGTGCGCTGGGGCCACGACAACCGCACCTGCGGCATCCGCGTGCCCAACTCCAGCCCCGCCAACCGCCGGGTGGAAAACCGGGTGCCCGGCGTGGACGTGAATCCCTACCTGGCCATGGCCGCCACCCTGGCCTGCGGTTTGCTGGGCATGACCGAGGGCCTGACGCCCAGCGCGCCTACCACCGACAGCGCCTGGAACGTCAACCATGAGCTGCCACGCCACCTGGAAGACGCCATTGAATCCATGCGCGCCAGCGCACCACTGCGTGAGGTGCTGGGCACCGGATTTGTCGATGCCTTCTGCGCTGTCAAAGAGCTGGAATATGCCACTTACAACCGCGTGATCAGCTCGTGGGAACGCGAGCACTTGCTCTTGCTGGTGTGAGTTCGCACGTCTCCTTTATCTGATTTTTCTGACTCTTGCACTCCGCTATGACTGTCACTTACAAAACCCTGGACCCCCAACGTCTGAACGACGTGCGTGCGCGGGAACGCGCCCACTATGCAGCGAGCAACCCTGCCTCCCGCGCGTTGGCTGACCGCGCCAAAGACCACTTGATGTTCGGTGTGCCCATGCACTGGATGAACGACTGGTCCACACCTTATCCGATGCATGTGGCCGAAGCGCGCGGCGCGCGCCTCACCGATGTGGATGGCCACCACTATGTGGACTTCTGCCTGGGCGACACCGGCACCATGTTCGGCCATAGCCCCGCCCCTGTGGCTCGCGCAGTAGCGGCGCAGGCCGCACGCGGCATCACCACCATGCTGCCGAGTGAAGACGGCGTGTGGGTATCCGAAGAGCTGGCACGCCGCTTTGGCATGCCAGTGTGGCAGTTTGCGCTGTCAGCGTCGGACGCCAACCGTTTTGCCATCCGCTGGGCGCGAGCGCTCACTGGACGCACGCAGATACTGATCTTCAATGGCTGCTACCACGGCACCGTCGACGATGTGTTCGTGGACCTGGTGGACGGCCTGCCGCACACCCGTGACAGCCTGCTGGGCCAGGTGGTGGACATCACCCGCACCACGCGCAGCGTGGAGTTCAACGACTTGGCTGCGCTGGAAGCTGCCCTGGCCGATAGCCAAGTGGCCTGTCTGCTGGCCGAGCCCGCCATGACCAATATTGGCATGGTGCTGCCCGAGCCCGGCTTCTGGGAGGCCGCCCAAGCCCTGTGCCGCCGCTACGGCACCTTGCTGCTGATCGACGAAACCCACACTATCAGCTCCGGCCCCGGTGGCTACACCCGTGCGCACGGCCTGCAACCCGACTTGTTCGTGGTGGGCAAGCCTGTGGCAGGCGGTGTGCCCTGTGCGGTCTACGGCTTCAGCGCAGAAACCGCTGCGCGCGCCGAAGCGGCCAAGCGCAACGCTCCTCCCGGGCACAGTGGCATTGGCACTACGTTGACTGCCAACTTGCTGACCATGGCGGCGATGCGCGCCAACCTTTCGGAAGTGATGACTGATGCGGCTTACGCACATATGTTTGGCCTGGCCGAACGTCTGGCGGATGGCTTGCGTGGGGTTATTGCCCGTCACGGTCTGGGCTGGTGCGTAACGCAAGTCGGCGCGCGCACTGAATTCCAGTTCACCCCCACGCCACCGCGCAACGGTAGTGAGGCCGACGCCATTTTGGACCCGGCACTGGAACAAAACATCCACCTCTACCTGCTCAACCGCGGCCTGATCATCACGCCTTTTCACAACATGATGCTGGTGTGCCCTGACACCACCGCAGTCGACGTGGATCGACTGGTGGCTGCCGTGGACGGCTTTATCCGTGAAACCATTGCCGGTTGAGCCGCAGCGCTCGCACACCGCGCACCCGCTGTTCTCCTTGCATGGGCAGGTGGCCCTGGTCACTGGCGCCGGGGCCGAGCGGGGCATTGGCCTGGCCACAGCTCGGCTGCTGGCCGAGCTGGGCGCGCGCGTGGCCATTGCGGCCACCGGCCCGCGCATCCACATCCGTGCGGCCGAACTCTGTGCCGCAGGCCATACCGCACGCGGCTACCAAGCCGACCTGACCGACCGTGCTGCTACAGCCGCGCTGGTGGCCGCTGTAGAGGCTGACTTTGGCCGGATCGACATCCTGGTCAATAACGCTGGCATGGCCATGGAGGGTTCGGCCGAGCGCTTTGCCGCGTTCGCTGACACCGCCCTGAGCGACTGGGACCTGGATCTGGAGCGCAACCTGGGCACCTGTGTGAATGTCACTCGTGCCTGCCTGCCCGGTATGGTGGCCCGTCGCCACGGGCGCATCATCAATGTCAGCTCTGTCACCGGGCCCTTGGTGGGCAACCCGGGCGAGGCTGCTTACTGCGCCGCCAAGGCCGCCATGGTGGGCATGGGTCGCGCCATCGCGCTAGAGGTGGCGCAGCACGGTATCACCATCAACAACCTGGCCCCTGGCTGGGTGGCTACTGGTTCACAAACCGAGGCGGAAGCCTTGGCGTCCCGCTATACACCCATGGGCCGGGCGGGCAGCGCCACTGAAATGGCCTGCATGGTGGCGTTTCTGGCCAGCCCGGGCGCCAGCTATATCACCGGCCAAATGATGGTGGTGGATGGCGGCAACTGTCTGCAAGAACGCAAAGGCCCTTGACGGTGGTGTGCGCCGGTCCACGTCTCATCCAGACCCCATTCCCACCGCGCACCCGCTGGCGAGCAATGGCTTAGCAGGGCGTCAGCCTGACTTGCCGCCCTGCAAGAAGCGGCGCATTAAATGGCTTTCTAGCTAGGCGCTGCCGCCGCAGTGGCCCTAGCCCATATGATGCTGGACTTTGGCCTGAGCGCAGGCTATCAACCTAGCACCATGAGCGTTACGGACCTACTCGCCACCACTACCCCGGCCACCAGCACCCACCAGGATCAGATCTACAGCACCTTGCGCCAGTGGATCACGGTGGGGCGCTTTTTGCCGGGTGAGAGGCTGAAGATCCGCACCGTGGCAGCAGACATGGGCGTGGGCCAGATGCCGGTGCGCGCGGCGTTGCAACGTCTCTCTGCAGAGGGGGCCTTGGTCAATATTCCCAACGCCGGTGTGGCGGTGCCGCGCCTGTCGATGCCGGAGTTCGACGACCTGCTGCAAATGCGCATGCTGCTTGAAGGGGAGGCTGCCGAGCGCGGCTGCCTGCGCCTGGAGCCCGCGCAGGTGGCGCAGATGCAGCGCTGGAGCGAGGAGATGGATGCAGCGCTGCAAGCTGGCGACTCCAAGCGTTACCTGGACATCAACGAAAATTTTCACGTGCTGTTGTACAAGGCGGCGGGCTCGCCACTGCTTTTTCAGCTGATAGACATTTTGTGGCTGCGTGCGGGGCCCATTTCCAACCGCCTGTTCGACACACCCGAGGCCAGCGCGGTGCTCAATGACGCCCATGACGACCTGGTGCGCGCCCTGGCACAACGCGACAGCAGCGCCGTGCGCCGAGCTATCGAGCGCGATATTTTTGTCGCAGGCCAGTTTTTGCGCACCAGCTGCATGGACAAAAAGCGCCAGTGAGTACAAGCCACGCAGGCAGTCGGCATCAAAGGTATCTTCACCCGCTCCCAAGCGGGGCGAGAGCATCGGCACGGCGGCAGACGTGGTGCATGGCAGGCGCAGGGATGCACTGCCCAGCAAGAAGCAAGTGTCTCAATTGCTATTGATTCAATAGCTGGTCGTGCAGGTTTTGCAAGCGCTGTTCTGGAATAAGGCCGGCTAAATAGCTTGAAAACTCCGGCTTGGCGGTGAAGTTTGCGCATGGCTGGCAGCTGCCGCAACGGAGGCTGCCCCAAAGTGGTGGAAAATAGCGGGTTTGCTGCCCTTGGCTCCCTCGGCAGAAACCCCGCCCAGTTTTTCGACCTTTTTGCTCCTTTCAGCTTCTCCATGCACGACGTAAATTCTTCCAAAATCTCTGTCGAGAAGATCGGCGGTACTTCCATGACCGCTTTTGGCGATGTGCTGCGCCACATCGTGCTGCACGACCCCAAGCGCATTTACGGCCGCATTTACGTGGTGTCGGCCTATTCGGGCGTGACCAACCAGCTGCTGGAACACAAGAAGACCGGCGAACGCGGTATCTACGCCCTGTTTGCCGAGAGCAAGGGCTACCAGGATGCACTGACAGGCCTGGCCGTTAGCCTGAAGAAGATCAACGCCGGTTACGCCGATATCGGCCTGCCGTTGGCGGTGGCCGATGCCTTCATCGACAAGCGCATTGCCCAGGCCCGCGAATACCTGGGGGCCATGCAGCATGTGCTGGCCAGCGGCTACCTCAGCCGCCACGACGTGCTATTGGCCGCGCGTGAAGTGCTGGCCTCTATCGGTGAATCGCACAGCGCGTTCAACTCGGTGGAGATTCTCAAGGCCAATGGCGTGAAGGCCGTGCTGATGGACCTGGCCGGCTTTGACGACAACGAAGCCTGGACCATCGACGAGCGCATTGCCAACAGCTTCAAAGACCTGGACCTGGTCAACAACGTGATCGTGGCGACCGGCTACACCAAGGGCACGGAAGGCATCATGCGCGAGTTTGACCGCGGCTATTCCGAAGTCACGTTCAGCAAGATTGCCGTGGAAGTGCGTCCTGCCGAGGCGGTGATCCACAAGGAATTCCACCTGTCGTCCGCCGACCCCAACCTCGTGGGTCTGGAAAACGCCATTGTGGTGGGCGCCACCAATTACGACGTGGCCGACCAACTGGCCGATGTGGGCATGGAAGCCATCCACCCCAAGGCGTCCAAACCCATGGAGTTGGCGGGCATCCCTATCCGCTTGAAGAACACGTTTGAGCCGGACCACCCCGGTACGCTGATCACCAAGGACTTTGTGGGCGAGCGTGCCCGCGTGGAAATTGTCACCGGCACGGACAAGGTCACGCTGATCGAAATCCACGACCCCAGCATGGTGGGCACCGTGGGCTTTGATGCCAGCCTGATGCAGGTGTTCTGCAAGCACGACATCAGCTACATCCTCAAGGCGACCAATGCCAACTCGATTGCCCACCTGGTGTGGGACAACCAGGTGTCGGCCGAACTCCTGGCTGAGCTGGAGGAGCTGTACCAGGTGGTGACGGTCAAGCCCAGCGCCATCGTGTGCACCATAGGTTCCAACATCGGCATTCCGGGCGTGCTGGCCAAGGCTGCGCAGGCTCTGGCAGATGCCCAGGTCAACGTGAACTGCGTGTCGCAAACCCTGCGCCAGGTGAATATGCAGTTTGTGATTGAGCGCGAGGACTACAAAACGGCCATCAAGTCGCTGAATATGGCGCTGTGCGTCAACTCCGGCACGCCGGTGCCACGCGTTTGATTGCTGCTTAAAACGCTACAAATTCAGTAGCTGGCCGCGCAGATCCTACGGGTGGCGCGGCTTTTTTTTGCCTTCCCTGGGGCGCATAATGGCCGATGACCGACGCCACCCCTCCCCACAAGCGCCGCGTACGTTACGCCGGCACCCATCCTCGCCAGTTCGAAGAAAAGTACAAAGAGCTGGACCCCACGCGCCATGCGGACGAGGTGGACAAGGTCATGCAGCGCGGGCAAACGCCTGCGGGCATGCACCGCTCGATTTGCGTCGACGAAATCCTTGCCATCTTGAAGCCCGTGCCGGGCGAAACCGGTGTGGACCTGACCTTGGGCTTTGGCGGCCACACGCTGGCCATGCTGCCGCTGGTGCAGCCCGGCGGGCGCATGTTCGGCATGGATGTGGACCCGATCGAGCTGCCCCGCACGACTGCGCGGCTGCGCGCAGCGGGCTTTGGCGAAGAGGCGCTGACCGTGCACCGCGCCAACTTCAGTGAATTGGTGACGCTGCTGCCGCAGGCGGGCGGTGGCTTCGACTTTGCACTGGCAGACCTGGGCGTGTCGTCCATGCAGATCGACAACCCGGCACGGGGCTTCAGCTTTCGTGCTGATGGTCCACTGGATTTACGCCTGGACCCGAGTAGCGGTCAGTCGGCCAGCGAGCTGCTGCTATGCGTAACCCGGCACCGGTTGCGCGATTTGTTGACCGACAACTCCGACGAGCCCTTTGCCCAGCCCTTGGCGGCGGCCCTGCAGGGCCAGTTTCTGGAAACCACGGTGCAGCTGGCCGACCTAGTGCGCGCCACCATGGAACTGGCCTACAAGCGCAGCATGCCGGCAGAGGAGCGTCTGGCCGAGACCAAGAAGGTGCTGCAGCGCACGTTCCAGGCGCTGCGCATCGAGGTGAATGACGAGTTTGGTGTGCTGGACAAGATGCTGCTGAACTTGCCCGGCTGCCTGAAACCGGGTGGGCGCGTGGCGATTCTGAGCTTTCACTCCGGGGAAGACCGGCGCGTGAAGAAGTGCTTTCAAACCGGCGAGCGCAACGGCACCTTCAGCAGTGTGGCCGCCGATCCGATCCGGGCCTCATTTGAGGAGCAGCGCAGCAACCCGCGCTCCACGTCCGCCAAGCTGCGTTGGGCGGTGCGGGCACCGCACTGAATGCAAACCGGGTGCTTGCATATGATGCTACTGATTTTGTAGCTGGTGCCGCATATTCTGTGTGCGTTGCAGCGCTTTTTAAACAAAAAAATACCCGGGTTATCAGGCCCGGGTATGTGTTCCGTATGCGTGTTCCGCTTACGGCGTGGGGGCGACGGCTGCGCTCATGTCCATATCGCGGGTTTCACGCGACAGGTACAGCGCCAGCATGGTGATGGCGCCGTTGCCAGCCATGTACAGGCCCACGCCCATCAGGCCGTAGTTTTTGTTTAGCTCCATGGCCACCAGGGTGGGGATGGAGGCTCCCACGATGGAAGACAGGTTGTACGCCAGCGAAGCGCCCGAGTAGCGCACTTCGGTGGGGAACAGCTCAGGCAGCAGGGCGGCCATGGGGCCGAAGGTCATGCCCATCAGCGCCATACCCACCACCAGGAACGCCGCCACGGATTGCACGCTGCCCTGGTTCAGGAAGGTTGGCATCAGCAGGCCCAGCACCACGATGCCCGTCGTGACCTTGAGCAGCCAACTGCGGCGGCCCAGCTTGTCGGCCCACACGCCGCCCAGCGTCGTGAAGATGCCAAACACCACCGCGCCCACCAGCAGCAGGCCGGTGAAGGTGTTGGGCGGAATGCCCAGGCCCATCGCATGGCCCGCGGGCGAGAGTGCCGCCGGGCTCTTGGAGTAGACCTGTACAAAAGCCGTCATCAGATAGAACAGCACATAGGTGGTGGACATGCAGAAAATACCGCGCAGCAAAGCGCCGCCATGGTGCTTGAACACGGCGCTCACAGGGGCTTGCAGCTTGCGGCCTTCGCGTTCCACCTTTTGGAAGGCTGCGCTTTCGTGCAGGTTCAGCCGCACATACAAGCCCACGGCCACCAGCACGAAGGACATCAGGAAGGGAATGCGCCAAGCCCAGGCGACCATGGTTTCCGTGCCCAGGAAGTAGGTCACCAGAAAGAACACGCCGTTGGCCACAAATAAGCCAATCGGCGCACCCAACTGGGGAAAGCTGCCAAACAGGCCGCGTTTGCCCTTGGGCGCGTTTTCAGTGGCGACCAGTGCCGCGCCACCCCATTCGCCGCCCAGGCCAATGCCCTGGCCGATGCGGCATACGCACAGCAGCACAGGCGCCCACAGTCCGATGCTGTCGTAGGTAGGCAGCAAGCCAATGGCTACGGTGGACAGGCCCATGGTCAGCAGCGAAGCCACCAGCGTGGTCTTGCGGCCGATGCGGTCGCCAAAGTGGCCAAACAGGGCCGAGCCGATGGGGCGGGCCAGAAAGGCCAGCGCCAGGGTGGACAAAGACAGCAGGGTGGCGGCCGATGGGTCGCCCTTGGGGAAGAACTGGCTGTTGAACACCAGCACCGCAGCAGCGGCGTAGATGTAGTAGTCGTAAAACTCGATCGCGGTGCCCACCAGGGACGCGATGGCTACTTTGCCGGGCGAATTGCCCTGCGCAGCAGTAGATGCAGACATGGAAAACCTTTCAGAACATGCTTCTAGACGTGTGCCTGCGGACCTCCGTATGAGGGCAGTGCACTGGGGCGGAAATCGGTGGGTGGTTTTCTGCCTGCCAGGCTGGGGGATAAACCAGTTGGCATGCCAGGGTGGCCAGAGCCGGTGTAGGGCCCTGTTCATAATTCATACATAAACCTGGGGAGTCGCGGATTATGCCTGCTGGTCTGGCGAAGCCATGGCGGCTGCGCACCAAACCCCACGCACAAGCAGGGCTAGTGCCATGGGGTTGCTGCGGGATGGTTAGTGCTTGTATGAACGAAACCTAATTTCTACCCGGTGTGGCGGAGCTGTATGCACCAGCTGATCACGGCATGCTCCAGCCGCCCCATATGGGGCAATTGTTCCCCAATCATGGCGACAAGCTTGTCATACTCTGGATGCGCTAGCTGCAGTGCTGCCAGTAATGGGTGTTCCAATGGGCGCTGTCTTTTTTCCGAGGAAGCAGATGAACCTGGACAGTGCTCGCAATCGATTCATTGCCTTGGCCGCATCTGCCTATCTGGCCTTTGCCTTGGTGTGGATTTTTTTATCCGACCAGTTGCTGGCCCACTTTGCCGATCTTTCGTCCTTGCTCTGGATATCCACGGCCAAGGGTTTGTTCTTTGTAGTGAGTACTACCGGCATCTTCTTCGTCTTGTTGCATGCGGTGCCGCCGGCGCAGCTTGCAGCCGGAAGTAGCTTTGTTGGCAGCCTGGACCACGGCTTGGGTATGTTGAAGCTCCCCCGCTGGTTGGTCTACGTGTTTGCGCTGCTGGTGACCTCTCTCATGGTTTTGGTGCGGGAGGGAATTGCGCATGGGCTGTCTGACAAGCCCATGCTCATATTGTTCATGATGCCTATCATTCTTAGCGCACTAATGGGCGGCTTAGGCCCTGGCTTGTTATCTACGACGGTGGCCGCTGCGGGTGGCTATTGGGCTATCACGTCATCGTTTGGCTTGCACACGTCGGCCTCCAGCCATGATCAGTTCCAGTGGGCCGCATTGATTGCCAATGGCGTGGCCATTAGCCTGCTCAGTGCCGTGTTGCGGCACGCATTGCGCCGTGCCGAGAACCAGCGCCGCTTGCTGGACAGCGTGGTTTTGGGTACTTCGGATGCAGTGTTTGTCAAAGACATCCAGGGCCGTTATTTGATGGCCAACCAATCTGCGGCTCAATTCATAGGAAAGTCTGTGGCCGAGATTCTGGGCAAAGACGACACCGCGCTCTTCGACAGGGCGTCGGGCGAGCGCTTGATGGCCTTGGACCGCGCCATCATGGACGGCGGCACCACGCTAACGCATGAGGAGTCCGTGGAGACCCAGGATGGCAAGAAGTTGGTGTTTTTGGTGACCAAGGGACCTGTACGTGATGCCGATGGTGTCGTGACTGGCATTTTTGGTGTCTCGCGCGATATCACTGAGCGGCAGAATGCCAAGGAGTTACTGCACGCGCGGGAGCGGCAATTGGCGCGCGTCACCGAGGGTTCGGACCAGGGTTTTTGGGACTGGAACTTGCAGACCAACGTCTTCCAGGTTAGTCCGCGCTGGGAAACCATGCTGGGCTACCAGCCGGGCGAGATGGATATCCGCGTGGAAAACTGGGCTGCATATGTGCACCCGGACGACCTCGCCGCATCCTCGGCTTCTATCCAGCGGCATCTGGCCGGTGAGACCAGTAACCACGAGCTGGACCTGCGCTGTATCTCAAAGAGCGGCGAATGGCGTTGGATCCATACCCGTGGCCGGATCGTCGAGTGGGACAGCGATGGCAAGCCGCTAGCCATGGCCGGGTCGCACACCGACGTCACTCAGCAAAAAGCTTTTGAGCAGGCTCAGCGTGAGGCCACCACCGTGTTTGAGAGCAGTTACGAAGGGCTGATGGTGGTGAATGCCGACGGCCTGATTGCCAAGGTCAATCCTGCCTTTGTGCGTATCACCGGCTATGCCCTGGACGAGGTGATTGGCCAGTCGCCCCGCATCCTGTCCTCCGGCAGGCAGGACGTCGAGTTTTATCGGCAGATGTGGACGGCGATTCTGGCGCAGGACTTCTGGCAGGGCGAGATCTGGAATCGACGCAAGAGCGGCGAGATCTATGCCGAGCTTCTGTCGATCTCGGTGGTACGGGGGAGCACGGGGGCAATTGAACATTACGTGGCGGTGTTTTCCGATATCAGTCGTTTGAAGGAGCACGAAGCTGAGTTGGACCGCATTGCCTATTACGACCCGCTCACGGGAGTACCCAATCGCAGGCTCTTGGCAGACCGCCTGGCGCAGGCGATTGCCCGCACGGGGCGCAGTGATTTGTCGCTGGCGGTTTGCTATTTGGACCTGGACGGCTTCAAGCAGGTGAATGACCAGTACGGTCACGCGGGCGGGGACCAGTTGCTGATTGGGGTGGCTGAACATCTGAAGCAGATCCTGCGCACCGAAGACACGCTGGCCCGTCTGGGCGGCGATGAATTCGTGCTGCTGCTGGCCGATATCGCCTCGCCCGAGGAGTGCTCTGTTGTGCTGGAGCGGGTGCTGGCGGCCGCCTGCAGCCCGGTATTGTTGGCGGACGACCACACGGCCAGCGTTTCGGCCAGCATCGGCGTCAGCCTGTATCCGCAAGACCATGCCGATGCCGACACTTTGCTGCGCCATGCCGACCAGGCGATGTATCTGGCCAAGAACGCTGGCAAGAACCGCTTTCACCTGTTTGACCCGGAGAGCGACCGCAAAGCCCAGCAGCGCCGCCATTACATTGACCGGGTGCGGCTGGCGCTGGAGCAGGGCGAGCTGGTACTGCACTACCAGCCCAAGGTGGATCTGCGCGACGGCAGTCTGGTGGGTGTGGAGGCACTTGTGCGCTGGCAGCATCCCGAGATGGGCTTGTTGCCGCCATCGGAATTTTTGCCACAGATCCAAGGTAGCCATCTGGAGTCGGCATTGGGTGACTGGGTGATTCGCACTGCACTGTCTCAGGCTGTACAGTGGCTGCAACAAGGCCTGGTGCTGCAGATCGGCGTCAATATCGCCGCCTCCCATATGGTCCAGGATGATTTCTGCGACAAGCTGGCAGCCGCTCTTGCGGCACACCCCGAGCTGCCCGCAGCGTCGCTGGAGCTGGAGGTGTTGGAGACGGCTGCCTTCGAGGATATGAACGAGGCCGGTGCCATGCTGGCACGCTGCCAGGCCTTGGGTGTGCGTTTCGCCCTGGATGACTTTGGTACTGGCTACTCCTCTCTTACCTACCTGCGCAAGCTACCAGTGGATACGTTGAAGATCGATCAAAGCTTTGTACGTGACATGCTCAGTGACGCTGACGACCGCGGCATTGTGGAGAGTGTGATCCGTCTGGCCGGAGCCTTTCGCCGCGAGGTGATTGCAGAAGGGGTGGAGAGCATGGACATCGGCGCGGCGCTGCTGCACTTGGGTTGCTATCTCGTGCAGGGTTACGGTATCGCCAAGCCCATGCCGGCTGCTGCGCTGGCGGGATGGTCCGCGCAATGGCAACAGCAGGCGCTGTGGCGCGGCCTGAATACAGAGCCCGTAAATTGAGTTCAGAGGGTGACGTGGCACGCTGTTGCATACTGCGTGCAGGCTGCCGCTTTCTGCTTTATGGAATACGGCGTTGTGGCAGCCTTGTTCCCAACCACCCGCGCACGCGCTCCTGATGCCGCCACTTTGGCATCCCTGGCAACTCGCTCACGAAAGTCGATATGCCGGGCTACGCGCTCAAGCAAGAATCCATCCCTGTACTGGGCGTTGCGGCGCTGCAAATTCGCAGCCTGCTGGACCGCCAGCAGTTCAGCGACCCGCAAGGCCAGGCCCTGGCGGTGGGCATTTCCTCGGGTAACTGGCCGCTGTTCGGGCTTGTCTGGCCTTCGGGTCTGCAGCTGGCCGCGGCTGTGGCACTGCGCCCTGTAGGCGTGGATGAGAGCATTCTGGAGATTGGCTGCGGCCTGGCGCTGGCCAGCATGGTCTGCCACCGGCGCGGCGCGCTGGTGACGGCCAGCGACTGCCATCCGCTGGCGGGTGCCTTTTTGCTGGAGAACCTGCGCCTCAACGGGCTGGCGCCCATGCGCTATTGCCATGGCGACTGGTCCCACGTGCCCCAGCAGTTGCCCGGGCAAGACCTGGCGCCCACGGTGCAGGGGCGTTTCGATCTGATCATGGGCAGCGACGTGTTGTATGAGCGCGATGACGGCGGGGCCTTGCCCCTTTTTATCGAGCGCCACGCCATGCCGGTGAGTGAGGTGCTGATCGTGGACCCGGAGCGCGGCAACCGTGCTGCCTTCACGCGGCGCTTGCAGCAGCTGGGCTATGTGCTGGAAGAAACCCTGCTGCGTGACGAGGCGGTGGAGCAGGCGCCGGAGTACCGTGGGCGGCTGCTGCGCTACCGCCGCTACTGAAGTACCTATTTCAGCGTACTACCGTCCGAGATGCGCCGCGCATACACCGCCAGCACGATGCGCTCGGAGTGCACCAGATAGTCGTTCAGCGCAGATGCGGCCTCCTGCAGCTTGCCGGCTTCGAACAGCTGCAGGATGTTCAGGTTCATCTCCACATAGGGCATGTGCAGAAACTCGGGGTCGTTGAGCAGGCCAAAGGCCAGGCGCAACTCGGCCAGCACGTGGGAGAACATCACGTTCAGGCGTTCGCTGTCGGCCAGCTCGACGATGGCCATGTGGAATTCCATGTTCGCCGTGCCCACGCCTTGCCAGTTGCCCGCGTCGCGGTGGCGCTGGGCGGTTTCCACAGCTTCGCGCAGATGCTTTTTGGCGGGGTGGCGCGGGTAGGCCTGGGCCAGGGCCTGGCATTCGATCAGCCGGCGCACACGGTAGATGTCGATGATGGACGCAATGCTGGGGATGGCCACGAACACGCCCCGGTTGGGCTCGTGCTTGAGCAGGCCTTCCTTGGTCAGCAGGCGGAACACCTCGCGCAAAGTGTTGCGCGATATCTCCAGGCTTTCGCTTAAAGCGGCCTCCGACAGGCGCTGGCCGGGTGAAAACTCGCCTTGCACGATCTTCTGACGGATCAGCTCGGCCATGCGGTCATTCAGGGTTTGGGTGCTGGCTGGTTCGGATTTCATGGCCCGATGGTAGCGGTGATGGCGCTCCATGGTTCGACCATTCGAGGGTTTCCATGGATATGTTGTGCACTACTGTTGGGCAATAATAAATTAATTGTTCAACAATTTGTATATATGTGCTGCACGATAGTGCATTATTTGTTCATTCATATGGCATGCAAGTTGCGTTGTTCCAAGGGCTGGCGCGGTGTAGCGAAGGTGGCTGCAGCGCGCTGCGTGTAGGTGAACTCAATCAAGGATGCATATGCAAAGTGTTGTGAATCTATGGCCGCTCATCGGGGTGGCCATCATCATCGCGGGCTTTGTCCTGCGGTTTAACCCCATGCTGGTCGTGATCGTCACGGCCATGGGCACGGCGCTCGCCGCCGGCTTCTCCCCCGACAAAATCCTGGCCACCATAGGCACAGGCTTCATCAAGACGCGCAATCTGCCGCTGATCATCCTGCTGCCACTGGCGGTGATCGGCCTGCTGGAGCGCCACGGCCTGCGCCAGCATGCGCAGAGCTGGATCAGCAGCATCCAGTCGGCCACGGCCGGCCGCCTGCTGATCGTCTACCTGGCCGCGCGCCAGCTGACGGCCGCCATCGGCCTGACCAGCCTGGGTGGCCACCCGCAGATGGTGCGCCCGCTGCTGGCCCCGATGGCCGAGGGGGCGACCGAAGCCCGCTACGGCCCGCTGCCCGAGCGCATTCGCCACAAGCTGCGTGCCTTCTCGGCAGCGACGGACAACGTGGGCCTGTTCTTCGGCGAGGACATCTTCGTGGCCTTCGGCGCCATCGTGCTGATGAGCACCTTCTTGCATGAAGCTGGCATCGATGTAGAGCCGCTGCACATTGCGTTCTGGGGCATCCCCACCGCAGCGTGTGCCTTCTTGATCCATGCCTGGCGGCTGTACCGCCTGGATGGCGTGCTGGCCCGTGAGCTGAAGGCCGAGGGCATCAGCCCTCTGAACGCCAAAGTCGCCACTGCATCCAAGGGAGCGTGAACATGATTATTTCCATCCAATATCTGTATTACCTGGTGGGCGCCGTGCTGGCGATCACCGCGCTGTCTACCCTGGCAGACGCCAGCAACCCCAAGCGCTACAGCAGCGGCTTGTTCTGGGGGCTCTATGCCCTGGTCTTCCTGGTGGGCGACTTGCTGCCGCCGCTGTGGGTGGGCGTGGGCGCCGTGGTTATGGCGCTGATCGCCGGCTTTGGCGGTGTGGGTGCCGGCAAGCATGCGGCCCGCAGCCCGGCCGACTATGTGGCCAGCGCCAAGCGCCTGGGCAACAAGCTGTTTGCGCCGGCCCTGGCGATTCCGCTGGTGACCATGGTGGGCACGCTGTCGGCCAAGCATTTGTCCGTGGGCGGCGTGCCTTTGCTGGACCCTAAAAACACCACCCTGGTGAGCCTGGGCGTGGGCTGCGTGTTGTCGCTGGCCCTGGCCTGCTGGCTGACCCGCGAGACGCCGGCCCAGGGCCTGCGCGAGTCGCGCCGCCTGACCGATGCCCTCGGCTGGGCCCTGGTGTTGCCGCAGATGTTGGGCATGCTGGGCTTGGTGTTTTCCGATGCCGGCGTGGGCAAGGCCGTGGCCTATGTGACCACCACCTACATCAATATGGACTTGCGCTTTGTGGCGGTGGCGGTCTACGTGATTGGTATGGCCTTGTTCACAGTCATCATGGGCAACGGCTTTGCCGCCTTCCCGGTGATGACTGGCGGCGTGGGTGTGCCGGTGCTGGTGGGCGTGTACCACGGCGACCCGGCGGTGATGGCGGCAGTCGGCATGTTGTCGGGCTACTGCGGTACCTTGCTGACGCCGATGGCGGCCAACTTCAACATCGTGCCCGCTGCGCTGCTGGAATTGCCGGACAAAAATGCCGTCATCCGCGCCCAGGTGCCCACGGCCCTGACCCTGCTGGTGGTGAATGTGTTTTTGCTTAACTTCCTGATGTTCCGCTGATGTCCATGTACCCGACCCCTGCCGCGCCGAACGTGCTGCTCACCGGCTTTGAGCCGTTCGAGAAAGATCCGCTGAACCCTTCCTGGGAAGTGGCGCGTGCGCTGGACGGCTGGCAGCACGCGGGTGCTACGGTGCGCTCCGTGCAGCTGCCCTGTGTGTTTGGCGATGCCATCACGCGGCTGGACCAGGCTCTGCAGCAATGGCAGCCCACGCTGGTGCTCTGTCTGGGCCTGGCCGGTGGCCGCGCTGCGCTGACGCCCGAGCGCGTGGCCATCAATGTGGACGATGCCCGCATCGCCGATAACGCGGGCCGCCAGCCGGTGGACATGCCGGTGGTGGCGGGCGGTCCGGCGGCTTATTTCTCCACCCTGCCCATCAAGGCCATGGTGCGCGACATGCTGGCCCAGGGTGTGCCGGCGGCCGTGTCCAACACGGCGGGCACCTTTGTCTGCAACCATATTTTTTATGCGCTGATGCACCGCCTGGCGCAGGCTGGCGACACAGCAAGAGGCGGCTTCATGCATGTACCCAGCTTGCCCGCACTGGCGGCCTTGCATCCCGGCATGCCCAGCATGGCGCTGGAGACCCAGGTGCGCGGCGTGCAGCAGGCCATACAGACAGCACTGGCCGTGCACGAGGATGTGCGCGAAACCGGCGGCCAGCTGCATTGAAGTTATTTACGAGACCACGATGATGAACATAGACCTGAATAGCGACCTGGGCGAGAGCCTGGGCGCATGGCGCATGGGCGACGATGCCGCTATGCTGGAAATCGTCAGCAGCGCCAACGTGGCCTGCGGCTTCCACGCCGGCGACCCGGCCGGCATATTGGCCACGCTGCGCGCCGCCGCCGCACGCGGTGTGGTGGTGGGCGCCCATGTGGCCTACCCGGACCTGCAAGGCTTTGGCCGCCGCAATATGGACGTGGCCAGCGCCGACCTGGTGGCCGATGTGGTCTACCAAATCGGCGCGCTGCAAGGACTGGCCGCAGCGGCAGGTACCACGGTGCGCTACGTCAAACCGCATGGCGCGCTGTACAACACCATCGCCCAGGACGCGCGCCAGGCCAAGGACGTGATCAACGCCATCCTGGCCATTGACCCCAGCCTGGTGCTGGTGGCCCTGGCTGGCGCGCCCCTGGTGCAGTGGGCGCGCGACGCCGGCCTGCGCGTGGTGGCCGAGGCCTTTGCCGACCGTGCCTACACGCCCACCGGTGCGCTGGTATCGCGCCGCGAAAAAGGCGCGGTACTGCATGACCCCGAAGCCATCGCCCAGCGCATGGCGCGCCTGGTGCGCGAGGGCGTTGTCGAGGCCATCGACGGCAGCCTGGTGCGCATCGAGGCCGACTCCATCTGCGTGCACGGCGACAGCCCCGACGCTGTGGCCATCGCCCGCCAGCTGCGCGCCCGTTTCGAGCAGGACGGTATCCGCATCACCTCGTTTGTGGCCCGGTGATGCGCTTCCTGCCCGTCAACCTGGATGCGCTGCTGGTCGAGCTGGACGACCTGGACCAGACCCTGGCCCTGCTGGCCTCGCTGCAGCGCGAGCCCTTGCCCGGTGTGGAAGAGCTGGTGCCCGCCGCGCGGACTATTTTTGTGCGATTTCGTCCCTCGGCTACCAGCGCAGCCAAGTTGGTGCAGAACATCGCCGGCCGCGACATCTCGCAGCGTGCCGAGCGCAGCAGCACCCTGGTCGAGATACCGGTGCAGTACGACGGCGAAGACCTGCATGAGGTCGCGCAGCTGCTGGGCACCACGCCAGATGAAGTGGTGCGCCGCCACACCGGCAGCGAGTACACCGTGGCCTTCACCGGCTTTGCGCCCGGCTTTGCCTACCTCAGCGGTGGTCATCCCAGCCTGGACGTGCCACGCCGCAGCACGCCGCGCACCCGCATTCCCGCCGGTGCTGTGGGTTTGGCGGGAGCTTTTAGCGGCGTGTATCCGCAGGCCAGCCCCGGTGGTTGGCAGATCATCGGCGTGACACCGGTGGCCATGTGGGATCTGGCCCGCGCCCAGCCTGCGCTGCTGCAGCCCGGCTACCGTGTACGCTTCGTCGATATTGCTACACAAATAAGAGCTACTGGCGCAGGTAGTACCTGCGCTGGAGGCCTAAAAGACTTAAATCCTTCTCAACGTAGCCGTGAGAGCTTGGCACCCGGTCAGGCTGCGCTGCAGGTGCGGGGCACCGGGCTGCAAACCTTGTTCCAGGATCTGGGTCGCAGCGGGCAGGCGGGGCAGGGCGTGTCCGCCTCCGGCGCCATGGATCCGACCGCGCTAAAGGCTGCCAACCGCCTGGTCGGCAATGTCAGCAACGCCGCTGCGCTGGAGACCGTGGGCGGTGGCCTGCAGCTGCAAAGCCAGGGCGAGAACGTGGTGGCCGTCACCGGTGCCGATGCGCCTTTGACGGTGACTACCGCCGCAGGCCGCCGCTGGTCCGTGCCGCGTTACCAGGCCGTGGCTTTGACCGACGGCGACACTCTGGCAGTCGGCCAGCCCGAGGCCGGCGCGCGCTGCTATCTGGCGGTGCGTGGCGGCTTCGATCTGCCACCGGTGATGGGCAGCTGCGCCACCGATACCCTGGCCAATGTGGGCCCGGCGCCGCTGGCTGCTGGCGAGCTGCTGGGCGTGCGCCCAGCCCCGGCCAGCATGGTGGTGGGGGCTGTTGAATTGCCACCCGAAGACCTGCCCACCCTGCAGCAAGAGGTGGTGCTGGACGTGGTCATGGGCCCGCGCACCGACTGGTTTAGCGCCGCAGCGGTAGAGCGCCTGGCGGCCCAGCGCTGGCAGGTCACCGCCCAGTCGAATCGCGTCGGCCTGCGCCTGGCCGGCGAAGTGCCGCTGGACCGCGCCAGCACCGGCGAGTTGCCCAGCGAGGGCACGGCTTTGGGCGCCTTGCAGGTGCCTCCTAGCGGCCAACCCGTGCTGTTCCTGGCCGACCACCCGCTGACCGGCGGCTACCCGGTGATCGCCTGTGTGGCGCCTTACCACCTGGACCGCGCAGGGCAGATCCCCGTGGGGGCCTGGCTGCGCTTTAACCCCATCCGAACATTTGCAGAGTTGTGAATATGAAAAAAGTCCTGATCGCGAACCGAGGCGAAATCGCCGTCCGTATCGCCCGCGCCTGTGCCGACTACGGCGTGCAGTCCGTTGCCGTGTATGCCAATGCCGACATCGACGCGCTACACGCACGCATGGCCGACGAGGCCTATGGCCTGGACGGCGACCGCCCGGCCGACACCTATCTGAACATGGCCAAGCTGCTGGAGGTGGCGCGCAAGAGCGGTGCCGACGCGGTGCACCCCGGCTATGGCTTTTTGTCCGAAAACCAGGCCTTTGCCCAGGCGGTGATCGACGCGGGCCTGGCTTGGATCGGCCCCTCGCCCAGCACCATTGCCCAACTGGGCGACAAGGTGCAGGCACGCAAGATCGCACTCAAGGTGGGCGCGCCCCTGGTGGTCGGCACGCCCGACCCGGTGAAGGACGCCAGCGAGGTGCTGGCCTTTGCCGAGCAGCACGGCCTGCCCATCATCATCAAGGCGGCCTTTGGCGGCGGCGGCCGGGGCATGAAGATCGCCTGGCGCATGGACGAGGTGGCCGAGCTATTCGAGTCCGCCGTGCGCGAGGCCGTCACCGCCTTTGGCCGGGGCGAATGCTTTGTCGAGCAGTTTCTGGACAAGCCGCGCCATATCGAGGCCCAGGTGCTGGCCGACACCCACGGCAACGTGGTGGTGCTGGGCACGCGCGACTGCTCGCTGCAGCGGCGCAATCAGAAGCTGGTGGAGGAGGCACCCGCGCCCTTCCTGAGCGATGCGCAGCGCGCGCGCATCCACAGCTCGGCGCGCGACATCTGCGCTGCGGCGGGCTACACCAGCGCCGGCACGGTGGAGTTTTTACTCAGCCAAAGCGGCGCCATTTCCTTCCTGGAGGTGAATACCCGCCTGCAGGTGGAGCACCCGGTGACAGAGCAGACCACCGGTGTGGACCTGGTGGTGGAGCAGCTGCGCGTGGCCGATGGCCTGCCCCTGTCCATCACGCAGACGCCGGCGCCGCTGGGCCATTCCATCGAGTTCCGCATCAACGCCGAAGATGTGGGCCGGGGCTTCTTGCCCACGCCCGGGCCAGTGCTACGTTTCGACGCCCCGTCTGGCCCCGGCGTGCGGCTGGACACGGGCGTGTTGGCTGGCTCGGTGGTGCCAGGCACCTTCGATTCGCTGATGGCCAAGCTGATCGTCACCGGCGCCACCCGCGAACAGGCACTGGCCCGCGCCCGCCGTGCGCTGCGCGAGTTCAAGATCGAAGGCGTGGCCTCGGTGCTGCCCTTCCACCGCGCGGTGATTGACCACCCGGACTTTGTGGGTGCCGATGGCTTCAAGGTGCATACGCGCTGGATCGAATCCGACTTCGCCGCGCCGCTGGCTGAATCGCTGAAAGCCCAGGCCCGCGCCGAGCCCCAGCCCGACAGCAGCCTGCTGCGCACCGCCATCGAGATCGACGGCCGCCGTGTGCTGCTGGGCCTGCCGGCCGTGCTACTGCAGGGTTTGGCAAATGCTTCTGGCGGCGCCGCGCAGGCCGCTGCACCCGAGGCGGCGGTAGACGCCAGCGCCGTCAGCTCGCCCATCGCCGGCAATCTGCAGGCCTGGAAGGTGGGCGAGGGCGATGCGGTGCAAGAGGGCGATGTGATCGCCGTCATGGAAGCCATGAAGATGGAGATGCAGGTCACGGCCCACCGCAGCGGCCGCATCACGCTGGCGGCGCAGGCGGGCACGCTGCAAGCGCTGGGCGCAGTGATCGCGCAGATCGCCTAAAACCTGCTCCGGCGGCTTAGGCGGCGAGCGCCCACGGGGCAATCTTGAAGTGCGCCACCAGGTGGTCCACCAGGGCCCGCACGGCGGGCGACAGATGGCGGCGCGAGGGGTACAGGGCGTACACCGTCATCGTCGGCACTTGCCAGTCGGGCAGTACCTGCACCAGCGCACCGCTGCGCAGATAGCTGTTGACCAGGTAGCTGGGCTGCAGGGCAATGCCCGCGCCCGCCAGCGCGGCCTGCAGCAGCACGGTGGCCTCGTTGGCGCTGAACGGGCTGCGTACGCGCACCTCCACCACCTCGTCCTTGCGCGACAGCTTCCACAGGCTTTTACCCACGGTGGCATGGCTCAGGCAGCGTTGTTGCGCCAGCTCCCCGGGGTGCTGCGGCATGCCGTGGGCCTGGATGTATTGCGGCGAGGCCACCAGCACCGATTCGCAGGCCACCAGCGGGCGGCCGATCAGCATGGGGTCGGGCTCGCTGCTGATGCGTATGGCCAGGTCGATGCGTGCCTCCACCAGATTGACGGTGCTGTCGCCCACCTGCAGGTCCACCGAGAGCAGGGGGTGCGCGGCCAGAAACTCGGTGATGGCGGCCGCCAGGTGGGCGTGGCCGAAGGACATGCTGGCGGTCAGCCGCAGCTGCCCGCGCAGGGTGTCACTGCCGCTGGCGGTTTCTTCTTCCACCGCGCTGGCCAGCTCCAGCATTTGCTGGCTGCGGCGCAGGGCCTGCTCGCCGGCGTCGGTCAACGTCACGCGGCGTGTGGTGCGCTGCAGCAGCCGCGCCTGCAGCCAATTCTCCATCTCGGTGACATAGCGCGTCACCATGGCGCGGGACATGTCGAGCTTGTCGGCGGTGGCGCTGAAGCTGCCGCTGGTGGCGACTTCGGCAAACACACGCATGGCGGTAATGCGGTCCATATTGGTTCGTTTTGTGCAACAGTAATGCGTAGTTTATGGGGTTTATTAGTTTGAATGGTGAAACTAAACTGCCTTTCATCGCAACACCTACCCAGGAAACCACCATGCTCCGTACCTCTCTTGTCGCCGCCACCATCGCCGTCGTTACCGGCACCGCCTCCGCCGCCCAGCCTTTGCAGCTGCGCGTCTACAACGCCGATGGCAATAGCTTCAACGTCAACTCCACCCTGGTCTACGGTGAGAAGGAAGCCATGGTGATCGACGCTGGCTTTACCCGCGCCGACGCGCTGCGCATCGCCGCCAATGTGCTGGACAGCGGCAAGCAACTGAAGACCATCTATGTGAGCCAGGCCGACCCCGACTACTACTTTGGCGTGGAAGCGCTGAAGGAGATATTCCCCCAGGCGGATGTGGTGACCACGCCGGCCGTGCTGGCCAAGTTGAGCGCCAAGCATGCCGGCAAGGTGGCCTTCTGGGGCCCCAAGATGGGCGCTAACGCCCCGCGTACGCCCGTGCTGCCCCATGCCATTGAAGGCAACAGCTTGACGGTGGACGGCGAGAAGGTGGAGGTCCGTGGCACCACGGGCTTGCTGGCACACCGTCCTTACGCCTGGATTCCGTCCATCAAGGCGGTGGTGGGCAATATCGGCGTGTTCGGCAATCTGCATGTGTGGACGGCAGACACGCAAACCGTGGCTGAGCGCAGCGCCTGGCTGGCTCAGCTGGACGAGATGGCCGCGCTGCAGCCGGCCATCGTCGTGCCCGGCCATATGCAGGCGGGTACGCCCATCGATGCCAGCAGCATCGGCTATACCAAGACCTATTTGCAGACCTTCGAGAAGAACCTGGCCAGCAGCAAGAGCAGTGCTGAGCTGATAGACGGCATGAATAAGGCCTTCCCTGCAGTGGGCGGTGCCATGGTGCTGGACATCGGTGCGAAGGTGAACAAGGGCGAAATGAAATGGTAAGCCTTCGCTATCTTATGGACCCCTTGTGCGGCTGGTGCTATGGCGCGGCCCCCGCCTTGCAAAAGCTGCGCAACGCGCCGGGTGTGCAGCTGGAGATCGCCCCCACGGGCTTGTTTGCCGGGGCGGGTAGCCGCGCCATGGACGCCGACTTTGCCGCCTACGCCTGGAGCAACGACGAACGCATAGAACGCCTGACGGGCCAGCGCTTCACCCCGCTCTACCGCAGCCAGGTGCTGGGCAAGCGCGGCCAGCGTTTCGACTCCGGCCCCGCCACCCTGGCGTTGACCGCCGTGCAGCGCACCGCGCCAGAGCGGGAGTTCGACGCGCTGCGTGCAATCCAGGAGGCCCGCTATGTGGATGGCCTGGACACCACGTCCGTGGCGGTCTTGGCCGAGCTGTTGCGCGGCCTGCGGCTGGATGCGGCCGTTGAGCAGTTGTTGCAGGCGGATGCAGCATTGACTGCTGCCAACCGCGAGCGCATGGCCGCCGCCCAGCGCGATATGCAGCAACTGGGTGCCCAGGGCGTGCCCAACCTTGTGCTTGTGAATGCCCAAGGCCGGCACCTGGTACGCGGCAATGCCTTGTACGGCAGCCTGGATAGCTTATTGGCGCAACTCCAGGCATCCTGAACCAGTAGATCAGGGTGCTACGGAAAAAGTAGCTGGCCGCGCAGGTGAAATCTGGGCTGCGCGGCTTTTTCTTTTACCATCGGCGTTTGATTTTCCAGACGCCACGCCATGCAAGCCTTGCTCGACACCATCGCCACGATGGCCCTGCCCACCGACGCCCAGCGCATCTTCCACGGTCGGGGTGGCCTGTATCCAGGCTGCGAACATTGGGCGCTGGACGCCTTTCCTCCGGTCTTGCTCTTGACCAGCTTCCAGCCCGCCAGTGACGACGAGCTGGCCGCCATCGGCGCCGCGCTGGAGGCCCGCTGGCAGCAGCTGACGCCCGGCCAGCCGTTGAACTGGGTCTACCAATGCCGGTTTGACGGCCGTTCGGAGGCCCGCCTGATGGCAGGCGTTGTACCCGACCCGCATGTGGTGACGGAGCAGGGCGCACGCTACCGTGTGCATGTGCTCAAGGGCCAGAACCACGGTCTGTTTCTCGACATGGCCGAAGGCCGGCGCTGGGTGCGCGAGCACCTGGCCGGCCGCGCCAACTTCCGCGTGCTGAACCTGTTCGCTTACACCTGCGCCTTCTCGGTAGTGGCATTGCAGGCGGGGGCCAAACATGTGCTCAACGTGGACATGGGCCACGGCGCCATTGCCATCGGCCAGCACAACCACCAGCTCAACGGCCTGAGCTCCGGCGCCAGTTTTCTGCCGCACGACATCTTCACCACCTGGGGCAAGATCAACCGCGGCGGCGCCTACGACCTGATCATCGTGGATCCGCCCAGCTACCAAAAAGGCAGCTTTGTCGCTACCAAGGATTACGCCCGCCTGATGCGCCGCCTGCCCGACCTGCTAATGCCCGGCGGCCACGCGCTCTTGTGCCTGAATGCACCCGAGCTGGGCGTCGCATTTCTACAGGACCAGATGGCTGAACTGGCACCCGAGCTGACCTTTGTCGAGCGCGTCGCGAACCCGGCGGTGTTTGCCGATGTGTCGGAGGATCGGGCCTTGAAGGTGCTGGTGTACCGCGCGCCGGGATGAACCCCAGGACGTCCTCCCGTTTGGCGATATTGCGGAAGATTGGGCGCTTGGTAGTGGGGTATTGATGCCTTGCATGCGCTTTCCGGGCTATAGAATTTGATCGGCTCCAGCAGTTCAAGTGATGCGTAGACAAGGATGATTCGTTATCTAGTCTCGCTCTATGGGGTACCCCCATGGATGTTTTGTACCTTGCCATTTCGACGCGAAAGCGGCACTGCGCATGCGCGCAGCTCGGCTTTCGCAGGACCTGCTGGTTGAATTGCTGGTAGCCAACTTATATCCATGCCCCAACTCAGCTATCCCCACTGGATTGCCCGTGGTTTGGCGCATGCCTTGCTGGCAGATGCGCACAAGCCCGGTGCAACTTCATCTTCCGCATTACTAGCCAGAGCTGCCGCGTGCTTGGGACAGAGCCCAGGTTGGCTCAAACAACTGGTTGAGCCCTTGGCCCAGTGGTCTGCTATGACATGGCAGAAGTTGGATGTGGCATCCCTGGCTTTGAAGATTGCAGATTCTGAAGCGTTTGATCTTGCCTTTGCAGATGGTGCAAAACCTGTGATCCGACGGCTGATACTGCGCACGGCTGACATGCTGCCTCGCCCCCTGGGGCTTCATGTGTGTGCCATCCCGGACGTACCCACAGTGCAAGATTTGGCCCTTTGGTTGAATCTTTCCGACGACAAACTGGGCTGGTTGGCCCCCTTTGCACCGACCCGTACAGAACACTATCGGTACCAACTACAGGCCAAGCGATTGGGCGGACTGCGTTTGTTGGAAGTCCCTAAAGTTGAACTCAAGCGTGTGCAACGCATGGTTCTGGATGGTCTGTTGCGGCATATACCGATTCACGAATCCGCCCACGGTTTTAGCTGTGGTCGTTCTGTGAGGACCCATGCGGCGGCGCATGTTGGGCAGGCGGTTGTGATTCGCTTCGATTTACGGGATTTTTTTGGCAGTGTGACTGCGGCCCAGGTTTTTGCGATATGGCGCACACTGGGTTACCCGGTGGGTGTGGCGCGTAGCTTGACTGCTTTGTGTACGCACCGCACGGCGGATATGGTGGTGCAGCGTTTGCGTGAAACCGGTGGCCCGGATGATGGCCTGAGCTGGCTGGGGGCCAAGCGCCTGCGCGCCGCACATCTGCCGCAGGGTGCGCCCACGTCGCCTGCGCTGGCCAATCTGTGTGCTTTCAGGCTGGATCTACGTTTGGAAGGTTTGGCCTGGGTTTTTGGTGCCCGCTACACACGCTATGCCGATGACTTGGTGTTTTCCGGCCCGCCTGCTTTGCGCCAGCAGTTTCGAGCGCTACAGGAATGGGTGGCTGCGATTGCCGCAGATGAGGGTTTTGCCCTGCACCCAGATAAGACGCGCTGTTTGCCACAGCATGTGCAGCAGCGGGTGACGGGTGTTGTGGTCAACACCAAGGTCAATATCCCAAGAAAGGATTTTGACCGTCTTAAAGCCTGCCTCCACCAATGTGTTCAGCGTGGCCCTGATTCGCAAAATGTTTCGCATATTGCAGACTTCAGAGGGCATTTGCTGGGGCGCATTGCTTGGGTCGCGCAGCTCAATCCCGGCAAGAAAGATAAATTGATGCGTTTGTTTGACTGGATCAACTGGTCGCTTTGAACCGCCAGTCGCGCTTAGCTAGATGGAGAGCCTTTGCGTAATGACATCCCATTCACCCGGCTCCACCGGCGTGATGGATAAGCGGTTGCCGCGCTGCAGTACCCGCATGTTTGCCAGCGCCGGCTGTTCGCGCAGTTCGGTCAAACCCAGCACCCGCGTCTTGCGCAGGGCCTGCACGTCCAGCAACAGCCAGCGCGGCTTGTCGGGCGCTGACTTGGGGTCGCAGTAGGGTGAGGCCGGGTCGAACTGGGTGGGGTCTACGCGTGTGCCGGAGGCCACGCGGGCAATGCCGGCGATGCCCGTTTCTTTGCTGCTGGAGTGGTAGAACAGCACGCCGTCGCCGACCCGCATGTCGTCGCGCATGAAGTTGCGGGCCTGGTAATTGCGCACGCCGGTCCAGGGGACGGTGGCGCTTGGGGCGGCCAGCGCGTCGTCGATGGAACACTCTTCGGGTTCGGACTTCATCAGCCAATAGCGGGGAGCGCGGGGGGAGAGGGTGGGGGCGGTCATGGCGCCATTTTTGCAAAAATTTGGCTGCGCACCGGCTGTCGGGGCTTTCTGCTGCTTGCTTCTATTTTGATAGCTGCTAGCGCAGGTAAATCATGCGCTGGGGGCTGATTTCTTGTGTGTTGTCATGTGCCGTCCAAAGTAAAAGGCCCCGGTGCTTGTGCACCGGGGCCTTTCACGGGCAGCGCAGAGCGCTTAGTTTTGCTGGATGCCGGACAGAATCCAACCGCCCGCGCCTTGCAGGGGCTTGGTCAGGTGCCAGATTTCGTCAAAGGCTTCGGGCGTGCCGCCGTCTTCGCGGATCTGGCCGGTGAAGCGTACGCTGACCACGTACTGGCCGTTTTCTTCGGCAACTTCCAGTACGTCACCATCGACATTCACTACATCGGTCTGCTGTTTGGCGGCGCCGCGTTCGGACATGTCCATCTTCAGCTCGGCAAACATTTCCGGCGTGGTGAACTGGCGGATGTCTTCCAGATTGCCGGCGTCATTGGCGGCCTGCAGGCGGATGAAGTTGACCTTGGCATTGCGCACAAAACCGACCACATCAAAGTCCGCAGGAATGCGCGGCTTGGCCGCCAGGTTGGCACCAATGCTGGAGCCGCCGGGCATGGACATCTTGTAGGCCGGAGCCGCGGGGCTCAGCTCTGCCGGAGCGCCTGCCGTGGCGTATTGCATGCCGCCGATGCGTGCTGCCGAGGGTTGCTGGCGTGCTGCAGCGCGTTTGCGCATGAAGAAGCCCACGGCCGCCATGATGGCGGCAGCCAGCAGACCGAACATCAGCATGGATGCGAGTTCGCTACCAAAACCCAAGGACGATGCCAGTGCGGCCAGGCCCAAGCCCGCGGCCAGACCGGCCAGCGGGCCCATCCAGGAGCGCTTGGGGGCTGCAGCCGCAGCTGCGGCGCCGGGAGCGGCCGCTGCGGCCGAGTTGGCCGCGGGCGTTTGTGCCGGCGTGGCGGTGGGCGATTTATCGAGTGTGGCCTGGCGCTGCATGCCCAGGGATTTACCCGCGCCCATGCGCTTGGCCGCTTCCGCGTCTACAGCGGTGGTGGACAGGCCTAGGGCCATGACCACGGCCATTAGGGAGAGTATCTTTTTCATGGGTTGTGCTCCTTGGGTATCAAGTTGATGTGCTTTGCATAGTAGGTCTGTGAACGCTTCTGAAAAAGCAGATTAATAAGAAGTATTTATTCTGTAAAAACTGAATGTTGACTGCGGCGATGATGGGCTGCTGCGCAGATGGCACGCCAAGGCGAGCATCGTGCACAGCGATTGCGCGAGCGGAGCCGAGAAAATAAACCTCAGAATTCAGGCTTAAACATGCCGCTGTCGTAGATTTATGATGGGTTTGTTGCTATGAATATGATGGCTAAACAGAAGGCTTGCCAGTGGTGGCTATCTGCTGTGCGCTGAAGTAATCTATGGCATCAAATTTTTAGAACCTTCCTCTGCCCGAATCCAGCCTGTATCTGGTCCATCCCACTTGACTGCTCCATTCGTCACCACTAGCCCAGCGACGCCGCCCAACTGGACCCGCGCGCCAGACCAAGATACCGAAGACAACCCCTGGAAAGTCGCCTTGGAGGGCTCGGGTGTAGGGGTATGGGAGTGGGATCTGGTGAACGACACGCAGACCCATTCGCGGCGCTGGGAGGAAATCCTGGGCTATAGCGGCGGCGAGGTGCAGGGCGGCTACGCCAACTTTGTGCACATGGTGCATCCTGACGATCTGGCGCTGATGCAGAGTGCGGTCCACGCCTATCTGGACGGTACCGCGCCTGACTACATCACGCAGCTACGCATGCGCCACAAGGATGGGCACTGGGTCTGGATACTGTCGCATGGCCTGATCGTCAGCCGGGATGCGCAGGGCAGGCCGCTGCGCATGATTGGCACCCATACCGATATCAGCGCCCATAAGCAGTCCGAGGAGCAGCTGCTGGGTTTGAATGCGCGGCTGCTGGAGCAGTCCCGGCTGCTGCAGACCACCATGGCCAGTATCAGCCAAGGGCTGTTTGTGTTCGATGCGGATCGGCGCCTGATCTTGTTCAACCCCAGGGTGTGCGAGTTGCTGGATCTGCCGGAGAGCTTTCTGGCCACCCACCCGACATTGGAGCAGGTCAACCAGTTTCAAACAGCACGCGGCGATTTCGGCCCCGAGGGGGGCTGGGTGGAAAGCCATGCGCGCAGCTACGTGCTGAGCGGAGGCAAATCTGCAATTCCGGGGCACTATCTGCGCGTAACGCATACCGGGCGCACCTTGGAGGTCAAAAGCCAGCAGCTATCCGATGGCGGCGTGGTACGCACCTTTGCCGATGTGTCGGACTATGTGCAGGCGCAGACTGCGCGCAAGCGCCTGGACCGGTTGCTGACTGCCATGCAGTCGCTTGCGCAAGTGGGCGGCTGGGAGGTGGACTTGCTGACCAACCGGGTGTTCTGGACCGAGGGTATGTACCGCATTTTTCAGACTACACCAGAGGAGTACACGCCCAGCACGCCGATGGAGTCCATAGAGCGGGTGTTTACACCGGCCTCCATCGCCAGGATACGGGCTTCGTATGCCGATACGCAGCACCAGCCTGATTCGCACGACTATGAGCTGGAGGCCATTACTTTTCGGGGCGAGCGCATCTGGGTGCATGCAGTGGGAACTTCAGTTAGAGAGGACGGCCGGCTGGTGTCACGTACCTCGGTGCTGCAGAACATTACGGAGCGTAAGCAGACGCAGTTGGCCTTGCAGGACGCTGAGAACCGCTGGAAGCTGGCTTTGGAAAGTACCGGCGATGGTGTGTGGGATTGGGATATCCAGAGCGGGGTCGAGCATTTCTCCAAACGCCTGGTGGAGATGTATGGTTTCCAGGAAGGAGAGATCCCGAATATGGCGTCGGAGCTGGATAGCCGCACCCATCCGGATGATGTGGCGCAGATGGCGCTGGACCGCGACGCCCATTTCCAGGGGCACACCGCGATCTACCACAACGAGCACCGCATACGGTGCAAGGACGGCGGCTGGAAGTGGGTGCTGAGCCGGGGCATGCTGATCAACCGCGATACCGATGGGCGGCCGCTGCGCATGATCGGCACCCATACCGACATCACCGACCGCAAATCCGCCGAGGCCTTGGTGCGCCAGCAGGCATTTTTTGACACGCTTACCGGTCTGCCCAACCGGCGCATGCTGCGCGACCGGCTGGAGCAGGAGATCAAGCGTTGCAAGCGCGACGCGCAGCAACTGGCCATCCTGTTCATTGATCTGGACCACTTCAAGGAGGTTAACGACACCCTGGGCCACGGCAATGGCGACCTGCTGTTGGTGCAAGCGGCGCAGCGTATCCAGGACTGCGTGCGGGAAGCCGATACGGTGGCCCGTATGGGGGGCGACGAGTTCACCGTGATCCTGACCGAGGTCAGCGATGCCCCCCGGCTGGAGCCCACGCTGCAAAAAATTCTGCGGGCGGTGGAAAAGGTGTTCCAGCTGGGCAACGAGCAGGTGTTTGTGTCTGCCAGCATCGGCATCACGCTGTATCCGACCGATGCGCGCGATATTGACGACTTGCTGAAGAACGCCGACCAGGCGCTGTATGTGGCCAAGGGGGCGGGACGTAACCGATTCAGCTTTTTCACCCCTGCTTTGCAGGAGGCGGCGCAAAACCGGGTGCGCCTGGCCCACGACCTGCGTGCCGGCCTGCAGGAGCAGCAGTTCCGTTTGGTCTATCAGCCGATTGTGGAACTGGCTACCGGGGCGGTGCACAAGGCCGAGGCATTGATACGCTGGCAGCACCCGCTGCGTGGCCTGGTCAGCCCGGCGGAATTTATACCGATTGCCGAGTCCAGCGGTTTGATCGTGGACATCGGTGAATGGGTGTTCCAGCAGGCGGCCCTGCAGGTGCAGGCCTGGCGCCGCAGCGTGCACCCCGACTTCCAGATCAGTGTGAACAAGTCCCCTGCGCAGTTCCACCACGACGGCAGCGGCAAACAGGCCTGGGCCCAGCAGCTGCAGGCGCTGGGTTTGCCCGGCTCAAGCATCGTGGTGGAAATCACCGAAGGCCTGCTGCTGGATGCCAACCCCCGCGTGACCGGGCATCTGCTGGAGCTGGGCGAGGCGGGCATCCAGGTATCGCTGGACGACTTTGGTACGGGCTATTCGTCGCTGTCGTACCTGCAGAAGTTTGACATCGACCTCATCAAGATCGACCAGTCGTTTGTGCGCCACCTGCGTCCTGCGTCCACCGAACTGGCCCTTTGCAAGGCCATGATCGTGATGGCCCACGAGTTGGGCATGCAGGTGGTGGCCGAGGGCGTGGAAACCGCGCAGCAGCGTGACCTGCTGGCGGCCGCCGGCTGCGACTATGCCCAGGGCTATCTGTTCTCCCGGCCCCTGGCCAGCCTGGAGTTTGAGTCTTTTGTAGCCGGTCGCCACTAAATTTTATTGAGAAAATAGGGCTCTAGCGCAGGTATTACCTGCGCTGGTAGCTATGGATACTATAGCGTTTCAGCTGGCGTGATCAAGCCGTTTTGCGGGCTTGCACGCTGAACTGGTTGACTGGTCGCTCCAGTCCCAGGTTTTCGCGCAGCGTCGTACCTTCGTATGTGGTGCGGAACAGGCCACGGCGCTGCAGCTCGGGAATCACCAGGTCCACAAAGTCGTCCAGCGACTCGGGCAGCACCGGCGGCATCACATTGAAGCCATCGGCCGCGCCGTTCTCAAACCAGCTCTGCATCTGGTCGGCAATCGATTCCGGCGTACCCACCACCACCCAGTGGCCGCGCGCGCCGGCCAGGTATTCGTAGAGCTGGCGCACGGTGAGCTTGTCGCGCCGGGCCAGCTCCAGCACCACATGGGCGCGGCTGTTGCGACCCAGCGGCGGCTGCGGGATGTAGGGCGGCGGGGCGTCCAGGTTCCACTTCGAAAGGTCTTCACCGGGCCAGAAAGGTGCCAGGGTGCTAATGCCTACCGAGGGATGGATCAGCTTCTGCAGTTCGGCCCATTTGGCCTCGGCCTCGGCCTGGGTGCGGCCGACCACCGGCGAGATGCCAGGCAGCACCAGCAACTGCTCGGGCCGCCGACCGTATTTGGCGAGCCGGCCCTTCACGTCGCTGTAGAAGGCCTGGGCTTCGGCCAGGCTGGTCCAGGCGGTGAAGATGGCTTCGGCGCTGGCGGCGGCCAGCTCCTTGCCGGGCTCGGACGAGCCGGCCTGCACGATCACCGGGTAGCCCTGCGGCGGGCGCTCGATGTTCAGCGGGCCCTTGACCTTCAGGTGCTTGCCCACGTGGTTCAGCGTGTGCAGCTTGGCTGGGTCGAAGTACACGCCGCTGGCCGCATCGCGGCTGAAGGCATCGTCTTCAAAGCTGTCCCACAGGCCTTTGACCACGTCCACATACTCCTGCGCGCGCTCGTAGCGGGTTTCGGGATCGGGGTGTTTGTCCAGGCCGAAATTGCCGTAGACGTTTTCGGCGCTGGTGGTCACCACGTTCCAGGCTGCGCGGCCCTTGCTCAGGTGGTCCAGCGAGGCGAATTTGCGCGCCAGCAAATACGGGTCTTCGTAGGTGGTGGAGGCCGTGGCGACAAAGCCGATGTGCTGGGTCACGGCCGACAGCGCGGCCCACAGCGTCACCGGTTCGAAGTGCGACACCCGGCCCTGGCGGCTGAAGGCCTCGTCGTCACCCTCGAACCACAGGCCGGGGCTGTCGGCCACGAAGACCTGGTCGAACAGGCCGCGTTCTGCCGTCTTGGCGACCTCGATGTAGTGGTCGATGTTGACGCCCGAATCGATCTGCGCGCCCGGGTGCCGCCAGGCAGCGATGTGGTGGCCGGTGGCCATGATGAAGGCGCCCAGGCGCAGTTTGCGTTGAGTCATATGTGCTTTCTGAAGTGGATGTGGTCAGGCATTTAGGCGCTCAAGTGCTTAGGGGGCGGGCTTCCAGGCGGTGAGGCGCCGCTCCAGCAGCTCTAGCGCGAAGTTCCAGGCCACGCCGATGGCGGTGATGGCGATGATTCCGAAGTACATGTCGGGGATCAGAAAGCTGTACTGCGCGTAGATGATCAGAAAGCCCAGGCCCGACTTGGCGCCGACCATCTCGGCGGCCACCAGCACCAGGATGGCGGTGGCACTGGCCAGGCGGATGCCGACAAAAATCGTCGGCACCGAGGCCGGCAGGATCACCTTCAGGAACAGCTGGCGCGGGCTGGCACCCATGGTGCGCGCCGACTTGATCAGCAGCGGGTCGACCTGTTTCACCGCCGAGATGGTGTTCAGCAGCAGCGGCCAGGAGCAGGCATACACCACCATCGCCACTTTGGACACCTCGCCTATGCCCAGCAGCAGGATGAACACCGGCAGCAGGGCCAGCGGCGCGGTATTGCGCAGCAGCTCGATCATCGGGTTCACAAACTGGCCCAGGCGCCGGTACCAGCCGATCGCCAGCCCGAGCGGCACGCTGTAGAGCACGGCCAGCGCAAAGCCGCCGAGGGCGCGCGCCAGGCTTGCCGAGGCATGCTGCCAGAGCTGGCCGTTCAGGGCCAGCGTCCAGCCGGCGGCCAGCACCTCGCTCAGCGGTGGCAGAAAGGTGGAGTCGGTCAGCGCCAAGCGCGGCGCCAGTTCCCACAACAGGGCCAGCGCCAGGACCAGAGCCGAGCGCCAGAGCGCGCTGCGGATGTGCTGGTAGATGCGGTGAAGGCGCCCCCAGCGGGGCGCCTGGGGCAAGGCCAGCGGTGGGTGGCCGGCGGTGAGGCTGAGTTCAGACATGGAGGCTTTCCTTTAACGTGGGTAGCGTGGGTAGGGCTGCAATGCGGGCGCGGCGCTGCTGCCGGGCTGCGGCCACTTCGTCGTGCAACAGCGACCAGATTGCGTGGCGCAGTTCGCCAAACAGTGGCAGCGAACGCACGTCCTGCGTGTCGGCGCGCAGTGCGTCCGGGATGTCCACAATCTGTTTGATACGGCCGGGCCGGGAGGTCATCACCGCCACGCGTTGGCCCAGCACCACCGCCTCGTCGATGCCGTGGGTGATGAACACAATGGTCTTGCCGGTGCGTTGCCAGATGTCCACCAGTTCCTCCTGCAGGGTCTCGCGGGTCTGTGCGTCCAGCGCGGCAAAGGGCTCGTCCATCAGCAGCACCTGGGGCTCATAAGCCAGGCTGCGGGCAATCGCTACCCGCTGCTTCATGCCGCCCGACAGCTCGTGCGGGTAGCGGTTGGCAAACGCGCTCAGGCCCACCAGGTCCAGGTATTCGGCGGCCTTGGCGCGGCGCTCGCGCAGGCCAACGCCGGCGATCTCCAGGCCAAAGGCCACGTTGTCCAGCGCCGTGAGCCAGGGGAACAGCGCGTACTGCTGGAACACCACGCCGCGGTCTCGCGCCGGGCCAGTGATGGCTGTGCCGTCCAGCAGCACCCGGCCACTGGTGGGCAGGGTCAGGCCGGCCAGCAGGTCCAGCAGCGTGGATTTGCCGCAGCCGCTAGGTCCCACCAGCACCAGGAATTCGCCCGCTCGCACTTCCAGCGAG
This sequence comes from Rhodoferax sp. GW821-FHT02C08, assembly GCF_059421805.1. Lineage (NCBI taxonomy): Bacteria > Pseudomonadati > Pseudomonadota > Betaproteobacteria > Burkholderiales > Comamonadaceae > Rhodoferax > Rhodoferax sp. GW821-FHT02C08. Next base: position 65,446 of record NZ_JBWKVR010000022.1, read on the forward strand.
ACGTCGTCCAGGGCCACAAAGCGTTGCTCCGGGCCACCATCGTCAGCGCGCACGGTGAATTCCTTGCGCACATGCTCAAAGCGGATATTGCCGGCGCTCATTTGGCGGCTACCTTGGCGCCGGTGGCGTAGGGGTTGTAGGCATTGGTGTACAGGTCGGCGGGCTTGATCTGGCCGGGCTTGATGACCTCTTCCTTCACCAGCCAGTCGATCCAGACTTGCAGCTCCTTGTCTTGCACCACGCCGCCAATGGACGGCACGCCGGTGCTCTTCCAGTACTGGATGGCGTCGGCGCTTTCGGCGCGGCCGCGGGCCTTGATGATCTTCTCAAACGTGGCGCGCACTTCGGCTGGTGGCGTCTTGCGCGCCCATTCGATGGAGCGGGCCAGTGCGCTGACCAGGTGCTTGGAGGCCTTAGGGTTCTGCTCCAGGAACTTGTTGCGCATCACCAGCGAGCCGGCGGTGAAGTTGCCGAACAGTTCCTGGTCGGTAAACAGCGGGCGGATGCCGCCGCGCTCCAGTGCCTTGTCGCGCAGAATGCCGCCCAGCGTGGTGACGTCCACATGGTTCTGCCGCAGTGCCTGCTCGCCAGTAACCGGCGGCGTGATCACCAGGGTGACTTGTTTTGCGTCCTCATCGTTGAGCTTGTTGCGCTCCAGGTATTCGCGCACCATGAATTCGTGGTGGGCGCCCAGGGTGTTGACCGCCACTTTCTTGCCCAGCAGGTCGCGGGCGGTCTTGATGGGGCTGTCGGTCTTCACGTAATAGCCGGTCCAGGTGTTGTCGTCCACGCCGTAGTAGCCGAGCACGGCTTTCACCGGCGCCTTCTTGGCCAGCAGCTTGACCAGCGCGCCATTGAAAGCGCCACCGATATCGATGTCGCCGGTGACCACGGCCTGCACGTCCTGCGGGCCGCTGATGGTGTTGCCCACCCACTTGGCTTTCAGCGGCGCCAGATAGCCCAGACTTTCGGCCAGCTCGATCCAGACCACCTGGCCGGCCGAGCCCTGGTAGCGGATGTCGGTGACTTCCAGGGCCTCTTGCGCCAGGGCCTGGGCCGACAGCCCGAAGGCCACTGCCGCGGCGGTAAATAGCTTGAAAACGGTTCGCATGCATGTCCCTTGGGAGTTGTCGTGAAGTTGCAGCGTAGATTGGCAAGGCCTACGCAACAACGAAGGAAATTGCGCATGCATATGCGCATCTGTGCGGTGTAGATGCACATGCGAATTCCGTGCTTTGGTTTCCGGGTTGCAGTTCCTAGCATGGGCGGGTGTTTTTTTCGATCCTGTTTCAACCCGTCTTACCAAGGAAGTTGCATGTCCGCTGTTCTCAACGCTCCCCACGCTGAAATCGTTCCCACACTCGATATCCATCCTTTGGCGGGGCGGATTGGTGCACGCATACAAGGCGTGCGCCTGTCGGGCCAGTTGGCGCCCGAAACCTTTGCCGCCATCCACCAGGCGCTGCTGCAGCACAAGGTGCTGTTCTTCCGCGGCCAGCAGCATCTGGACGATGCCGAGCACCAGCTGTTTGCCGGGCGCTGGGGCAGCATCGTGCCGCATCCCACCGTGCCCTCGCGCAGCGGCACCGAGATTCTGGAGCTGGACTCGAACCACGGCGGCCGGGCTAATTCCTGGCATACCGACGTGACCTTCGAAGCCGCTTATCCCAAGGTATCGGTGCTGCGCGCGCTGACCATTCCGCAGCAGGGCGGCGACACGGTGTGGGCGAATACCGCCGAGGCCTACAACCAGTTGCCGACCGAGCTGAAGGCCCTGGCCGACACCCTGTGGGCGGTGCACGGCAACGACTACGACTACGCCGCCACCCGCGTCGAAGTGGATGCGCATGGCGCCAAGCATTACCGCGAAGTGTTTACCTCGCGCCTGATCGAGGCCCGCCATCCGCTGGTGCGCGTACACCCCGAAACCGGCGAGCGCAGCCTGGTGGCCGGGCATTTCCTGAAGCGCTTTGTGGGCTACAACACGCATGACTCGCAGCGCCTGTTCGAGATCTTCCAGCACCACATCACGCGGCTGGAGAACACCGTGCGCTGGCGTTGGGCCGAGGGCGATGTGGCCATCTGGGACAACCGCGCGACCCAGCACTACGCGATCAATGACTACGGCGACCAGCACCGCGTGGTGCGCCGCGTCACCGTGCATGGTGATCTGCCGGTGTCGGTGCACGGCCGGCGCAGTGCGGCCGAGCCTGCGAAAAATTAGAGCGCGGTTCGGCCGGGTCAATCAGTCGGCCTTATGGGCGGATTCAATTGATTGACCGAGTCATTCCGGTGCTAGGGTGCGTGGACCCCATGCGATAATTGCGGCAGGTACCGGGAGAGTCTGGGGCCCTTGTTGCTCAACAAGTTTGCCCACAGCGCCGAAGGAGCAACCGCCCCGGAAACTTTCAGGCAAAAGGACCGGTACCTGTCACACACATCTGAAGAGCAACCGGGTTTCGTCACCCGGTTCACCGCAGGAGCAAGCGGCTTGGCTATGTGCCAGTCGTGAATCTCTCAGGTCCAAAACAGAGGGGCGATAGCTGCGCACGCTTGTTGCTATCCCCACTTTGACGTTTTGGAACTCTCATCATGAAAAAGTTTGCTGTTATAGGCGGCGGTATTACGGGCGTGACCACGGCATATGCCCTCGCAAAGCGGGGTTTCGCGGTCACTTTGTTTGAAAAACACCGCTATGCGGCCATGGAAACATCGTTTGCCAATGGCGGGCAGTTTTCGGTGTCGAACGCCGAGGTATGGAACCATTGGTCTACCGTGCTCAAGGGGCTGAAGTGGATGCTCAAGAGCGACGCACCTTTATTGGTCAACCCCAAGCCGAGCTGGCACAAGCTGGCCTGGTTTGCCGAGTTCATTGCTGCCATCCCGCACTACGAGAAAAACACCGTGGAGACCACCCGCCTTGCCATTGCTGCGCGTGCGCACCTGAATGCCTGGGCGGATGCGGAAGGGCTGGACTTTGACCACAAGCGCGAAGGCATTCTGCACATCTACCGTGACAAAGCCAGCTTCGACCATGCCGGCAAGGTCTCCAAATTGCTGGCCCAGGGCGGGCTGGACCGCCGCGCGGTCACACCGCAAGAAATGCGCGCCATCGAGCCCACCTTGGCTGGCAACTACTATGGCGGTTATTTCACTGAAAGCGACACCACGGGCGACATCCACAAATTCAGCACCGGCATGGCCTTGGCGGCCGAGCGCCTGGGCGTGCAAACCCGCTATGGCCAGCACATAGATGCCGTGCAGAGCGATGGCAAACAGGTGACTGTCACTGCCAATGATGGAATCGAACGGCAGTCCCATGTGTTTGACGGTGTGGTGGTTTGCGCCGGTACGGCCAGCCGGGACCTGGCGGCGCAGCTGGGCGACCGCGTCAACATCTATCCCGTCAAAGGCTATTCCATTACGGTGAATTTGCAGGATGCACAAAGCCAGGCTGCTGCACCGATGGTGAGCCTGCTGGACGACGGCACCAAATTGGTCACCAGCCGCTTGGGTGTGGACCGATTCCGCGTGGCCGGTACGGCGGAGTTCAATGGCTATAACCGGGATATCCGGGCCGACCGCATCCGTCCTTTGGTGGAATGGGTACAGCAGTGCTTTCCGGGTGTGCGCACCGAAAGTGTGGTGCCCTGGGCTGGACTGCGCCCCATGATGCCCAACCTGCTGCCTCGGGTGGGCAAAGGCAAGCGACCTGGCGTGTTCTACAACACCGGGCACGGGCACCTGGGGCTGACTCTGTCGGCCGTGACGGCCGATATGGTGGGCGCCATCGTTGCCTCCAGCTACGCCTAGCCGGTGTTATTCGCTCAGGCGAACGTAGGTGGACAGCAGGCTGCTTTTGTTGACCACGCCCAGTTGTGGGCTGGTGCAGTAAGCGACCCAGCAAGGATGCACCCAGCGCGGCCAACTGCACCATGGAGACCTCTCGGCTTATGGAGCCGCCGCTGGCGATGCTGAGCAGGGAAGAGCCGCTGCGGACCAGACTGGCTTGCACGGGAATATGGCCGTTGCCCAGCGCGACGGCTTCCATATAGTCGCTTGGGGCATTTTGTGGGGTGCGGTTCTGGGCCCAGGTGAGCAGCGCACCTGCCAGCAGTCCACCCAGACTGGGTACCAGTATTCGCTGCCAGGCTTGCAGTTGCATGGCAATGGCGACCAGGCCGCCACCTTGTCCCAGCACCAGGCGGTCCAGCTCGAACAACGCACTACGGAAACCAATGGTTACCAGTGTGCCCAGCGCACCCGCAGGCACGGACCAAAAAAGCATGGCTGGCAATTCGCTGCTACGCCATCCTTGTTTCTAGCGCGCTGCCCATGCTTGGAGATGGGCTTGTATATGCATCATGCTTCGTTTTGAATGATTCTGCTGGCAGGGTGATGGCGCGCATACTTCGAGACCGTAGCTATGGCCGGCATGTAACCTGCTTGAGGGGCCCTGCAATCACTAAATCGTAAGGCTCATAAGGGGCTCATACTTGTAACGTGTAGTATGGCGATCTTGTCTAGGCATATTTCTGTAATTGCTTTCTTCAATAGTAGACTCTTTCATAACTTACGGGTTCAAAGGGCGTTCATGTGCAACCGTTTTCCATTCAAAGAGACATGGTCTCGGTGCGTGCGTCCGGCATTCTTGCTGGTCGTTCTGGCGTCGTTGGCATCGTTTGCTTGGGCGACTGAAACTTGTAAACAGCTGGTTGCCACAGGCAACCCCGAATACCCGCCGTATTTGTGGCGAGATCCCGCCGACAGCAACCGTCTGATTGGCGCGAATGCCGATTTGATGCAAATGGTGGCCAAGGAAATCGGTATTCCGATCGAGGTACGTTATGCCGGCTCCTGGGCCCGTGTGCAGGAAGAGGCCAAGCTTGGGCGTGTTGATCTGGTTGCTGGCGCTTTCTTCACTGTGGATCGCCTGGACTATATGGATTACGTTTATCCGTCGTTCCGCGAGACGCGTTCCCTGGTGTGGGGCCGCCAGTCTGCTCCGATCAAATACCAGCGCTGGGCGGACCTGCAGGGCCTGTCTGGTGTAACCGTTATCAATAATAGTTTTGGCGAGGATTTCGACCGTTTTGCCAAAACTTCACTGAAGATCGCTACCGTACCTAGCCTAGAGCAGGCGCTCAAGATGTTGCAGCTAGGGCGGGTGGACTATTTGGTGTACGAAGAGTCGCCGGCCTTGGCCTACATTGCCAAGCTGGGTATAGATGGGCTGCTGCCCATGGCCACATCGATCAGCAACGAGAGCCTGTACCTGACGCTTTCACACAAGTCTCCCTGTAACAGCAGCGAATTGCGTGCTGCATTGGCCAAGGCCATGTACAAGCTGGCACGTCAAAACGTGATGAAGAAAATGATCGATACCAACATCCAGCTATGGCGCACGAAATAAGGCCCATGTCTACGGAAAGCTGCCGGTGTACTTAGCCCGCATTTACCGCCACTGCTTGGAGGTCATCCATCGGAAAAGGACCGCGTGCCGAAGCTATCCCTAAGACAAATCATGACGCTGGGCGTAGCGCTCGGCATTGTGTTGCCAGCCTTGGTGCTGGGTAGCCTGCTTCTGAACAATCGCTACGAGCGTGAGTTGACCTTGCGCATACGCGAGCCCATGCTGCAATACACGCAGTTGCTGTCCAGCGGCCTGGGCATGCCGATCTGGAACGTGGACAAGGCGGTGGCTAAGCAGTTGATCGACTCGGTCACGCGCAATGCCGACGTGGTGGCCGTGACGATAAAAGACGAGTTCGGCAATGTGTTTGTCTCCAGCGAGCTGTCTGCGCGCCGGCAAGGCACGGTGCTGAGCCAGCAAAGCGATATCGTGATGGATGGCCGGCGTGTGGGCCAGGTCACAGTGGAGCTCAGTACCGACCGCGTGGTGCGTCAGCTGTGGGCCGACTTCACCAAGTTGGGCCTGTTTATCCTGGCCCAGGTAGGCATTTCATTCCTGCTGGTGTTTTTGCTGGTGGAACGTCGCGTGGTACGCCCTCTGTATCGGCTGCAAATGGCCACCGCCAGGTTGGCGCGCGGCGAGCTGGAGCAGGCGCTGGACTGGCACAGGCATGACGAGATCGGCAGCCTCGCGCACAGCCTGGACCAGATGCGCGAGTCCCTCGGTCGGGCCATTGCCGAGCGTGACGCCAAGAACGCAGACCTGCAGCACGAACTGTATGACCGGCTGCGGGCCGAACACGCGCTGCGCTTTACCGAGGCCAAGTTCAAGGCTATCTTCCATGCCTCGCCGCTGGCCATGACGGTGAGCCGCAATGAGCCAGACTACCTGATTGTCGACATCAACGACGCGGGGCTGCGCCAGTTCGGTCTGCTGCGCGACGACCTGGTCGGTGCCCGCCATGCGGTGCTATGGTGCAACCCGCAAGACCAGAGCAATGTGCTCAATGTGATTGAGCGTGTCGGCCATATCAAGGGCTACGAGGCCTGGCTGCACCGGGGCAACTTACTGCCTGCGCACGCCCAGGAGGACCAGGCTGCTGGTGTCAAGAACACGATGGTGGAGGGGCGTGAAGACGCCATGCTGTGCGAAATCTCGGGCCGCAAAATCGACCTGGGCAGTGAGCAGCTGTTCGTTCTGGTGCTGGAAGACGTGACCGAGCGCAAGCGTGCCGCCCAGATGATCTGGAACCAGGCCAACTTTGACCGCCTCACCGGTTTGCCGAACCGCCATATGTTCCAAAATCGGCTGGAGCAGGATATGGCAGCTGCCCAGCGCGATGGCCGCTCTCTGGCGCTGGTGTTTTTTGACCTGGACTTGTTCAAGGAAGTCAACGACACCCTAGGGCATGAAGTAGGCGACATGCTGCTGCAGGAGGCGGCACGGCGCCTGCGCATGGGGGTGCGGCAGACGGACCTGGTGGCTCGCCTGGGGGGCGACGAGTTCACCTTGATTCTCAGCGGCCTGACTGATATAGGCTACGTACACCAGATCGTGCAGGGCGCGCTGCAGCGTCTGGCCGAGCCCTTTTTATTGGCTGGGCAGCAGGTGCACATCTCGACCAGCGCCGGCCTGACCTTCTACCCGCAGGACGCGACCCAGGTCGAGGCCCTGCTGAAGAACGCCGACCAGGCCATGTATGCCGCCAAGAGCCAGGGGCGCAACCGTTACACCGTGTTCACGCCGTCCATGCAGGACGCTGCGCAAAAGCGCATGCGACTCATCAATGACCTGCGTGTGGCCATAGCCGAGCAGCAGTTCAGCGTTTTCTACCAACCCATCGTGGACCTGAGGACTGGCCATATCCACAAGGCCGAGGCCTTGATCCGCTGGCACCACCCGGTGGAGGGCATGGTCAGTCCTGCCGATTTTGTGCCCATCGCCGAAGAAACCGGCATGATCGTGGACATAGGCAACTGGGTTTTCAGCGAGGCGGTCCAGCAGGCGGCGGTATGGCGCAAGACGCACGACCCGCAGTTCCAGGTTAGCGTGAATGTATCGCCGGTGCAGTTCCGTAACGAAGGAATAGACCAGGTGACCTGGATGGCGCATTTGCAGGCTGCTGGCATGCCGGGCGATGCGGTGATGATCGAGATCACCGAAGGCTTGTTGATGGACGCCGGCGGCAACGTCACCGAGCAACTGCGCGGTTTCCGTCAGGCTGGCATAGGCCTGTCTCTGGACGACTTTGGCACCGGCTACTCCTCGCTGTCTTATCTGAAGAAATTTGACATCGATATTCTGAAGATCGACCAGGCTTTTGTGCGCAACCTCACTGCCGGTTCGGACGATATGGCCTTGTGCAATGTGATCATCGTCATGGCCCACACCCTGGGCTTGAAAGTGGTGGCCGAGGGCGTGGAGACGCAGGAGCAGTGCGATCTGCTGGCTGCTGCCGGCTGCGACTACGGCCAGGGGTATCTGTTCGCGCGGCCCACGCTGGCGGCAGATATGCCTTTGAATCTGGCGTGGAAGCCTGCGCACCAAGATACTTACACAATGAGCATCTAGCGCTGATATTAGCTGCGTTGGTAGCTATATTTTTTGTAGTGTGTGTTTAGAGCCGGCTGCCTGTTCGACCCCAGCGGCGGGCAGCTTCTTCCGGGCTTTGCGGGATTTCTAAGTTCTGCGTCAAGGCTGTCAGTGGCGCCAGCAGCGCATCCAGATCAGCCGCATCAAACTTCAGTGCTCCGGCCGCGTCGTGACCCAGTACGCTGTCGGCCAACGCCAGTTTGCGCGCCTGCAACTCCAGCATGCGCTCCTCAATGCTGCCCTCGACCACCAGCTTGTAGACGAACACCGGCTGGTCTTGGCCGATGCGGTGGGCGCGGGCGGTCGCCTGTTCTTCCACCGCCGGGTTCCACCACGGGTCCATGTGGATCACGGTGTCGGCGGCAGTCAGGTTCAACCCGACGCCACCGGCCTTCAAGCTCAGCAGCAGCACCGGTACTTCTTGCGCCTGGAAGCGCCGCACCACCGCGCCGCGCTCTTTCGGCAGGGTCTTGCCGGTCAGGCTGAGAAACGGTAGTTCGTGCGTGTGCAGTTGTTCGGCCACCAGCTCCAGCAGCTCGGTGAATTGCGAGAACACCAGCACCCGCCGGCCCTCGGCCACCAGCTCGGGCAGCATGTCTGCCAGCAGCTCCAGCTTGGCGCGTTCCATGGTCTTATCCAGTTTGCGGCCCTTCACCAGATACGGGTCGCAGCAGACCTGGCGCAGCTTCAGCAGCGCGTCTAAGATGCTGATCTGCGCGCCATTGAAGCTTTGACGCTGCAGCACACGGCGCACCTGTACATCGGCCGCCGCGCGCACGCCCTCGTACAGCTCGCGCTGCTGGCCTTGCAACTGCACGCGCTGGATGACTTCGGTGCGCGGCGGCAGCTCGCTGGCCACGTCTTGCTTGCGCCGGCGCAGGATGAAGGGGCGCACCCGCTGGGCGAGCAGGGCCGCGCGCAGGGTTTCGCCGTTCTCTTCAATCGGCTTGCGCCAGCGTGCGGCGAAATGGCGTGCATCGCCCAGAAAACCCGGCATCAGCCAGTCAAACTGCGCCCACAGCTCGCCCAGGTGGTTTTCCATCGGCGTGCCGGTCATACACAGGCTGTGCCGCGTCTGCAGGCGCCGCAGAGCGCGGGCGCTGCGGCTGCCGGCGTTCTTCACCATCTGCGCTTCGTCCAAGATGACCAGGTGGAAGCGCTGCTCTGCCAGCCTATCCATATCGCGCCACAGCAGCGGGTAGGTGGTCAGCACCAGGTCGTGGTCTGCCATCTGCGCAAACAGCCCGCTGCGTTCCGGCCCCTGCAATGTCAGCACGCGCAGATCCGGGGCCATGCGCTGCGCCTCGACTTGCCAGTTGAAGACCAGCGAGGTCGGCAGCACCACCAGCGCCGGCAGATCCAGCCGGCCGGCATTTTTTTCGGTCAGCACATGGGCCAGCGCCTGCGCAGTTTTGCCCAGGCCCATGTCGTCCGCCAATATGCCGCCCAGGCTGTGCGCGCGCAGGTACTGCAGCCAGGCCAGGCCTTCGAGCTGGTAACCGCGCAGCTGCACCTGCAGGCCTTGTGGCGCTGCGACAGGCTGCGGCGCACCCAGCGCCTTCAGGCGCTTCGCCAGACTCGCCAGGCCCAGGGCACCCTGCAGCTGCCAGGCGTTGTGCGAGCCCACACGGTGCACATCCAGCAGGCTGGCACGCAGGGCGTCCAGGCGCCGCGCCTCCCAAGCGCCCAGCTTCAACAGGCCCAGGTTCTGCGTCCGTAGCGGGTCGGTCAGCAGATCGACCATCGCGCCGATGATGGCCTTCAGCGGTGCGGCCGGCGCGTCGATGCGGCGGCCGCCCGGTGCGCGCAGCGAGACGATGGCCAGGTCGTCGATGGCGGCGATCTGCGCGGCGTTCAGCCAGCGGCGGTCCCGGCGCAGCAGGTCGGCCAGCATGGGCGCCAGGTCCAGCGTTTCCCCGTCAATCTCGATGCCCAGGCTCAGTAACCAGGCGCCTTCGCGCGCTGGCAGCTGCAGCTTCTCCACGCCGCGTCCGGGCTTGACCAGCGGGCTGTCCAGCTCCTTGCCCAGCACCTCGCCGGTGTCGGGGTTGACCACCAGCTTCCAGCGCTGCACCGGTACGCTTTCGTGCGCGAAGCCGGGCTTCACCACCACAGCCCAGCCTTGGGCCTGCAATTGCGGTACCTGGTCGGCCCAGAAGTCGCCAAAAAATGCTTCCTGCGGCAAGGTCCACACCGGGCCCATCAAAGGGCTGTGGTCGCGGCTGCGCCATTGGAACGAGTGGGGGTCCAGCGGCACGAAGCCCATGTCCCACACGCTGTCCATGGCATCGGCCTCGGCCGCCAGATCGCGCCGCATCTTCAGCACCGGGCCGCCAGTGTCGAACAGCTCTTGCACGGCGTTCGGCCGGTTGTTCAGTATGGAGGTTGGCGCCGGCGTCTGCCAGCGCGCGCCGCTGTCGGTGTGGTAGCACCAGTCGAACTGCACCAAGGTCACGCTATCGCCGCGCGGCCCCAGCTTGCCCTGCGGTTTCAGACCCAGCAGGCCATCGCCGCGGCCCAGGGTTTGCAAGGTGAGGCGAGGGCGGAAGTGGCCGGTGACGCCGTCGCTAGGTGGTGCGGGCGGCGGCGGTGTCTCCACTACAGGCGGACGGTCCATCCGCAGCAAGGCCATGACCCGCGCGGCATCCTCGTCGGCCAGGGTCGGCAGGCTTTTCAGCGTCTTTGCATCGGCCTGGCGCCGCAGTGCATCGACCCACGCAGCCACAGCCTGGTCGCGCGCGTCGCTTGCGGACGGAGTAGCGGTGGAGCGGATGGGGGAGCGGGCCATGCGGAGATTGTGCCGCGCTGGTCGTCAGGGGGGCTAGGTGGATCGAATCGCGGTAATCAGTATGTCGGCCAGGCCCTGGGCCGCACCATGCAGCTTGTCACCCTTGCGAACGATCAGCCCCAGTGTGCGCGTGATGGCGGGGTCTACCAAGGGCACGCCGACCAGGCCTGGATGCAGCACGGCGTCCAGTGCCAAGCCAGGAATGATGGCAATACCCAGGCCGGCCGCCACCAGGTTGATGGCACCGGTCACATGGTTGATCTCGTAGTGGATGCTGGGCCTTTTCGCCGACTTCGCAAAGGCGCTGTCGATGATCAGGCGGTTGCCGCTGCTGCTGGATACCGATACCAGCGGCTCTTTCTCCAGCAATCTCCAGGCGACGGTCTTGCGCTGCGCCAATGGATGGCTGCTTGGCACCACGGCCACATAGCGCTCTTCGCGGATGGGCATGAAATCAAGATCGGGCTCTTGGCTGCCCAGAAAGTTCAAGCCGAAGTCTGCATGCCCTCCGGCGACGCTGTCCAAAACGATCTGAGCACTTTCATCGATCACCTTGACGCGCACCGCAGGGTTGCTGTTGTGGAAGTCTTTTAAAACCGATGGCAGCAAATGGTTGGCCACCGACGGAATGCAGGCAATGGTGACCTTGCCGGTGCGCGCCGCGGCCCTGGCTTCAAGCCCCCGGTAGGCAAATTCCAGCTCGTCCATGATGGCTTGGGCGTGCTTCAAAAACTGCCGGCCCGCGTCGGTCAGAGACACCCGTCGGGTGGTTCTTTCCAGCAGCCGACTTTTCAAATCGCCTTCCAGTTTTTCGATACGCCGGCTTAAAGCGGGCTGCGATATGAACAGGCTCTCTGCCGCCGCCTTGAAGCTCGATTTCTCTGCTACGGCGATGAACGCCTGTATTTCTCCGATGTCTGTATTGATGCGCATGGTCTATCAATATATCAAATTAATGCAATTGTGTTTCTAATTGAAGGCACGCATCATCCGCCCCCAACGGTGAACTTACAAACACAAAAGGAGATGATGTGAAATTAGGACTCAACACGCGGCGCAGCTTGCGTCTCCTCATCCTGGCGATCGCGCCGGCCATGGCCGCAGTTGCGACGGCGGACGAAATCCATGTGGCAAGCTCGGGTGGTTTCGCTGCCGCCTACCGCGCCTTGGCGCCCGGCTTCGAGGCCCGCACCGGGCACACATTGGTGGCGGTGTGGGGCCCTTCGATGGGTGAAACCTCGGGCGCTATCCCCAAGCGCCTGGAACGCGGCGAGCCCATCGACGTCGTGATCATGGTAGGTGATGCCCTGGACAAACTGATCCAGCAAGGGCGGGTGGAAGATGCCGGCCACCGCCTGTTGGCCAACTCAAAAATTGGTGTCGCCGTCAAGGCGGGATCCGCCAGGCCCGATGTCACAACGATGAATGGCTTGAAGCAGGCACTTCTCAACGCGCGGTCTATCGTCTACTCCGATAGCGCCAGCGGCGAATATCTGTCGAAGGTATTGTTCCCACGCCTAGGCGTTGCGGACCAGATCCGCAGCAAGAGCCGCATGATCCCCGCCGAGCCCGTGGCCCAGGTGGTGGCGCGGGGCGACGCCGATTTGGGCTTCCAGCAGGTCAGCGAGCTGCTGCCAGTCGCTGGCATCGATTTCGTGGGCGAGCTGCCCGATGAGGCGCAGCAACTCACGCCCTTTTCTGCCGGCGTGGTGGCGGGTACGAAGCTGCAGGGCGCCTCCCTGGCTTTGATCGATTACCTCAGCTCGGCCGAAGCCGCACCGCTGATCCGCAAGACGGGCCTGACTCCGGCCCCTGCTGCCGCACACTGAAAGAACCCACCATGGCTAATACAAAAAAAGCGGAGCAATCCAAGCTGTCCACCGTATTGCGGGTGACCAGCGGCAACTTTCTGGAAATGTTCGACTTCTTCCTGTACGGGTTTTACGCTACGTACATTTCCAAGACGTTTTTCCCTAACAACGACGAGTACGCATCATTGATCCTGACCTTCGCCACGTTTGGCGCGGGCTTTCTGATGCGGCCCTTGGGTGCCGTGATCCTGGGTAGCTACATAGACCAGATTGGGCGGCGCAAGGGGCTCATCGTTACCCTGGGCATCATGGCGTTGGGCACGGTGTTGATCGCCTTTGTACCGGGCTACGCGACGATAGGCATCGCCGCACCTATTCTGGTGCTGGCCGGACGCCTGCTGCAGGGCTTTTCGGCTGGTGTGGAGCTGGGCGGCGTGTCGGTGTATTTGTCCGAGATGGCCACCCCCGGTAACAAGGGCTTCTACGTGAGTTGGCAGTCCGCCAGCCAGCAGGTTGCCATCATGGCGTCGGCCATCATTGGCTACCTGCTGAGCCAGTGGCTGTCGGCGGAGCAAATCGGCGCCTGGGGCTGGCGCGTGCCGTTCCTCATAGGCTGCATGATTGTTCCGGTAATCTTTGTGATTCGACGCTCGCTGCAGGAGACGGATGAGTTCCTTGCTCGCAAGCACCACCCCACGTTCAAGGAAATCCTGCGCTCAATAGGCTCCAACTGGCGCGTGGTGGTTGCGGGCATGATGATGGTGGTGATGACCACCGTGTCTTTCTATCTGATCACGGTCTACACACCCACCTTTGGCAAAAGCGTGCTGAAGCTTAGTACCGCAGACAGCCTGTTGACAACCTTCTGTGTCGGCATGTCGAACTTCTTCTGGCTGCCGGTGATGGGCGCTTTGTCGGACAAGGTTGGGCGCAAGAAGATACTGGTGGTGTTCACCGTGCTGCCCATCCTTACTGCGTATCCCATCATGTCCTGGCTGGTCGCCAACATCAGCTTCGAGAATCTGTTGGTGACCGAACTGTGGCTGTCCTTTATGTACGCCAGCTACAACGGCGCTGCCGTAGTCGCGCTCACAGAAGTCATGCCCGCCCATGTGCGTACGGTGGGCTTCTCTCTGGCCTATAGCCTGGCGACGGCTATTTTTGGTGGCTTCACCCCGATGCTGTCTACCTGGCTGATTGAGGCCACTGGTGATAAGGCGGCTCCGGGCTACTGGATGACCTTCGCCGCGGCGTGTGGCCTGGTTTCGGTGTTCATGCTGTACGGGCGGACACGCTTCTCTGGAACGTATGCCGCCGCACATGCGGTGAAATAACTCGGGGGCCGGTTCCATGATGTGCCCGGCCATGCTTGGTCAGCCTCTGTGCTGCTTTCTGAACTCGCTGGGTGCACAACCTGCTTCCCGGCGGAAGAATTTGATGAAATTGGTCGCTTCATCAAATCCCAGCTTGTCTGCCACTTGGGCAATGGGCCAACTGGTGTACGCAAGCATGCGCTTTGCCTCCAATGCGATACGCGTGGACAGGTATGACTTTGCGGATAGTCCGGTCAGCTGTTGTGCTGCTCGACTTAGTGTCTTCTCAGAGATGCCAAGGGCCTTGGCGTAGGCGGATATTTGATGCCATTCATGGAAGCTTTGCTCCGTTGCATGTCGAAACTTCCGGAAGTGCTTGGACAGCGATGAGTTGTCTGACGGCAGCGCAAGCCGTTGTGCGCTGGCAAGCTGCAACCTGGTGAGTAATGCCTGGAGCTGCGCGCGCTCCAAGGCATTTATCAACTGCATAGGGCCTGACATGGACGCATCTTTATGCATTTGCGCCATGGCTTGTTGCACCGCCGTGAAGGTCGTCGCGTCCAACATCAATTGAACCGGTATGTCTTCGACGAAAAGACCTGTCGGTGCTTCGCCCATGTTGGCCGTGGTTTGGAACGATTCCGGACGAAAAAGAATGACCCAGCCATCCCAGATGTTGTTGGCTTCGAAGCGCTGAACCTGGCCTGGTCGCATGGCCAATAGTGAGCCGCTATCCGGCGACTCCAGCCGGAAGTCCACCGTATGACGGAATTGTCCCTGGGTTACCAGGATGAGTTGGTGAAAGTCCAGGCGTGACGGATATCTGAAGTGCTCGGCTGGTACCCGTTTCAGCCAGTCATTGGCGGGAAACACCTCAATGTCAAACGCGTAGCCCACCGGAGGGCGAAAGCCCACGCGGGGAATGTCCGTAAGATTTGCCATATGCCAGAAATGTCCGATTTAGATAACTATGGGTCAGGAATCTACCTCGTAAATATGTGTATGGAAACCGACACTTGTTTGCTTTCACTCAGAAGCAACGATGAAAGCTTGTCCCCCATGAAACTCAAAGTCAGAAACACCATTTTGCTGTCGGTTGTCGCCATCACAGCTGCAATGACAGGCTGTGCATCGAACGGAATCAGCACTACAAAGGAAAACGGAATGTCTACAAATTACAAACCCCAAGTTACCGAACTGCTCAAGAGCATTGAGATCGGCGATACAAAGCCCGTGGGCTACATCAATTCTGAAAAGTACATCCAACACAACCTCGCCGTCGGTGACGGCCTTGCTGGCTTTGGCGCTGCGCTGCAAGCCTTGCCCAAAGGCTCAGCCAAGGTGAACACGGTGCGTGTCTTCCAGGATGGGGACTTCGTATTCGCCCATACCGACTACAACTTCTTCGGCCCGAAGATCGGTTTTGACATTTTCCGCTTTGAGGATGGAAAGATTGTCGAGCACTGGGACAACCTGCAGGAAAAGCCAGCCATGTCCAATCCAAGTGGGCGTTCGATGATCGATGGGCCAACAACTGCAATGGATCTTGACAAGACTGCGGCCAACAAGAAGCTGGTCGCCGCATTCGTGGACGACATCTTGGTCAATGGCCGGATGGACAAGCTGGTCGGCTACTACGACGGCGACAACTACCACCAGCACAACCCGCAGATCGCCGACGGTCTTTCGGGGCTAGGCAAGGCGCTGGAGGCAATGGCCAAGGCCGGCGTTAGCATGAAATACGAACAAGTGCATAAGGTGCTTGGCGAGGGCAATTTCGTACTCGTCGCGAGCGAAGGTCAGTTCGGCGGCAAGCACGTCGCTTTTTACGATCTGTTCCGTGTGGACAACGGCAAGATCGCTGAGCACTGGGACACCATTGAAGCTATTCCAGCCCGCTCGGAGTGGAAGAACGCCAACGGCAAGTTCTAAGTGGGCAAGGAGATTCGAGATGCAAAAAATCTACAGATTGCTGCTGGCTACTTTCTCGGCCGGCGTGCTGTCGATGCAGGCCTACGGGGCAGCGGGCGCTTCGGCTGAAGTCGTGGAGGTGGTTACTTTCAAGCTGCAGCCGGGTATCAGCGCCTCGGAGTTCCGAGCTGTGGACCAAGCCGTCGAAAAGCAGCATGTGGCCAAGCAACCGGGCTTCGTCTCGCGCGAGAGCGTGGCGGGCGACAACGGCGAGTGGCTCGTGATCGTGCACTGGCGTTCGGCAAAGGATGCAGAAGCATCCATGGAGAGCTTCCCGACAGCAGCAGCGGCGGCAGACTTCATGTCGAAGATTGACGCCGCGACCATGTCGATGAAGCGGTATGGGAACAATCTGCCGCACTGAAGTTGCCGACGTGGGCCCCAAGGGTCTTGCGTCGCAGTGTTTAAGAGCCGCTGAAAGCTTGGTACGGGGCGGCCATGCGGGGATTGTGTTGCTTGGCGTTGGCTGGGATGAGTTCCTGCGCGGCATCTGTTCTCTGCGACAGTTGTTCGCCTCCCTCAAGTCTCGTTCCGCGCCGGCAGGGCCAATCGCGGCTTTCCGAGCACTTGTGTTGCCACCTGCGATGCAAACTGCCGCGTCAAGAAGCGCACGCCGAAGGTTGATAGCTTGTTGAACAGCCCGGGCACCACCGTGCGCTTGCCTTGCAGCATCGCTTGGATCGCGGTGTGTGCGACGAACTCCGCGCTTTTCGTCGACGCGTTTGCAATCCACGAGTAGTCGCCCCCGCCGGACGCGGCGTGGAACGCGGTTTCGGTGCCGCCAGGGCAGATGCAGGTCACCGACAGCGGCGTGCCGCGGTGCTCGTCATGGAGGGCTTCGCTGAAGTTGCGGACGAACGCCTTCGACGCGGCGTACAGCGCCATGTTCGGCACCGACTGGTACGCGCCGGTCGACGCGATGTTCACCATGTGCGCGGGCGCTGTGCTTGCCCTGTGCGCGTCGACGAAGCACCGCGCGAGTTGGACGAGCGAGGTCATGTTGAGCTGGATGAGTTCCGCGTCGCGTGCCCAGTCAACCTCGTCGAACCGGCGGAAATAGCCGAACCCGGCGTTGTTGATCAGGATGTCGATCGGGCCACCCGCTGTAGCAGCGGCCCATAGCTCGCGCGCGGCATCGGGCTTGCCGAGATCTGCGGTGACGATCTCGACCTTCACGCCCTTGCAACTCGCGGCGACCGCATCCAATGCGTCGCGGCGCCGCGCCGTCAGCACAAGATCAACGCCAAGCGCCGCGAGCTCACGCGCGATGTCTGCGCCAATGCCGCTGGATGCGCCGGTTACCAGCGCGCGCTTAGCCGTCTTGCCGCTTGTGTAGGTACTCAAATCGTTCTCCTTATTGTGTGGAAGGCCCTGGAATTCCAAGGTCTGCGAGTGCAATCGGGGCCGTTTGATGCTCAAGCCGTGAGCGTTGGGTAGTCGGTGTAGCCCTTGGCACCGGGCGTGTAGAACGTGTCCGGGGCCGGAGCATTCAACGGTGCGTCTTGGCGCATGCGTTCGACCAGGTCAGGGTTGGCGATGAAAGGCCTGCCCATGGCTACCAGGTCCGCGCGGCCCTCACTCAGCGCCTGTTGTGCACCGGCTTTGTCTTGTCCGCCGGCGAGGATGAACGGGCCGTCGAATGCAGCCCGCAGATCGGCCTTCAGCTTCGCCGGAACCGGTGGGGCGCCCATGGCCGAATGGTCCAGGACGTGCACGTACATGAGGCCGAGTGCGGAGAGTTGCTTCACCAAAGCCAGGTACTGTTCGTCCACGCCCTCGAATGCGCCGGTGTTATTGACCACGCCGTGAGGCGACAGGCGGATGCCGACGCGCTCAGCGCCGATCTCTTTCACAGCAGCGCGGGCGACCTCCAGCACCAGCCGGTTGCGCCCTTCGGCGGTGCCGCCGTAGCCGTCGCTGCGGCGATTGACATTGGCGTTCAGGAATTGCTCCAGCAGGTAACCGTTGGCCGCGTGCAATTCGATGCCGTCAAAGCCGGCTTGGATGGCAAGGCGTGCGGCCGTGGTGTACTCGCCGATCATGGTCTGGATGTCGGCCTCGGTCATGGTGCGCGGCGGCGTGTGCGGCTGGCTGCCTTGCGTATCCGTCCACATTTCGCCAGGGCAGGTCTCGGGTGAAGGTCCAAGCACTTCCGCGCCGGCCGGCAGGTTGGCCAGGTGGGACACCCGGCCGGTATGCATCAGTTGTACGACGATCTTGCCGCCCTTGGCATGGACCGCGTCGGTCACCAGTTTCCAGCCTTGCACCTGGGCGTCGTTGAACAGGCCAGGGATGCGGGCATAACCCAAGCCGTTGGGTGACGGTGAGGTTCCTTCCGTGATGATGAGGCCGGCGCTTGCACGTTGGGCGTAGTAGGTGGCCATCAGGCTGTTGGGCGTGTTGTTTTCGCTCGCGCGGCTGCGCGTGAGTGGCGACATCACTGTGCGATTGCTGAGCGGGGTGGCACGTAGGGAGAAGGCTTCGAAAAGCATGGGCTGTCCTTGGAAAATGGAAAAGGGAGAGAAAGGGAAGCGCGGCAACGCTCAGTTGGCTGGAATCAAGCGATCTTGTAACGAGGGGCCGGCGTTCCAGCTTGGGTGCCCGCGAACAGTTCGGAGCGGGCTGCCTCGTACTTGTCCCACAGACTTGCATCGGCGACCGACGGCCAGGTGATCGTTTCGCCTTGGTCCAAGCCCGCGAGCGCCGCATCGACCATGTTCTCGGTCGTCATCAAGGTGTTCTTGTTGAGGGCCGCCAGCGGAACGCCGGACAAATCCCAGAGTTCGGTGGCCGTGGATGCGGGCAAGACCAATTGAACCTTGACCCCGGTTTCGGCTAGTTCTTGCTGCAGGCCTCGGCTGTATTGCAATACGAAGGCCTTGGTACCGCTGTAGACAGCGCTGATCGGCAGCGAATGGATGGCCAGGACGGACGCAACATTGATGATGACGCCCTGGTTTCTTTTGATGAACGCAGGCACCACTGCTTGCGTCAGGCGCGTCAATGCCGTGATGTTGAGGGCGATCTGCGCAAGTGCATCATCTGCAGACCTCTGGGCGATCGTTCCCAGCTGCGCAATACCGGCGTTGTTCACCAGAACATGCACGTCCGCATTGCTTGCAAGGATATTTTCGATCCGAGCCAAGTCCTGGTCTTTTGTCAGATCAGCCGAGATCGGCTCAGCTTTGACGCCGTGCGCCTTCGCGATTTGCGCGCAGAGGGCTTCCAAACGGTCAGCGCGCCGGGCGACAAGAATAAGATCGTATCCACGTGCGGCAAGGCGGTCCGCATACACGGCGCCGATGCCGGAAGAAGCCCCTGTGACAATAGCGACTTTTTTAGAACTGGGATGTGTCATTGATAGCTTTCCAATAAAATTGAGCACTCAACTAAATAAGTTGAGGGCTCAAATGTATGGTCAACTGCCTGCAATTTGAAAATAGTGCAGTACTAAACCATTTTATGAATATGGGAATTACCAGTAAGCTTATTGATGCGAAGAACAGTCCGGATGAGCCCGCCGCAGACGAGCAGGACATATTGGGTGGGCGCGTCTGCTCGGTCACACCACTGCGCCTTGCAGCTCGCAGACTGGAGCAGCTGTACGACGAAGAGCTGGCGCCGGTGGGCCTCAAAGCCACGCAGCTCTCGCTCATCGCAGGTATTTACAGCCTCACGGGCGCCGATCAACAAGGACCGACGCTACAGGACCTGGCGGCCCGGCTCGCCATCCAACTTTCGGCCCTTACCCATGCGCTAAGGCCTCTGGTACGCGACGGAATTGTGGAATTGCGTCAAGACGCCCAAGACCGCCGGACCAAACACAGCGTTCTCACTTCGCTTGGTAAGACCCGGCTATCAGCAGGCATGGTGCGCTGGGCAGCAGCAAACGACCAAGTGGAGGTCGTTCTGGGTTCTGCCGGGGCTGCGAACTTGAGGGCTTTGGCCGACCAGGTGTCTTCCGACGCGTTTCTGGTCGCATATAAGGCGAAGGATCAAGCGTCCAGTGTTTCGCCTTGATGGTGGATGAATCGGGCTGTAGCGTAAGTATTACCTGCGCTGCCAGCTACCAATTAAATAGCGATTTTCATCCAACTCAAGCCGGCTTCACCACATTCGTCGGCAAATCGCGCCCATGGTATTTCTTGTAGATGGCGTTGAGCTTGCCGCTCTTGATGTTGGCGGTGACCCAGGCGTTGATCCATTCCTTCAGCTTAGGCTCGCCTTTGTTCATGGTGATACCCAGGCCGGAGTCGAGCTGCGAGAACTTCACCTCAAAATTCTTGCCCGGCGCGCGCTTGTTGATCTCGCCCATGTTCGATGGCGTGCTGGAGAAAATATCTACCTGGCCGGTGACGACAGAGGTAATCAACGTGGCGTCGTCTTCGTAGCGCATGATTTCCGCGCCTTTGGCTTCCTTGGTGGTCAGCGCGTCGTTGGTGGTGGCGCGGGTCAAACCCACCCGCTTGCCGGCCAGGTCGGCGTAGCTGGTGATCTTGATGTCCTTGGGGGCCGACACGATGATGGTGATGGCTGAATACGGGATGGAGAAGTCGACCACCTTGGCCCGCTCTTCGGTGATGGATAGGGCGGATATCACCAGGTCCGCGCGCTGGGCTTGCAGCGTGGGGATGCGCGCCGCCGTGGTGATCGGCACGATCTCCAGCTTCACGCCCAGGTCTTTGGCCAGCTCGGTGGCGGTGTCTACGTCTGAGCCGGTGGGCTGCAGGTTCGCATCGGCAAAGCTGAATAGCGGCGTGCCGATGGCGATGGCCACGCGGACCTTGCCGGTCTTCTTGATGTCGTCAAACTGGTCGGCTATGGCGGCGTGCGTGCCGCAAGCGAGTAGCACGGTAGCGATGGCGGTGCGGGTGAAGTGGGTGGTGCGCATGTTTGTCTCCTGGTGGTTATAAATAATCAAAGGCCGTTGTCGAGAAAGGCTTTGAGCTCGGGCGTCTTGGGCGCGTCCAGCATGTCGCCGGCGCCCACCTCCCAAACCTTGCCCTGGTGCATGTAGATGATGCGGTCGGCGACGCGCTTGGCGAAGGCCATTTCGTGCGTCACCAGCAGCATGGTCATGCCGCCCGCGGCCAGGTCTTCCATCACGCGCAGCACCTCGCCGGTAAGCTGCGGGTCGAGGGCAGAAGTGACTTCGTCGAACAGCATCACCTTGGGCGACATGGCCAGGGACCGGGCAATCGCCACGCGCTGCTGCTGGCCGCCGGAGAGCTGTTCGGGGTAGGCCTCGGCCTTCTCTTGCAGGCCCACCTGCTCCAGCACGCGCAGCGCCACCAGATGGGCCTCGGCGCGCGGCAGCTTCTTCACATGGCGCAGCGCCAGCAAGATGTTTTCTTCCACCGTCAGGTGCGGAAACAGGTTGTAGCTCTGGAACACGATGCCGACTTCCAGCCGCAGCTGCTTCAGGTCCACCGTGGGGCTGTCGACGCGGATGCCGCAGACCTCGATGCTGCCCTGGTCGATGACTTCCAGCCGGTCAATGCAGCGCAGCGCCGTGCTCTTGCCCGAGCCGCTGGCGCCGATGATGGCGATCATTTCGCCCTTGGCGACTTCGAAGGACACACCCTTCAACACCTGGTTCGAGCCGAAGCTCTTGTAGACCTGGTCGAGCTTGACGATAGGGCCGGGTTGGGCGGTAGTGTTGACACTGCCACCGCCTTCGGTAGCGACCAGGCCGGTGTACAAGCTGCCGGGCAGGGGGTTAACGGTTGGCGACATTGAGTTTTTTCTCCATCGCTTCGCTCCAGCGCGACAGCGGATAACACAGGGCAAAGTAAAACGCACCGACGATCGTGAAGATTAAAAAGGGCTGGAAGATGCTGTTGTTGATGATCTGGCCGGCGCGGGTCAGCTCCACAAAGCCGATCACCGAGGCCAGCGAAGTCATCTTGATGATCTGCACCAAAAAGCCCACGGTGGGCGGCAGCGATAGCCGCACCGCCTGCGGAATGATCACCAGGCGCAGTGTCTGCCAGCGGCTGAAGGCCAGGCACTCGGCCGCCTCCCACTGCGGCTTGGGCATGGCGTCGATGCAGCCGCGCCAGATCTCGCCCAGATAGGCGCTCACGTACACCATCATCGCGATACCAGCCGCCACCAGCGAGGGCAGCGAATAGCCGTACACCGACAGGCCGAAGTACACGATGAACAGCAAAATCAGCAGCGGAATGCCCTGTATGCATTCGATATAGGCCAGCGCCATCCAGCGCAGCCAGCGGC
Source organism: Rhodoferax sp. GW821-FHT02C08 (assembly GCF_059421805.1). Classification (NCBI taxonomy): domain Bacteria; kingdom Pseudomonadati; phylum Pseudomonadota; class Betaproteobacteria; order Burkholderiales; family Comamonadaceae; genus Rhodoferax; species Rhodoferax sp. GW821-FHT02C08. Next base: position 87,571 of record NZ_JBWKVR010000022.1, read on the forward strand.
GCGACGAAATGCGTGCCAGCATCACGCCAAAGCCACCGATGCTGCCCAGCACGAAAGCCACTGCCGACAGCACCAGCGTCCAACCAATCGAGGTAAACAGGTACAGCAGGTGTGTGCCAGTGAAACTGCCCCAGCTCATGCCGCACCTCCGTGGCGAGCGACCTGCACGGTCGGCTCCAACTGCTTTTGCCGGCTATTGCGCAAAGCCGCCTGGCGGATCACGCGGCGGCGGCGGAACAGGTATTCACCCAGCAGATGCGTCAGCAGCTTGATCACCAGCGACAGCGCCAGGTACAGCGCCGCCACCACGATATAGGTCTCCAGCGAGCGGAAGGTGTCGGACTGCACGGTATTGGCAATCGCCGTCAGCTCTTCGGCCGATATCTGCGAGGCCATGGCGGACGCCTGCATCATCAGCAGGAACTGGCTGGTCAGCGCGGGGTAGACCTTCTCAATCGACGGCTGCAGCATCACATGCCAGCCGATGCGCCACTTGGACAGGCCTAAACATTCGGCCGCCTCGATCTGGCCCTTGGGCACCGACTCTAGCCCGGCGCGGATGATCTCGGCGGCGTAGGCGGCGATGTTGATGATCATCGCCAGCACCGCGGCGGCAAAGGTTGGCATGCGGATGCCGATGCTGGCCAGGCCGAAGTACAGCAGAAAGATCTGCACCAGAAACGGCGTATTGCGCACCACCTCGATGTAGCCGGCGCAAATGCGCGACAGCGGCTGGATCTGGCTGCGCTTGGCAAAAGCCACCAGCGTGCCGACCGCGACGCCGACCACCACGGCCACCGCCGTCATCTTCAATGTCAGCCAGGCGCCGTTCAGGAACACCGGCCAGTAGGGCAGCAGGGTGCTGAAGTCGAGCGCGTACTTCATGCGTGCAGCACTAGGCCTTGGCGAGCGCCCTGGATGGCGTGGCTGGGCACGTGCGACTGCGGGACAGGTGGATGAAGGGGCCGCCGACATGGCTGAAGAGGCCGGGCAAGGTGCGCAAAAATCATAGCGTCCGAGGTGGTTGGTTATCTGTTGTCGTACAACATAAGGCGGATTATGGGGAGCGCCAAGGACTTGGCGGCAGGGGGTATTCCCTTGGATGCCGCTGGCGGATTGCGGCCGGGTTTTGCTATGCAAACAGGACTAAAAACTGTACATAGAAAAAGGCTATGTCTGAATTAGCTGTTGCAAGTTAAATCTCCCCAGAGCTTCGCAAAGGCAAGTGGCAGGAGAGATGTTTTTCAAATACCGCTCCAGCATGCGCCGCCAACCCAGATAGCTCTCCAGGTACTTGGTGGCCACGCCATGGAAGCGGCGCATCCAAGCTTTGAGGCGGCTGTCATAAGCGTTGACGTTCTGGATATGAAAGACCCCCTGCACAACCCGAATGCCCTGCTGGATATTGACGGCCTTGTGGGTGATGCCGCTGGCTCGGGCAAATGTTTGGTAGACCCGTGCACCGTCGGTACAAAGGATGGCATCCTTGTCCACCAAGGGGTGCAATACCTCGGTGATATGACGGGCATCCAGCTTTTGCAGCCGGAAATCAGCGGTTTGCCCACTGCGGTCACGCATCACCAACACCGCAATCTGTTCCCAGCCGTTGCAGCCACCGGTGCTGCCGACCCCGCCGCGCTGGCGGGGTGGGCGGTGCAGCTGGCGCTGCCCTTTGAACGATTCCAGAAAGAAGGTCTTGTCGGCTTCGACAATGCCGCTCTCGTGCTGGGCACGGCGTGTGGCTGGGAGCTTTAAGAACCTGTTCAAAATCTTTTGAGCAGCAGAGCCAGGAATGCCAGATGAATGAACTGCAAGCTGGTGTTCAAAAGCCTCTCGCAGTTCTTCCACAGCCGCCGGTTCTTCTCCAGCCACGCGAAGCTGCGCTCCACCACCCAGCGCTGGGGCATGACCTTGAAGGTATGGAGC
>NZ_JBWKVR010000023.1:0-73299 GCF_059421805.1 Rhodoferax sp. GW821-FHT02C08
GCGCGCGGCTGTGACGACCCGGCCACTTCCATTGACTGTTCTTCGATACTCTGAGGCAGGTAGCTAATCAGGAAAAATAGGCCGCTAGCGCAGATATCACGTGCGCTAGTAGCTATTTTTTATATAGCAAACAGGCGCCAACTGCAAGCCTGGAATTTCCCAGCCCCGCAGGCTGCGCGGCGGCCTACACTGTGTGCAACGCATCCACGTTGCAGCACACACCATGCCCGCTATCCCAGCCCCCCGCGTAGAACATTTACAGCAGGCCCTGTTGTGGCCCGTGCGCCTGATGCCGGTGCGCGGCAGCGAGGGCGGCGTGGCCAAGCCCTGGGAGCTGCTAGCCAGCATGGGCGACACCTCGCCCTGGCGCGAAGTGGTGGACGAGTTCACCGGCGACAGCAGCCGCTTCCACGAGCGGCACTACAACGAGTTCGTCAGCTTTCTGCCCTATGTGCAGCGCTTTCTGTACGGTGAAGGCCGCCCCAAGCATGGCGCACCGGGCGTATCCCACGGCTCGCCGATGCGGGTGTTCCGTCGCCATGACATCGCCGCCGTACGCGTGGTGCCGCGCCCCGGCGATGCGCCCATCACGCTGGACATCGTGCATGTGGACCTGTATTTCTTTCTGGACGTGGACCTGGTGCTGCTGAATGTGGAGGTTTCGGCCCAGCACCTGGAACTGGCCCAGGCGCAGGAGCTGCTGTACCGCTTCGGCCGCGCCTACCCCGCCGGCTGGGACGCGCAAGGCCAGGCCCTGCACTGCCTGGCCCGCGCCGAATGGCTGGACGCGCAGGGCCAGGTGCTGGCTGCCTCCGATGCCCACGAGCGCGACGCGTTTTTGTCCCACGTCAGCACGCGCCGTGCGCCGCGCCTGTCGGCCCACTGGGACTATGCGATGCAGCCCCTGGTGGGTGACCATTCCGACCACGAAGGGCCGCTGCGCTTTCGCCAGATCGAGTACTACCGCATGCCCTTGATGGCCTACCTGGCGCTGGACCGGCCGCGCGACCTCAGCCGCAGCGATTTCATCCGCCTGGGCCTGGTTACCGGCTCCGGGGCACACGAGCCTGCGGGCAGTTGCGAGCTGCCTTACGGCGAGCAGCACCTGGCCGACTTCGAGAAAAAGTACTGTTACGACCGCTTCTGGGCCGAGGGTGGTGCCGCCCCGAACACCCGCTATCTGTGCAACGGCCACGCCATGGTGGTGCTGGGCGAGGCGGGCAGCAACTTCTACACCTGCCGCGACCGGGGCGTGCTGGCGCAGTTCCGACACCAGCATTTCCTGGTGTTTCTGATCGCGCACTTCCAGAAGGCTGCGCTGCTGATGTATTCCGACCGCATGGCCGAGGCGCTGAAGAACCTGGACATCAGCAACGCCGACAGCGTACGCCACTTCAAGCGGGCCATCCGTTACGGCTTCTCCAGCTTTCTGCGCTTCACCCACCGCTACTGGTTCCACGAGGTATCCGAACAGGCCCAGGTGCGTGCGCTGTTCAAGATGTGCGCCCAGCACCTGGGGCTGGACCCGCTGTATGCCGAGGTGAAGGAACGCATCGCCGAGATGAACCAGTACCTGGAGGCCGACAGCCTGCGCCGCCAGGCCAACACCGTGGTGCGCCTCACCGTGGTCACCATCTTCGGCCTGATCGGCACCGTCACGACCGGCTTCCTGGGCATGAACCTGCTGGCCGAAGCCGACGCCCCGCTCGACCGGCGGCTGTGGATCTTCGCCATCACCTTTGTGCTGACCACCGTGCTCACGGTCTACACCATGGTCAAGTCCAAGCGCCTGTCGGACTTTCTGGACGTGTTGTCGGACGAACGCACCAGCGCCTGGTTCAAAGCCAAGGCGCTGTTCGCGGTCTGGACGCGCAAGGACGATTGAGCCGGGTTACTGTTCCGTAGCCTCGAAATCCGCGCGGTAGATGCAGAACTGCCCGCGCCCCAGTGACTTGGCCTGGTACATGGCGATATCTGCACAGCGCAGCAGTTCGGCCATGGTGTGGGAATGGTCCGGGCAGGCGCTGATACCAATGCTGCCGCCGATCAGGGCCTCATGGCCGTCCAGCACAAATGGCTGCGCCAATGCATGGACCATTTTCTGCGCCAGAAGCGCAACATCGTTCAGGCTTTTGACGTTTTCCAGAATGACGGCGAACTCATCTCCGCCGATGCGGCAGACCACGTCGTTGTTGCGCAAAGTATGGGTCAAGCGCTGCGCCACGGACCGCAGCAATTCATCGCCCATGTCGTGCCCCAAGGTGTCGTTCACCGCCTTGAACCGATCCAGGTCAATGAACATAAGGCAGCTGCGACCGCCATAACGCAATGCATTTCCCACAGCCTGTTCGGCCCGCTCCTTGAAATAATGCCGATTGGCCAGGCGGGTCACGTTGTCATAGTAGGCCAGCTGGTTGAGCCGCACATCGCGCTCATGGATATGCGAAAGCATGGTGTTGAACGCCTGCGACAGGTCGCCAATTTCGTCCTTGCTCTCGACGATTTCACGCAGGGTGTAGTCCTCTTTATTGGCCACGTGGTGGGTCAGCGCGACCAGGCGCGACAGGGGGTCAATGATGCGCGCAATAAGACGGCGCGCCAGCCACAGCGCGCACCCCACACCGGCCAGCGTGCTGATGAAAATGACCATCGCATACCACTGGATGCGCATATAAAAAGCATCCAAGCTGCTTTCTATCAACAACCAACCAACGGCCTCGTGCTTGAGGTATGCGCGGCGCACCACCCCCATCCCATTCCAGGAAATGGTTTCGCCGTCCGCCAGATTCGCCACCGACAACGCCTGAGGGGCCTTGCCATTCGCAATATATTGGGCATAGAAGCTGCCATCAGGCAGCAGCAGCACGGCACGGGAAATATTGGGCGATGCACGCAAGGTGTCCAGAACCTCCGTAGCAGCCGAAAGATCCCGAAAGGCCAACGCGGCTGCAACATTGTCCCGAATGATGTCTGCCTGCACCTGCAACTCTTTCAGCGCAGCCTGACGTACTGCCAGGTATTCGTACCCCAGGGTGACACTGACGATAGGCAACATGGCGGCCAAGATCACCATGACTGTGATCCCGCTGAGCTTGCGCTGTATAGATTGATCGTGAAACCAATCCCAAAATTTCATGGAGAAACGACCCGTGAAGCCAACCTCAATAACTTGGAACTGAGCTGAAGATTAGCCAATTTGGTAGCAGCCGCATTGACTTCAAAAACCAGCCTACGATTCTCAGGCGCCAGACTGATCATGGCCCCCGAAGTCCACGGCAAACCGTCGTCGGCCACGGTCAATATGGGGGCTCGACCAATGGTGTTCACCAGCAGGGCCACGCGGGTGTTACTGGTTTCGCTGATAAAAATCAGCCTGCATTGCAAGGCATCTTCAATATGCTCGATACGCCGCACCTGGATTTTCTGACCGCTGACCTCTTTGCCATTCAGCGCATCCAGCGCAGGACCAAAAGAGTCCTGCCCATACAAACACAAATTAAAGGTGTTGGACGGAGATGCGGGCCAGGTCGTCAGCAAGGCGAAGTTATAGATATATGCCGCCTTCATGGTGTATTCAGGCACGGCCGGCGTTGTTTGCGCATGGGCCACCAGCCCAAGCGGCAAACTCAGGACAAGCCATAGCAGGATACGGCCCATCATTTGAAGTCCCGGCTGATCTGCAGCCAAATATTGCGGCTATCCCGGTGATACACCTGCAGGCCGTTACCTGGGTTTTTCACGTCGGTGTAGCTGCTGTTGAAGGCATTGCGCACACTCAGGCTGACTTGCCAGTTCGGCCACCAATCTCGCGACGTCAAAGCCAGGTTGGTCATGACCGAGGTGGGTATCTCTTCGTGGTCATACCGCAAACGTCGGCCCAGAACCTGTACCTCCGTGCCGAGTCTTAGCTTTTCGCCCACCAGGGGTACGGTGAAGTTGAACTTCGCGTTGTGGTAGGGCGAATCAACCGGCCAAGTACCGTCATCTTTGCGTGCCCGCTGCCACGCATAGCTGGTGCGCAGACGCGTGCCGTTGCTCCATTGGTGCTCCAGCTCGGCTTCCACGCCATGGGTGGAAATGGGCGAAACAATGGTTCGCTGGTCTATGTTGTAGCTATACACCGAGGTAATGAGCCGCGTGGTGGGGGCCAGTTGCTGTTCCCACACCAGCTCGGTGTTATGCAGGCGCTCGATAGGTGCATCCGGTACAAACGACTCCACATTCGGCGTGGGTTGCAAATGGGCAATCCCCGTAGATAGTTTGAGAACGCTACCTTGGGTAGGAGTCCAAATTAAGGCAATCCGGGGGCTGGTAAAGCCTGTACCGTTGTTTCGGTGATCGTGGCGCAACCCCAGGTTAAGCTGCCAATTGGCCGCTAACGCAATGTCGTCATAAGCGTACAAACTAACTGTTTTGCGCTGCTGGTCGTCCACATAGGGATCAGAGTCTGGGGTACTGAATTGGTAGAGCTGTCGATAGTCGTTGCGCAGTTCTGCACCCACAACCACGGTGTGCCCTTTGAACGCGTTGCTGACAAGCTTGTTATCCACGCCCCACCACCGGCCATCACTGGACTCCGTGCCCCCTCCATCAAAATTGGAATGGTAAAGGTACTGGCCCAGATAGACATGGCTGGACAATTTGAGTCCTGGGCTCAGGTCAGAATCCTTCTTCAAACTGGTAAAGCCGCTGGAGTCGGTGGAGACGTCTTCGGGGCTACCCGGTATCGCAACCGGGCGCCGCACCATAGCTGCCGTCAGTGTCCAGCCCTGGACGCTGCCTTTGATAAATAGACGCTGGTTGCTCTCTTTCTGCCCCAGGCCTTTGGCGTCAGAGTCGGGGTCAATCGGAATGTCATAACCATTGCTGCGGTAATTTGAGATGGAGAGCAGCAAATCCCCGCCGTTCTCAAATCGACGCCCCATCGTCACGCGCTGCTTTTGCAGATGATGACTGCCGAAATCCAGCGCAACCTGGGCCCCCGCGAAGTCCCCGCCCTTCTTGGTAATTACGTTGATGACCCCAAGGAATGCGCCGCCGCCATAGCTGCTGGAGCCGGTTCCGGGGATGTACTCCACGCGGTCAATCAACTCCACGTCAAGAAAACCATCCTCACCAAAATAGGTTTGGCCGAAATAATTCTCGGGGGCTGCATAGCCGTCAATCAGCAAGGTAATGCGCCCAGCGTAATCGCCAGGATCGCCATAGCCCCGACCGCCCAGATAGGCATAACGGAAGTCATGCGCCATGTAGAGCCCCCGCATGCTGCTCAATATGTCGTCCAACGTACGGTAGCCATAGTCCCGGATGTCTTGCGCCGTCACAATGGACACCGCAGAAGCCGCATCGCTGACCTGCCTGGCAAGCTTGGCAGCGGTGACAATTTCGGTGTCTAGCAGCTCTTCAAACGGCCGTTGCGTCACATCCAAAACGCCAACACTGTCCTCTGCATTGGCGCGCGACATGCAAGCGCCCGACACCAGCGCCGCAACGGCCCAAACAGCGCCCAGGCGCCGGCCAAATAACTTCACGCGCACGCACGCTCCTGAGCGACCCATCGCTGCAATCCGCCTGATTGGGCAAACCATCCGCGAGGCGCCACATCGGAGCGCAAAGAACTATTTGCTTTCATTTGATCCAATTGCTGTCTCGGCCGATCTCATCTCCATCAACAGGGCCATTGTATGAATTGGGCTGCCCATGTATCCGTTTGTTACGTGAGATTTTGCCGCATAGGTCGCTTTTCACACAACTACAACACTATGCAGGTTCGGCGTTATGCTGATAGCTCCTATCCGGCTCGCACCCACTCCAAGCCATGCAACCCATACAACTCTTCGACCCCGCGTCCAGCACCTACACCTATGTGCTGGTAGACCCGGCCAGCAAGGCCGCCGCCATCATCGACCCGGTGGATGCCCAGCTGGAGCGCGACATGGCCTTGCTGGCCGCGCAAGGCCTGTCCCTGGTATGGACGCTGGAAACCCATGCCCATGCCGACCACATCACCAGCGCCGGCCTGTTGGCCGAGCATGCCGGCGCCAAAACCGCCGTGCCCAGCGGCTGCGGCATTTCCGGCGCAGCGGTACAGCTGCAGCATGGTGACTTCCTCAGCTTTGGCAGCGAGACCCTGCAGGCACTGCACACGCCCGGCCATACCGCGGGCAGCATGAGCTTTGTCTGGCGCAACCATGTATTCACCGGCGACACCCTGCTCATCAACGGCTGCGGCCGCACCGACTTCCAGTCCGGCAGCACTCAGGCGCTGTACCACAGCCTGACGCAGATCCTGTTCGCCCTGCCTGACGACACCATGGTCTGGCCCGGCCATGACTACCGCGGCCAAAGCCATTCCACGATTGGCGCCGAAAAAGCCCATAACCCCCGCATCGCCCACAAAACCCTGGAAGAATTTACCGCCACCATGGACGCCCTAAACCTCCCCCGCCCCCAACGCATGGACGAAGCCGTGCCCGCCAACCTGCATTCCGGCCTGCGCCATGACGCGGATGCACCCGCCCAGCCCAGCGGCATCCGGGCTGCCCAGGGCTATGCCGGCGACGTGTCGCCCCAGCTGGCCTGCGCCTGGTGGCAGGCGGGTGAAGCCGTGCTGATCGATGTGCGCACCGACGCCGAACGCGAATGGGTCGGCTTTGTACCGGGAGCAGTACCCCTGGCCTGGAAGCAGTGGCCCGGCATGGCCATGAACCCCGACTTCGACGCCGGCCTGCAGGCCGCCCTGGCTGGTGGAAAAAAAGCCGTCATGCTATGCCGCAGCGGCGTGCGCTCCGTAGCGGCGGCCAAACGCGCTGCCGAGCTGGGTCTGCAGGCCTACAACATCCTGGAAGGCTTCGAAGGCGATCCAGATGGCGACGCCCACCGCGGCCGCAAAGGCGGCTGGCGCTTCCACGGCCTGCCCTGGCGCCAAGGCTGAACACCCGCCCTGGGTGGACGCCGATAATGCGCGCTAAGAACACGGAGACCGCAGGATGAGTTTTCTCGCCATCGACATTGGCAACACCCGGCTCAAGTGGTCGCAATACTCCGCCCCCCACCCCGGCGCGACCTTGCTGGCCCACGGCGCGGAATTCCTGGAGAACATAGACAAACTGGCCGAAGGCCCCTGGGCCGGGCTAAGTGCCCCCGACAGGATGCTGGGCTGCATCGTCGCTGGCGACGCCGTCAAGCGCCGCGTCCATGAGCAGATGGAACTGTGGGACGTCGCCCCGCAGTGGGTCGTGGCCAGTGCGGCCGAAGCCGGCCTGACGAATGGCTATGACCACCCCACCCGCCTGGGCGCCGACCGCTGGGTCGCCATGGTGGGTGCCCGCCACCGCATGCTGGCCCAGGGGCAGACCCGACCCATGGTGGTGGTGATGGTGGGCACCGCGGTCACGGTGGAGGCCATCGACGAACACGGCAAGTTCCTGGGCGGCCTGATCCTGCCGGGCCACGGCATCATGCTGCGCGCGCTGGAGTCCGGTACGGCCGGCCTGCACGTGCCCACCGGCGAGGTGCGCCTGTTCCCCACCAATACCAGCGACGCACTGACCAGCGGCGGCACCTACGCCATCGCCGGCGCGGTAGAGCGCATGGTGCAGCACGTGCGCCAGCACTGTGGCATGGAGCCGGCCTGCTACATGACCGGCGGTGCCGGCTGGAAGATGGCGCCCAGCATGTCAGTGCAATTCGAGCTGGTGGACAACCTGATTTTCGACGGCCTGCTAGCCTTGGCGGCACTGCGTTTCAACACTGAAAGTTAAGGGCTTTTTAGGCCTCTAGCGCAGGAAATACCTGCGCGAGCAGCTATCTATTTTGAAGCAGTCGAATCCGCGGATGCCAGCCACATCTCGGCCAATCGCACCCAGTAGGTGGCGCCCAGGGGCAGCAGCCTGTCGTTGAAGTCGTAACTAGGGTTGTGCAAGGTGCAAGGCCCTTCGCCATGGCCCATGGAACGATGGTCGCCGTCGCCATTACCAATAAAGCAGTAAGCGCCCGGCTTGGCCAGCAACATGAAGGCGAAGTCCTCGGCGCCCATGGTGGGCTCCTGCTTCACCACATTTTCGGGGCCGACGATGCTCTCCATCACCTTGCGGGCGAACCCGGCCTCCATCGGGTGGTTGATGGTGGGCGGGTAGTTCCGCACAAATTCGAATTCACAGCGCGCGTCAAAGGCACTGCACAGGTTATCGGCAATCTGGCGCATGCGCGCCTCGATCAAATCCAGCACCTCGATGCTGAAGGTGCGCACCGTGCCCTGCAGCTCGACGCTGTCGGGCACGATATTGGTGGCCGAACCACCATGCACCATGGTGACCGAGATCACCCCGGCGTCTATGGGTTTTTTATTGCGGCTGATGATAGTCTGGAAGGCCAGCACCATCTGGCAGGCAATGGGCACCGGGTCCACCCCCATCTGCGGCATGGCGGCATGGCTGCCCTTGCCGTGGATGGTGATCTTGAATTCATTGCTGGACGCCATCACCGGCCCGGGGCTGACGGCAAACTGCCCCTCCCCCATGCCCGGCCAGTTATGCATGCCGAACACGGCTTCCATGGGGAAGCGCTCGAACAGCCCCTCTTGCACCATGTCGCGGGCGCCGCCGCCGCCTTCCTCGGCCGGCTGGAAAATCAGGTAAACCGCGCCGTCAAAGTTGCGGTGCTCGGCCAGGTACTGGGCCGCGCCCAGCAGCATGGCGGTATGACCGTCATGGCCACAAGCATGCATCTTGCCGGGGTACTGGCTGGCATGCGCAAAAGTGTTGAACTCTTGCAGCGGCAGCGCGTCCATGTCGGCGCGCAGGCCGATGGCACGTTTGGACGTGCCGTTCTGCACCATGCCCACTACGCCTGTACCGGCCAAGCCGCGGTGGAAAGGTATGCCCCACTCGGTCAGCTGGCGCGCCACGAGGTCGGCGGTGCGTACCTCCTGAAAGCTCAGCTCCGGGTGGGCGTGCAGGTCGCGGCGCAGTGCTGCGATGCCGGGGGCCTGCTCGGCAATGGCTTCAATGATGGACATGGCTTGGCTCCTTCAGGTGCGTACCCGCCCATCGCCGGTCAGCATGGACAGGTCTACATAGCTCGACCCCACGTGGTCGGTGGAGGAAAAGGTGACGGAGAAGCCCCCATAGGACTGTGCGCCCAGCGATTCCAGCCCGCTCACCACCGACTCACGGGACAGGCCCTTGCCGGCCGCTGCGCGCTTCAGGCCGTCCACCATCACCATGGCGGCCAGGTAACCTTCCATGCTGGAGAAGTTGGCCTTGGCATCGCCGCCCGCGGCCTTGACCGCCTCCACGAAGCCGTGGGCCAGTGGCGTGCTCGCGCTGTACGGCGACGGCACCACCTGGCTTACCACCACGCCCGCGGCGTCGCGGCCCAGCTCGTCGGCCAGGGCCTGGGTTCCGACAAAGGACACATTGAAAAACTGCCCGCCATAGCCTGCCTTGCGTGCCCCACGAATAAAAGCGGCACAGGATTTGTAGGCACTGATCTGCACAATCGCATGCGGTGTGGCGGCGCGCAGTATCTCCACCGAACGCGCCACATCGACGGAATTGCGCTCCACCGTGGCGGTAGCCACCGGCTTGCGGCCCAGCTTGGACAGGGCCAGATTCACGCCGTCCAACCCGGCCTTGCCGTAAGCGTCGTTTTGGTAAAACACCGCGATACGGTCCAGGCCCAGCTGGGTCAGCTGCTTGACGATGCGGGCGGTTTCGTCCTGGTACGAGGCCCGCACATGGAAAGCATATCTGCTGAATGGATCACGCAGCGACATGGCGCCGGTCAGCGGCGCCACGAAAGGCGTTTTGGCCTGGATCGCCAGCGGCAACGCCATCAGGCTGGTGGGCGTACCTACGTAGCCAAACAGAGACAGCACGTCGGCAGCCAATAGTTTGCGGGTGTTTTCCAGGCAGCGGTCAGGCTCGTAGCCGTCATCCAGCGAGCGCAGCTCGATCTGCCGCTGGGCAATCCCCCCTTGGGCATTCACGTGGTCAAAGTACAGCTGGGCACCCTGCGCATACTGAATACCCAGCTGGGCTGCAGGCCCGCTGAGTGCTGCAGATTGGCCCAACACGATTTTCCCGCTGGACTGGGCACGCACCATGGGGCTGCCCGCCATGGCAGCAACCCCAGCGGCAATAGAAAAATGTCGGCGATTTATCATGGGTCCATTCTGTCAGAAGCGAATTAACCATCATGCACGTACCCGAATCCAGCAGCACCCACCAGGTGCGCGGCGCCTGCCCCCACGACTGCCCGGACACCTGCTCCCTGCTGACCACGGTGCAGGATGGCATCGCCCTCAAAGTACAGGGTAATCCGGCGCACCCGCACACCGACGGAGTGCTGTGCGCCAAGGTGTCGCGCTATACCGAGCGCACCTACCACTCCGAACGCCTGCTGCAACCGCTCAAGCGCACGGGCCCCAAGGGATCGGGCCAGTTTGCCCCCGTGAGCTGGGACGAAGCGCTGGCGGACATCGCCGCACGCCTGCAATCCATCGCCGCCCGCAACCCCGAGGCCATATTGCCCTATAGCTACGCCGGCACCATGGGCCTGGTACAAGGCGAAAGCATTGCCGCACGCTTTTTCCACAAACTGGGCGCCTCGCTGCTGGACCGCACCATCTGCGCATCCGCCGGTGGCGAAGGGTTGCTGCAGACGCTGGGCGGTAAGGTGGGTATGAAGGTGGAGTTCTTTGCCGAGTCCAAGCTGATCCTGATCTGGGGCAGCAACTCTATCGGCAGCAACCTGCATTTCTGGCGCTATGTGCAGCAAGCCAAACGCAACGGCGCACGCCTGGTCTGCATAGACCCACGCAAAACCGAAACCGCAGAAAAATGCCACGAGCACATCGCCCTGCGCCCGGGTAGCGACGCGGCCCTGGCCCTGGCCTTGATGCACCAGCTGATCACCCACGACTGGTTGGACCACGCCTATCTGGCCGACCACACGTTGGGCTGGCCGGAGCTGCGCGAACGCGCACTGCAATGGCCGCCAGAGCGCGCCGCCGAAGTCTGCGGCATACCTGTGGAGCAAATCCAGGCGCTGGCCCGTGATTACGGCCAATGCTTTCTGGACGGGCAGCCCGCCGCTATCCGCCTGAACTACGGCATGCAGCGCACCCGGGGCGGTGGCAATGCCACGCGGGCCGTGGTCAGTCTGCCCGCGTTGATTGGCGCCTGGCGGCATCGAGCCGGCGGCGTGCTGATGAGCAGCTCGGGGCTGTTCCCGGTACAACGCGCCGCGTTGCAACGCCCTGACCTACTGGCCGGCCGGCAACCCCGGACCATCAATATGAGCACGATTGGCGACGCCTTGCTAGACACGTCTGCAGCACCCATCGAGGCCCTGCTGGTCTACAACAGCAACCCGGTGGCCGTGGCCCCCGAATCCGGCAAGGTGGTGCAAGGCTTCGCGCGCGAGGACCTGTTTACCGTGGTGCTGGAACACTTCCAGACGGACACGGCCGACTACGCCGACTACATCCTGCCAGCCACCACGCAGCTGGAGCACTGGGATGTACACAGCGGCTACGGCCATACCGATGCGCTGCTGAACCGGCCGGCCATCGCACCCGTGGGGCAGTCCAAACCCAATACACAAATCTTTCGCGAGCTGGCGGCCCACATGGGCTTTGACGAGCCCTGCTTCAGCGACAGCGACGAAACCTTGTGCCGCACCGCCTACGGCGAGCAGCTTGATTTTCAGCTCTTGCTGGAGCAAGGTTTTGCCACCATCGCGCTACCGGACGCGCCGTTTACGCAAGGGCAATTCCCCACGCCTTCGGGCAAATGCGAGTTCTACAGCGCACGCCTGGCCGCGCAGGGCCTGGATGGCCTGCCCGATTACCTGCCGAACTACGAGGCTGCAGGCGCCTCTGCAGACTATCCGCTGGCCATGATTTCGCCGCCGGCACGCAATTTTCTCAACTCCAGCTTCGTCAACGTCACCAGCCTGCGCGACATCGAAGGCGAACCCTTGCTGGAAATCCATGCGGATGACGCACGGGCACGCGGCATCAGCAACGGAGCGGTCGTCCATGTCTTCAACCAGCGTGGGATGTACCGCTGCAAGGCGAAGGTATCGCCCCGAGCCCGTCACGGAGTCGTCAACGGGCTGGGTATCTGGTGGCGCAAACTAGGCCTGGACGGCAGCAACGTGAACCAGCTCACCAGCCAAAAGCTGACCGACCTGGGACGCGCGCCAACGTTTTACGATTGCTGGGTGGAAGTCGCATTGGACATCCCAGCTGAAATGCCTGAAACCCCAATCGCTTAGGCAGCGACGGCGTTCTTCTCCGACTTGCTTTTAGCTGCAGTGGCAGCTGGTGCACCGACTACCTGCCAAATAGTCTTGAACTTGGTTTCAGGAATGGGCAGGAGTTGGGTACGTTCTGCCTCTACGGGCGCTGCGGGAACCACGGGTGCTTTCTTAGCCATGAATACTTTCAAATTTTCGAGAGCGCCGATTGTCGCAGCTACGGAGCGACGTTCCGCATTGCGGGGCATCTGAAAACCATGACAACACCCACTCGCCGAGCATAAATGTTGCCCCCATGCGACATATATCTGAGCCCTACCGATGGACCTCACCAAACGGTCGCCTGCGACTATCCAGCTTATGGTTGAAAATAAGGGTCCTCGGGGCACGCAGACTGGCGCCCTTCCACTTTCAGAACACTCCATTTCCTGTGACCACTTCCCTCGCTCCGTCGCCTGCCTCCAAGAACGCACGCAAGTCACGCCCCGCACGTGCCCCACAACCCAGCCGCACCGTGCACCCACTGCTGGATGTACTGCGCAATCTGTATCCCCAGGTTTTTGGCGACCGCGTAGTGCCCCTCAAGCTAGGTATCTTCCATGAATTGGTCGCAGCCCATCCTGAGGCCTTGGACGCCAAGGCCTTACGTGAGGCCTTGGGCCAACACACACGTTCCACGCGTTATCTGGACCGGGTGGCCAGCGGCCTACCACGCCACGGCCTGGATGGCCAAGCTGTGGAGGAGATGGCTCCAGAACACGTGCACCAGGCCATCATGGAAGTCGCTCGCCGGGACCGCAACAGCCAGAGCGCGGCCTCCCAAGCCAAACTGCGCTTACGGCTACGAAATGCCTTTGAAGCATCAGGACTCAGTCGTGGCGACTATGCAGAGCGCGTCAAGCCACCGCTGGAAGCCTGGAATGCATTGTTAGATGAGGCTTACACAGAGCATGGTGCTGAAGCCGCCAAACGAGAAGCTTTGCTGAAGGCATTTGAAGGTAGCGGCCAAACCCCTGCACAATTTGCGGACAGCTACGGTATGGATGCACAACGCACAGAAAAGTCTTTGGAGCTGGCGCAGCAAGAGCGTGCATGCAAACAAGGTAATTAAAAGCATCCAGCGGGCATGCCCCGCTGTGAGCTCTGTACTTTTGAGGCTACAAACCGCTGCTGGATGGCGTTAAAAACTGAAAGATCCAGAAATGAAAAAACCCACTCAAGGTGGGTTTTTTCATTCACGACAAATACTTGTCGAAACTGGTTGCGCGAGTAGGATTTGAACCTACGACCTTTGGGTTATGAGCCCAACGAGCTACCAGGCTGCTCCATCGCGCGGTATGTTTCTATTATAGCAGCTTATTCTTGGTCAGCTGATATTTCTACAACTTCTTTTGTCTCAGCACGATCGACCAGCTCGACCAATGCCATAGGCGCGTTATCGCCCACACGGAACCCCATCTTCAAGATACGGGTGTAACCACCTGGACGGGCGTTGAAACGCGGGCCCAGATCATTGAACAGCTTGGTCACGCTATCGCGATCGCGCAGGCGGTCGAACGCCAGACGGCGGTTCGCAACAGTTGCTTCCTTGGCCAAAGTGATCATGGGTTCGATCACGCGGCGCAATTCCTTGGCCTTGGGCAAAGTGGTCTTGATGACTTCGTGTTCAATCAACGAATTCATCATGTTGCGCAGCATAGCCAGGCGGTGCGAGCTAGTGCGGTTAAGTTTACGAAGTCCGTGTCCGTGGCGCATGGTGCATTCCTTTCAATTATTTTGACGCGCAGCCGGATCAGGTACTGCGCGTTGCACGCTGTCCTTTGCAGGACATTTTTAAATTAACGCTTGTCGAGGCCAGCAGGTGGCCAGCTTTCAAGCTTCATTCCCAAGGTCAGACCGCGGGAAGCCAAAACTTCCTTGATCTCATTCAAGGACTTACGCCCCAGATTGGGAGTCTTCAACAACTCATTCTCGGTGCGCTGAATCAGATCACCGATGTAGTAGATGTTTTCTGCTTTCAGGCAGTTTGCAGAGCGGACCGTCAATTCCAGCTCGTCTACAGGACGCAACAAGATAGGATCGAATTGAGTGCTGCCGCGTGGTGCAGGCTGTTCAAATACGCCGGCCAACTCGCTACCTTCCAGCTGCGCAAACACCGCGAGTTGTTCGACCAAGATTTTAGCCGATGCGCGCACAGCATCTTCTGCCGAGATCGCACCATTGGTTTCGATCTCAACCACCAGCTTATCCAGATCGGTACGTTGTTCAACGCGGGCACTTTCCACGGTGTAGCTTACGCGCTTCACTGGGGAGAAAGATGCATCCAGAACAATGCGGCCAATCGACTTCGTCTGCTCATCCGCATAACGGCGCATGCTACCTGGAACATAACCACGGCCTTTTTCAACCTTGATTTGCATGTCCAGCTTGCCGCCCTGCGACAGGTGCGCAATGACATGTTCTGGGTTGATGATTTCCACGTCATGCGGAGTTTGAATGTCGGCAGCGGTAACAACACCGTCACCGTCCTTGCGCAGACTCAGCGTAACTTCATCACGGTTGTGCAGCTTGAAAACCACGCCCTTGAGATTCAACAGAATGTTGACAACGTCTTCTTGAACGCCATCGATCGAAGAATACTCATGCAAAACACCAGCAATCGTCACCTCAGTCGCTGAATAGCCCACCATAGACGACAGCAGCACGCGACGCAACGCATTGCCCAGCGTATGCCCGTAACCACGTTCAAATGGCTCCAGCGCCACTTTGGCACGGTTGTGTCCCAATTGCTCAACATTGATGGCTTTGGGTTTCAGCAAATTAGTTTGCATGCATGCTTCCTCTCAATACCCCCAGCTCGTTACACCGGTAAGGCAAGTGTTGGTTCTAGACTGCAGTGCCCCGCAGCCTAGGAACAAAATCAAACGAAAAATGCGGAATTAACGCGAATACAACTCAACGATCAAAGATTCGTTGATGTCAGCAGCAAACTCGTCGCGATCAGGAATCTTCTTGAAAGTACCTTCAGCTTTCTCGACACTCACTTCTACCCAGGCAGGCAAACCAACTTGTTGCGCCAATTGCAGAGCTTCAACAATACGGTTCTGCTTCTTGGACTTGTCGCGAACAGACACGATGTCACCAGTCTTAACCATGTAAGAAGGGATGTTCACAGACTGACCGTTTACCGTAATCGCCTTGTGGGACACCAGCTGACGTGCTTCAGCACGCGTGGAGCCAAAACCCATGCGGTAAACCACATTGTCCAAGCGAGACTCCAGCAGGAACAACAGGTTTGCACCGGTATTGCCCTTGCGGCGATCCGCTTCTTCGAAGTAGCGACGGAACTGACGCTCCAAAACACCATACATGCGCTTTACTTTTTGTTTTTCGCGCAGTTGGAGACCGAAGTCAGAAGTACGCGCACCAGAGGTACGGCCGTGCTGACCAGGTTTGGAGTCGAACTTAGCCTTGTCGCTGATCGAACGACGTGCGCTCTTCAGAAACAGATCTGTGCCTTCACGGCGAGAGAGTTTGGCCTTGGGGCCGAGATAGCGTGCCACTTGAGCTTCCTTTTATATTATCTTCCGCGAAAAATCCGCGGGAGCCATCTGATCAATACAGACGGCGGTGGGCTTATTTAAAAACGTACCCAGAAATGTTGATCTGGAATTAGATCCGACGACGCTTTTGAGGGCGGCAACCGTTGTGCGGCACAGGCGTCACATCCGCGATGGACGTGATACGGATACCGAGGGCACCCAATGCACGGACAGACGATTCACGACCAGGTCCAGGACCCTTGATTTCTACATCCAGATTCTTGATACCTTGCTCAATGGCGGCACGACCGGCCACTTCCGATGCAACCTGGGCAGCAAACGGTGTGGATTTACGCGAACCCTTGAAACCCTGACCACCGGACGAAGCCCAGGACAAGGCATTGCCTTGGCGATCGGTAATCGTGATGATGGTGTTGTTGAAGGAAGCATGCACGTGGGCCACGCCGTCGGAAACGTTCTTGCGAACTTTCTTGCGCACGCGCTGCGATGCATTACTTTGCTGAGCTTTTGCCATAGTGATCTCTCAATCTCTTTATTTCTTCAGGGACGCCGCAGCCTTACGCGGACCCTTACGGGTGCGGGCGTTGGTACGGGTACGCTGACCACGCATAGGCAAACCGCGACGGTGGCGGAAACCACGGTAGCAACCGATGTCCATCAATCGCTTGATATTCATCGTGGTTTCTCTACGCAGATCGCCTTCAATGGTGAATTGAGCGATCTGGTCGCGGATCTTTTCCAGATCTGCGTCGGTCAAGTCCTTGACCTTCTTGGAATATGCAATGTCGCATGCTTCGCAAATCTTGCGAGCGCGTGTGCGACCGATGCCGAAAATAGCCGTCAAGCCAATTTCTGCATGCTGTTGCGGCGGAATATTAATACCAGCGATACGTGCCATGTGCGTCCTCTAAAACTTTTCTATCAACCTTGACGCTGTTTGTGGCGGGGATCTGTACAGATCACACGAACCACACCCTTGCGGCGGATGACTTTACAGTTACGGCAGATTTTCTTAACCGAAGCTGAAACTCTCATTTAACTCTCCTAAAACTTTTTTGCCAGTCCTACCTATATCGGCCGGAACACAATACGAGCCTGCGAACAATCGTAGGGCATCACCTACAAATACTCTTATCAAGTACCTGCTGAAGATTTGAAATTTGCCTTTTTCAGCAATGACTCATATTGCTGCGACATCATGTAGTTCTGCACTTGGGCCATGAAATCCATGGTCACTACAACAATAATCAGCAGCGAAGTACCACCAAAATTAAACGGCACATTGTATTTAAGCACCAGTATTTCAGGGATCAAACAAACAAAGGTGATATAGACAGCGCCAGCCAAAGTCAGGCGGAGCAAAATTTTGTCTATATAACGCGCTGTGTGCTCACCAGGCCGAATACCAGGAATAAAAGCGCCACTCTTCTTCAGGTTATCTGCTGTCTCACGGCTATTGAAAACCAAGGCCGTATAGAAGAAGCAGAAAAACACTATCGCACTTGCATAAAACAGCACGTAGACTGGTTGACCAGGACTCAGCATTCCTGCGACATCCTTTAACCAACGCAGCGATTCCGTTGTGCTAAACCAGTTCACCACCGTGGCTGGCAACAAGATGATGGAAGAGGCGAATATTGGAGGAATCACGCCTGCCATATTCAGCTTCAACGGCAAGTGCGAAGACTGACCACCATAAACTTTATTGCCAACTTGCCTTCTGGCGTAATTCACCAAAATCTTGCGCTGACCCCGTTCAACGAAAACAACGAAGTAGGTAACCAATGCGACTACAGCAACAATGAAAATGGAAGAAATAATGCTCATCGCACCAGTCCGCACCAATTCCAGCAGTCCACCAATAGAGCCAGGCAAACCCGCAGCAATACCGGCAAAAATCAGAATCGAAATACCGTTACCCAAACCGCGCTCAGTGATCTGCTCACCCAACCACATCAAGAACATGGTTCCTGCTGTCAAGCTGACAACGGCCGTCATACGAAAACCGAAACCAGGCGACAAAACCAAACCAGGCGAACTTTCCAACCCTGTTGCAATTACCAAGGATTGAAACAACGCCAAACCTAACGTTCCATAGCGAGTGTACTGAGTAATCTTACGACGACCAGATTCGCCTTCCTTTTTCATCTGCTCAAACATCGGCACCACATATCCCATCAATTGCATAATGATGGAGGCCGATATATAGGGCATGATTCCTAAGGCAAATACTGTGAAGCGCGACAAAGCGCCACCCGAAAACATATTGAACAAACTCAATATGCCGCCTTGCTGCCCTTTGAAAAGCTGTTGCAGTTGTGCTGGATCAATTCCGGGAACCGGAATATGCGCACCAATTCGGTACACAACCAGCGCCAGCAACAAAAACACCAAGCGGCGACGCAGGTCACCAAACTTACCCGTTTTTGCAATTTGAGCGCTAGTTGCCACCGAATATTTCCTTCAACTGTAAAGTCAAACCAAGCTGCCGCCAGCAGCTTCGATCGCAACCTTAGCTGCGGCCGTAGCGCCGATACCGGTCAATTTGACAGCCTTGGTCAATTCGCCAGTCTTGATGACCTTGACGACCTTGGCCAATTCACCAATCAAACCAGCTTGCTTCAACAGCATGACGTCAACTTCTGCTGCGCCCAGTTGCTCGAGAGCAGTGAGAGTCACTTCAGCATTGAACTTCAGCAAATGCGATTTGAAACCACGCTTTGGCAAGCGGCGTTGCATAGGCATTTGACCGCCTTCAAAACCTACCTTGTGGTAACCACCGGCACGCGATTTTTGACCTTTGTGGCCACGACCTGAGGTTTTACCCAGGCCAGAGCCAATGCCGCGACCGACGCGACGCTTGGCGTGCTTTGCGCCCGCTGCGGGCTTAATGCCATTGAGTTCCATCGTCATCCCTTAGAGGACTTTGACCAGATAACTGATCTTGTTGATCATGCCGCGGACTTCAGGCGTATCTTGCAATTCGCTAACACTGCGAATCTTGCGTAGACCCAAACCACGAACGGTAGCGCGATGCGATTCTTTCGTGCCGATAGGGCTACGAACCAGCGTCACTTTGATTGTTTGTTGCGTTGTCATATCAATGCCCTTGCTTAAGCGAGGATCTCTTCAACGTTCTTGCCGCGCTTGGCTGCAATATCCGCTGGAGTGGTCGAGTTACGCAAGGCGTCCAGAGTTGCACGCACCATGTTGTAAGGGTTGGACGAACCGTGGCTTTTCGCAACGATGTCGGTGATACCCATTACTTCAAAGACAGCGCGCATTGGGCCGCCTGCAATGATGCCGGTACCCTTGGGAGCCGGAGCCATCATTACGTTGGCTGCGCCATGCTGACCGGTCACCTTATGAAAAACGGAACCGTTCTTCAAGGTCACCTTGACCATATTGCGACGCGCTTCTTCCATCGCCTTTTGAACAGCTGCTGGAACTTCCTTGGACTTGCCCTTGCCCATGCCAACGCGGCCTTCGCCGTCGCCGACCACGGTCAAAGCTGCAAAACCGAGAATTCGGCCGCCTTTAACAACCTTGGTCACGCGGTTCACCGCGATCATCTTCTCGCGCAGACCGTCCTCAGGCCCTTCAGCCTTACCCTGCATTTTTCCTTGAACTTTAGCCATGATTTTTTCCGATCTGCTTAGAACTGCAAGCCAGCTTCGCGGGCAGCATCGGCAAGCGCCTTGACGCGGCCGTGGTACGCAAAACCTGAGCGATCAAACGCTACTTTTTCAACACCAGCGGCTTTGGCTTTTTCGGCAATCAGTTTGCCGATAGCTTGAGCAGCAGTTGTGTTGCCACCCTTGCCAGAACCACCAAGTTCTTTGCGAACCGCAACTTCTGCAGTCGAAGCGCTGGCCAAAACCTTGGCACCGTCGCCAGAGATAACACTGGCGTAGATGTGCAGATTCGTACGATTTACCGTCAAGCGTGCAACGCCTTGGGTCGCAATACGAATGCGGGTTTGGCGAGCACGGCGGAGACGCTGTTCTTTTTTGGTCAACATGTTGCGGCTCCTTACTTCTTCTTGGTTTCTTTGATCGTGATCTTCTCATCCGAATAACGGATGCCCTTGCCCTTGTAAGGCTCGGGAGGACGAATCGCACGAATCTCAGCAGCCACTTGGCCAACGCGTTGACGGTCCGCACCCTTGATCAGAATTTCTGTCGGGGTGGGCGTCGCAACGGTGATACCAGCAGGCATATCGATATTAACGGGGTGGGAGTAACCCACAGCCAAGTTCAGCTTGGCACCTTGAGCGGCGGCTTTGTAGCCCACGCCTATCAGGCTCAGCTTCTTCTCGAAACCCTTGGTCACACCAACAACCATGTTGTTTACCAGCTGACGCATGGTGCCCGACATGGCATTGGCTTCACGTGATTCATTCGCTGGGGCAAAGGTTAACTTGCCGGCATCATTCACCACTTTGACCAGTGCATTTTGGGTCAACGACAGCGTGCCGCCGGTGCCCTTGACATTGATTTGGTCGTCCTTGATTGCCACATCCACACCAGCGGGGATGGCAACAGGCATTTTTCCTACGCGAGACATTTGCTATTTCTCCTGCTTAAGCGACGTAGCACAAGACTTCGCCGCCAACGCCGGTAGCGCGGGCTTTGCGGTCGGTCATCACGCCTTGGGGGGTGGTGACAATCGCCACGCCCAAGCCATTCATGACTTGAGGAATGGCATCATGGCCTTTGTAAACACGCAGGCCAGGACGGCTTACGCGTTCGATACGTTCGATCACTGGGCGACCGGCGTAGTATTTCAAAGTGATTTCCAGCTCACTTTTGCCAGCATCGGTTTTCACCTTGAAGCCGTCAATGTAGCCTTCGTCCTTCAGCACTTGGGCAATCGCCACCTTCACTTTGGAAGAGGGGATCGATACGGTAGTCTTGGCTACCATTTGCGCATTGCGGATACGGGTCAGCAAGTCGGCAATGGGGTCACTCATACTCATGTCTAGTTCTCCTGCCTTACTTACCAGCTGGCCTTAACCATACCGGGGATATCGCCAGCGAAAGCCAGCTCACGCACCTTAGCGCGGGCCAGACCGAACTGACGGAATGTGCCACGTGGACGACCCGTGATCGCGCAACGATTGCGTTGGCGAGTGGGGTTTGCGTTACGTGGGAGCTGTTGCAGAGCCAGACGGGCTACTGCGCGCTCTTCTTCGCTTTTCTTTGCGTCGTTCGAAGTTGCCTTCAGTTCCGCATGCTTAGCTGCATATTTGGCGACCAGACGGTCACGCTTGAGCTCGCGCTCGATCAAAGCTTTTTTAGCCACACGTCACCTCAGTTCTTGAACGGAAAACGGAAACCAGCGAGCAGTGCCTTGCACTCTTCATCGCTCTTTGCCGTCGTCGTGATGCTGATATTGAGACCGCGCAAGGCATCAACCTTGTCGTACTCGATTTCAGGGAAAATGATCTGCTCTTTTACGCCGATGTTGTAGTTACCACGGCCATCAAAAGCGCGACCGGAGATACCTCGGAAGTCACGTACACGGGGCAAAGCCACGGTCACGAAACGATCCAGGAACTCAAACATCTGAACGCCGCGCAGAGTCACCATGCAACCAATGGCCTGGCCTTCGCGAATCTTGAAACCGGCGATAGCCTTCTTGGCCTTGGTCACCACAGGCTTTTGGCCGGCGATCTTGGTCAGGTCAGCAACGGCGTTGTCCATAACCTTCTTGTCGGATACAGCTTCGCTCACACCCATATTCAAGGTGATCTTGGTGAAACGTGGAACTTGCATCACCGAGGTGTAGCCAAACTTGGCCATCAACTCTGGAGCGACTTTTTCGCGGTAGTGTTGTTGTAAACGTGCCATGCTCATGCCACCTTGATTTCTTCGCCGCTGGACTTGTAAACGCGTGTGCGCTTGCCGTCCGCCAGCACCTTGATTCCAACACGATCAGCCTTACCGGTAGCAGCATTGAAAATGGCTACGTTGGACTGGTGAATTGGCATGTTCTTTTCGACGATGCCGCCAGCCTCACCCTTCATGGGATTGGGCTTAGCGTGCTTCTTGACCATGTTGATACCATCGACCAACAGGTAAGAATCATCTTTACGCAGCGCGACAGTACCGCGCTTGCCTTTATCGCGCCCGGTGAGCACGACGACTTGGTCGCCTTTGCGAATCTTGTTCATGTCGCGTCCTTACAGAACTTCAGGGGCCAAGGACACGATCTTCATGAACTTTTCAGTGCGCAATTCGCGCGTCACTGGTCCGAAGATGCGGGTGCCGATGGGCTCCAGCTTTGCATTCAGCAACACAGCTGCGTTGCCATCGAATTTGACCAGCGAACCGTCTGCACGACGGATACCTTTGGCCGTGCGCACCACCACTGCACTGTAGATCTCGCCTTTTTTGACGCGACCACGTGGAGCGGCTTCTTTGATGCTCACTTTGATGATGTCGCCAACGCTAGCGTAACGACGCTTGGACCCGCCCAGCACCTTGATGCAGAGAACGGATTTCGCGCCGGTATTGTCGGCAACATCTAACCGGGATTCAGTTTGGATCATGTCTATGTTTTCCCAACTTGCATCGAGTGCCTCAGCCTAAGCCGCAGCACGCAATCAGTCTTGGGCCCGTCGTCCACGCTACAAACCACTCATAGCGCTTCCTTTGGGCAGAAGCATCGCTTTTTAGGAGCGAAGCCCGCAATTATGCAGAATATTTAAAAGCGCGTCAACTGCGTGCATATAAAAGACATGCACAGCAACGCCAACTATGTTTTTTCAGGTCGAAATGCCGCCAGAACGGCGTTTGCGATCTCGGCAAAGCCCGCACCCCGCTCATTTTCGGCTACGTACTGTGGTTTAAATGCCAAATCAGCCTCAAATCTGCGGATGTTGGCTACGCCCACGGTTTGCGGCATCGCCTCGAACATCCGCTGGTCATTGGTCGAGTCACCTATATAGACCCAGCGATCCATTTCCGCCTCCAGCGCCCGCCCAAACAGGGTTTGCACGATCCAGCGCGCGCCCTCCCACTTGTTGTGCTCGCCAAACCAACCATTGATATGGATGGAACTGACGGTGGCGCGCATGCCTCCCTCCTCCAGGACGGCAACCACCTGGGCGATCTGGGCCGGCGACAAATGGCTGAATTCGCTGTGGTCAATGGCGATATCGGTTTCCCGGCCCGCAGAATCTTCGGCCAGGCAAGCACCGGGCACTTCGGCCAGCACGCGCTCTGCCAGCCTCTGCATGCGCACCTTATTGGCTTGCCGCGTAACAGCATCCTGTATATATATTTTTGATAGCGCCTGACGCAGATGAGTACTGCGCTGAAGGCTAATTTCATTGCTATTTATCAGCGCGACGGCGCCATTCTCGGCAACGATGGCATCGACCGGCCAAGACTGGGCAAACGGCTCGCTCCAGCCCACCGGGCGCCCGGTAATTGCAATCACCGTCAGACCAGCAGACTTCAAATCCTGCAAAGCCTGCAAGGCGTCGGGGGTGATAGCACCGTCTGTTGTCAGGGTGTCGTCTATATCCGTCAGCACACCCCGCACGCCACGCCGCTGCGCGAGCGGCCATTGCGTCAAGGGTTTCATGCAGGCAAGGTGGTGTATTGCTCGGCCAGGGTCAAAAACGCCTCGGTCTGCGGGTCCACACCGGTTTCTTGCAACAGGATGTCTGCCACCGCCGGCGCCAAGGAGGCGGCCTGGCGCGCGTCCAGAAACAGCAGCCGGCTACGGCGCGCCAACACGTCCTCTACCGTGCGGGCATATTCAAAGCGGGCAGCAAAGCGCACCATGGCTTCGCTCAGGCCTCCGCCCAGCGCGCGCCCACCACCAGGTAGAGACCGCACCAGATCCTGTTCTGTACCGTAGGCTTGCAAGCCCGGCGCATCGCTCATTTTGTGCTGCAAGCCCCCCGCAGGCACCGTGCCCGCGCCAATCAGGCGCAAGGTCGCTGTACAGACCGGCTTGCGCGGCTGTAGCAACTCCGCGCCAAAGCATTTGTCCAACACGTCCTCGGCCATCGCGCGGTAGGTGGTCCATTTGCCGCCGGTCACCGTGACCATGCCGCTGCGGCTGACCAACACCGTGTGCTCGCGGCTGATGCCCTTGGTATTGCCGCCATCCTCATCTTGCGGCTTGACCAGCGGACGCAGGCCAACCCACACGCTTTTCACGTCGGCCCGGGTAGGCGCCCGGCTCAGATATCTACCTGATTCACCCAAAATGAACTCCACCTCCTCCTTGAACGGCAAAGGCTCACGGTCCAGGTCATGGCGCGGCGTATCCGTGGTGCCCAGAATGGTCTTGCCCAACCATGGCACGGCAAACAAAACCCGGCCATCGGCGGTCTTCGGCACCAGCATCGCATGGTCGCCTGGCAAAAATTCACGGTCCACCACGATGTGCACGCCCTGGCTGGGCGCGACCATGGGCTTGGCGGTGCGACCTGTTGCGTCGCCGTCCTTTTGGCGAAATTCGTCCACCCAGACACCGGTGGCATTCACCACACAACTCGCGCGCAGCGTCATGTGTGCACCGGTTTCGCGGTCCTGGCAATGCACGCCCGCCACCTTGCCGTCTTCATGCAACAAACCGGTGGCGGCACAGTAATTGGCCACCACAGCCCCTTGGTCGGCCGCAGTGCGGGCCAGCACCAATGCCAAACGGGCATCGTCAAACTGGCCATCCCAGTACTTGACCCCGCCCTTGAGCCCCTGCGCACGTACAGTCGGCAGATAGTGCAGGGTCTTTTCTTTACCCAAAAATTCTGTGGACCCCAGGCCCGCCTTACCGGCGAGAGCGTCGTACATCTTGAGCCCTATGCCATAAAAGGGCGTGTCCAGCAGCTTGTAGGACGGCATCACAAACGCCAGCGGTTGCGCCAGATGGGGCGCGTTATGCAGCAGCGTGGTACGTTCGTGCAGGGCTTCACGCACTAGTGCGATATTGCCCTGTGCCAAGTAACGCACACCGCCGTGCACCAGCTTGGTTGCACGCGATGAAGTGCCCTTGGCAAAGTCATGTGATTCGATCAAGGCCACGCTGAATCCGCGCGAAGCTGCATCCAGAGCCACCCCTAGACCTGTCGCGCCACCGCCGATAACCACCACATCGAATTGAGCAGGCCCGCTGAGCTGCGCCATTACTGCAGTGCGCAAAGTCGATCGGGGCGAGGGGGCAAGCGTCATAAACCAAGATTCCAGCAATCAAACAAGTTGACATGCGCGAAGCATGCCAACCAAAAGGGCTGCGTGGCGCAGAGGGCCACGCAGCCATTGCAGAGCTTATTGCATCTCTGTTACGCGCTTAGCGGACCTTGCCGTTCTTCCAGGCGTTCAACAAGGTGTCATAGGCAATGGTTTCGCCCTTGGGCTTTTCGTTCGCCAGCTTCTTCCATGGGGCATGTGCATCGCTCAGATACTTGTTGGGGTCACCCTTGGGATTGAGCTTTGGCGCGCAATTGGCCATGCCAGCGCGTTCCAGACGCGACATCACGTTGTCCATCTCATCGGCTAGGTTATCCATGGCTTTCTGCGGCGTTTTCTCACCCGTTACCGCCTCAGCTACGTTCTTCCACCACAGCTGCGCCAGCTTGGGGTAGTCGGGCACATTGGTGCCGGTCGGCGTCCAGGCCACACGTGCTGGGCTGCGGTAGAACTCGATCAGGCCGCCGTACTTGTTGGCGTTTTGCGTGAAGTAGTCAGCACGGATATCGCTGTCGCGGATGAAGGTCAGGCCAGTGATCGACTTCTTCAAGGACACGGTCTTGCTGGTCACGAACTGGGCGTAGAGCCAGGCCGCCGCCACCTTGTTGGCGTCGTGGTCCTTGAAGAAGGTCCAGGAACCCACGTCCTGGTAGCCGTTCTGCATGCCTTGCTTCCAGTACGGGCCATTCGGGCCGGGAGCCATGCGCCACTTGGGAGTGCCATCTGCATTCACTACTGGCAGACCGGGCTTCACCATATCGGCCGTGAAAGCGGTGTACCAGAAGATTTGCTGGGCGATCTGGCCTTGTGCTGGCACTGGACCGGATTCACCAAAGGTCATGCCCATGGCTTCCTTGGGCGCGTACTTCTTCATCCAGTCGATGTACTTGGTCAAAGCGTACACAGCCGCTGGCGAGTTGGTCGCCCCACCGCGCGACACCGATGCACCCACCGGGGTGCATTTGTCATCGGCCACCTTGATGCCCCATTCATCGATAGGCATGCCATTTGGAATGCCTACGTCTGCCGCACCCGCCATCGATAGCCAGGCATCGGTGAAACGCCAGCCCAACGATGGATCTTTTTTGCCGTAATCCATGTGACCGTAGATTGGCTTGCCGTCCAGCGTCTTCACGTCTTCGCTGAAGAAGGCGGCAATGTCCTCATAGGCACTCCAGTTCAGCGGCACGCCCAGGTCATAGCCATACTTGGCCTTGAACTTGTCTTTCAGGTCCTGGCGCGCAAACAAGTCGGCACGGAACCAGTACAGGTTGGCGAACTGCTGGTCCGGCAGCTGGTACATCTTCTTGTCGGGCGCCGTGGTGAAACTGGTGCCGATGAAGTCCTTCAAATCCAGATCTGGATCGGTGAACTCCTTACCAGCGCCGGCCATATAGTCCGACAGCGCCAATATCTTGCCGTAACGGTAGTGGGTACCAATCAGGTCCGAATCCGAAATCCAGCCGTCGTAAATCGACTTACCCGACTGCATGGAAGTCTGCAGCTTCTCGACCACGTCGCCTTCCTGGATCACGTCATGCTTGACCTTGATGCCGGTGATTTCTTCAAACGCCTTGGCCAGGGTCTTGGACTCGTATTCATGCGTGGTCAGGGTTTCTGACACCACCGAGATTTCCTTGACACCCTTGGCTTGCAGCTTCTTCGCGGCTTCGATGAACCACTTCATCTCAGCGGCCTGTTTGTCCTTGCTCAGGGTCGATGGCTGGAACTCGCTGTCGATCCACTTCTTCGCAGCCGCTTCGTCGGCGAACGCATGGCCCGTCAGCGCACAAGCTGCGGCGATGGCCAGTATGGAATAACGCATCTTCATGTCTCGTCTCCTCATTGGTATACACCCCCATTCAACGAAAGGCGTGCTCGGCTCTGGGGGCAGTAAAAGCCGGATCCTCGGAACACCATGCCTAGCCCTTGCGCATGATCACCATCAGCAGGGCTACGGACAGCACAAAACTGATCCAGATGGACGGGTCACCGTCCAGCTGGAACCACTCGGCAAACTTGCCGCTCAATCCCACAAAAGCCAGATTCACATAGGCCGCGCTCAGCAAGCCAATGAACAAACGGTCGCCGCGCGTGGTGTCCATCGGCAAGAAGCCGCGCCGCAAGGTTGTGGGCGACTTGATCTCCCACACCGTCATGCCCACCAACATCAGCGCAATACAAATAAAGAACACTGCGACCGGCAAGGTCCAAGCCATCCACTCAAACATACAAATCTCCTGTTAGACCAATCACACCCGCCCCATGGCGAAGCCCTTGGCGATGTAGTTGCGTACAAACCAGATCACGATGGCGCCTGGGACAATGGTCAAGACGCCAGCCGCCGCCAGCGTGGCCCAGTCCATGCCCGACGCCGACACGGTGCGCGTCATGGTCGCCACGATGGGCTTGGCATTCACACTGGTCAGGGTGCGGGCCAGCAGCAGTTCTACCCAGCTGAACATGAAGCAGAAGAATGCCGCCACACCCACACCTGCCTTGATCAGTGGCAAGAAGATGGTCAGGAAAAAGCGCGGGAAGGTATAGCCGTCGATATAAGCCGTCTCGTCGATCTCGCGTGGAATGCCGCTCATGAAACCTTCCAGAATCCACACCGCCAGCGGCACGCTGAACAGCAAGTGCGCCAGCGCCACCGCCAAGTGCGTGTCCATCAAACCTACGGTGGTGTAGAGCTGGAAGAACGGCAGCAAAAACACCGCGGGCGGGGTCATACGGTTGGTTAGCAGCCAGAAGAACACATGCTTGTCGCCCAGGAAGCTGTAGCGCGAGAACGCATAGGCCGCAGGTAGGGACACAGTGAGCGTGATCACCATGTTCATGCTGACGTAGATCAGGCTATTGATATAGCCCGAGTACCACGACGAATCCGTCAGGATGGTGCGGTAGTTGTCCCAGGTGAAATGCTGGGGCAGCAGCGAAAAGCTGGCCACGATCTCCTGGTTGGTCTTGAACGACATATTCACCATCCAGTAGATGGGTACCAGGGCGAAGATGATGTAGGCGAACAGAAAGATCGTCCGCTTCTGAAATTTTGGCTTATTCATGGCCGCCTTCTTTTTCTTGGGTGCCAACGCGCTGCATCCAGTTGTACAGAATGAAACACAGCAGCAGGATGATCAAAAAGTAGATCAACGAAAACGCTGCAGCCGGACCCAGGTCAAATTGGCCCACGGCTTTTTGCGTCAAGAACTGCGACAGGAAGGTAGTCGCATTGCCAGGCCCCCCGCCCGTCAACACAAAGGGCTCGGTGTAGATCATGAAGCTGTCCATGAAGCGCAGCAGCACGCCAATCATCAGCACACCACGCATCTTGGGCAGCTGGATGTAGCGGAACACCGCAAACTTGCTGGCACCGTCAATCCGCGCGGCCTGGTAGTAGGCATCTGGTATCGAACGCAGACCCGCATAACCCAGCAAGGCAACCAGCGGCGTCCAGTGCCACACATCCATCACCAACACCGTCAGCCAGGCATGGGTGGCGTTGCCGGTGTAGCTGTAGTCGATACCCATGCCCTGCAGCGCAGCCCCCAGCAAACCGATGTCGGAGCGACCAAAAATCTGCCAGATAGTGCCCACCACGTTCCACGGAATCAGCAGGGACAGCGACACGATCACCAACACTACCGACGCCTTCAAACCCTCGGCTGGCATGGACAAGGCCAGCAAGATGCCCAAGGGCAACTCCACCGCCAGAACCGACAAGGAGAAAATCAGTTGACGCAACAGCGCGGCATGCAGCTCCTCGTCGCGCATCACCTGGACAAACCATTCGGTGCCCACGAACACACGCCGCTCGGGCGAAATGATGTCCTGCACCGAATAGTTCACCACCGTCATCAGCGGCACAATGGCAGAAAAGGCCACGCAAATCAGCACCGGCAAGATCAAGAACCAGGCTTTCTGGTTCACCGGTTTGGTTGTGGTGCTCATATAGCCCCCACGCTTGCCGCCAAGGCGGTAGCGCTCCCCCCCAAGGGGGCGCGAACTTGTTTGAAGCGGTTCGGCACGGCGTTCATTGCACAATCTCCTCGTTCTTATAAAAGCAGGTGTGCTCGCCCAGCACCTGCAGCCAGACCACTTCACCCACCGCTGGCAGTTGCACCTCGGGACTCAGCCGGGCCTTGAGCACCTGTCCATCGACCGCGGCAGTCAGCATCACATGCGTGCCTACGTCCTGGATCTTGGATACCGTGCACAGCAGAGCCCCCCGCGTGGCGGGTTGTGCCAGCGAGACGTATTCCGGCCGTACGCCCAGCTTCAACGCACCCTGGGGCAACGCCCGTGGCAGCTGCCATTGCGCACCGGCCACTTGCAAGGTTTCGGCCGCAGCATGGACAGGCAAAAAGTTCATCCCCGGCGAGCCGATGAAGTTACCCACAAAGGTATGGCTGGGCCGCTCGAACAAGGCATCGGCCGAGCCCACTTGCACGGCACGGCCACGCGTCATCACCACCACCTGCTCGGCAAAAGTCAACGCCTCTACCTGGTCATGGGTCACGTAGATCAGCGTCAATTTCAGCTCGCGGTGAATCTGCTTGAGCTTGCGGCGCAGCTGCCATTTCAGGTGCGGATCGATCACCGTCAGCGGCTCGTCGAACAGCACGGCCGACACGTCGGGCCGCACCAGGCCTCGGCCCAGCGAGATCTTCTGCTTAGCGTCTGCCGCCAGGTTGGCGGCGCGCTGGTTCAGCTGACCACTCATCTCCAGCATCTCGGCAATTTCGCCCACGCGCTTGTCGATCTGCGCCTGCGGCACCTTGCGGTTGCGCAGTGGAAAAGCCAGGTTTTCAGCCACCGTCATGGTGTCGTAGATCACCGGGAACTGGAACACCTGGGCGATGTTGCGCTCCTGCGGCGAGGCGAGGGTCACGTCTTTGCCGTCAAACAGCACTGTGCCCTGCGATGGCGCCAGCAGACCAGACATGATGTTCAGCATGGTCGTCTTACCGCAGCCCGAGGGGCCGAGCAAGGCATAGGCACCGCCGTCGTTGAAGCTCATCTTCAAAGGCAGCAGCGCGTAGTCGCTATCTTGCGTTGGGTTGGCGCGGTAAGCGTGCGCCAGGTCCAGTTCAATGCGGGCCATTACACAGCTCCCTGGCGGACCGGGGCCAGCAGCAAGCTGCCCTGACCATCAAACACATAAGCCTGGGTGGCATGGAAATACAAGGTCAATGCAGCCCCCAGTTCGAAATAATGCACGCCGGTGAGTTGGGCCACCAGTTCACCAATCGGCGTCGCCACGTGCACAAAGGTGTCGGAACCGGAGATTTCCGCCAGCTCGACCTGTCCGTTCAGGGCTACGTCACCGGGGCGCTGCTGCACCCGCAGCGCACTGGCGCGCAGGCCTACCGTCAAGCTCCCGGCCTGCGTAGCCGGCAAGGCCAGGGCCAGCAGCGGCCCTGCCTGCAACTGCACGCCGCCAGCCGCCGTGTGGCCAGCAGCCAGGTTCATCGGTGGATCGCTGAAAGCCCGCGCCACGCGCAGCGACTTAGGCCGGTGGAATACCTCGGCCGTGGGACCGTATTGCAGCAATTCGCCCGCATCCATCACCGCGGTGTAGCCACCCAGCAGCAAGGCCTCGCCCGGCTCGGTCGTGGCATAGATGACAGTGGATTCACCCGCGGCAAACAGCGAGCTGAGTTCGTCGCGCAGTTCTTCGCGCAGCTTGTAGTCCAGATTCACCAGCGGCTCGTCCAACAGCATCAGAGGTGCCGCCTTGGCCAACGCCCGGGCCAGTGCCACGCGCTGCTGCTGGCCGCCCGATAGCTCGGCTGGGTAGCGCTCCAGGAACATCTCGATATGCAGCTTTTCGGCCAGCTCGCGTACGCGCTGGTCCATATTCTTTTCGCCGCGCAGCTTCAGCGGCGAGGCGATGTTGTCGCGCACTGTGAGCGAGGGGTAGTTAATGAACTGCTGGTAGACCATGGCCACATTGCGCTCGCGCACCGGCTGACCGGTCACGTCCACACCGTCCACCCGCACCCGCCCATGGGTAGGCACGTCCAGCCCAGCCATGATGCGCATCAGGCTGGTCTTGCCCGCCTGGGTTGCGCCCAGCAACACGGTCACGGCACCGGGCTGAGGCGCCAAACCCATCTCGTACAGCCAGGTCTGTGCCCCCACCTTTTTGCTGACGCCTTCTAAGCTCAACTGCATCACAATCCTTTGCCGAATTTACAAACTTGCGTTTTCGAATTTGATGATTATTGTTCGTTTGTGTTTCTTTTTTATCGGTAGCAACCCTTAGAACGTTCTTTGTCTTTCGTTTTAAAGTCAAGCGCTAGTTTTTTCCGAAACGAAACCCCGTGAACCCCAACCCCCGACAACTGCTGCTGCTGCAGGCCGTACAGGCCCAGGGCTCTCTCACCGTTGACCAGCTGGCCGACAAGCTCGGCGTCACCCTGCAAACCGTGCGCCGCGACGTACAGCGCCTGGCCGACGATGGCCTGTTGACCCGCTTCCACGGCGGCGTACGCGTGCCCAGCTCGACGATTGAGAACATCGCCCACCCGCAGCGCGAGAACCTGCACGCCGAAGGCAAGGCCCGCATTGCGCGCGCAGTGGCGGCCGAGGTGCCCAACGACTGTTCGCTGATCCTGAACATTGGCACCACCACCGAGGCGATTGCCAAGGCCCTACTGCAGCACAAAGGGCTGCGCGTTATCACCAACAACCTGAACGTGGCCACCATCCTTAGCGCCAATCCGCAGTGTGAAGTCATCATTGCCGGCGGCGTGGTGCGCGGGCGCGACCGCGGCGTGGTGGGTGAAGCTGCTATCGATTTCATACGGCAGTTCAAGGTGGATATTGCGCTGATCGGCATTTCGGCCATTGAAGCCGATGGCACGCTGCGCGACTTCGACTACCGCGAAGTGAAGGTCTCGCAAGCCATCATCAGCCACGCCCGCGAGGTCTGGCTGGCGGCTGACAGCAGCAAATTCAACCGCCCGGCTATGGTGGAAGTGGCCAGCCTGTCGCAGATCGACCGCCTGTTCACCGACGCTCCGGTGCCCGAACCTTTTGCCAACCTGCTGCGCGATGCCCAAGTCCGCTGCCACCTCGCCACACAACCATGACCTACCTGCTCGCCCTGGACCAGGGCACCTCCAGCTCCCGCAGCATCGTCTTCCACGCCGACGGCCACATCGTCAGCCAGGCGCAACTGGAACTGCCCCAAATATTTCCCCAACCCGGCTGGGTCGAGCATGACCCGATGGAGATCTGGCACACCCAGCTCAGCACCGCCCGCGAAGCCCTGGCCAAGGCCGGGCTGCAGGCAAAGGACATCCGCGCGGTGGGCATCACCAACCAGCGCGAAACCACGGTGGTGTGGAATCGCGCGACCGGCCTGCCCATTCACCATGCCATCGTCTGGCAGGACCGCCGCGCCGAGCCCACCTGCGTGCAGCTGCGCGCCGATGGCCTGGCCGATGTAATCCAACGCAAGACCGGGTTGCTGGTCGATGCCTATTTCTCGGGCACCAAGCTGAAATGGCTGCTGGACCACGTGCCGAACGCCCGCGCCCAGGCGGAACGCGGCGAACTGGCCTTTGGCACCATCGACAGCTGGCTGATGTGGCAGCTGACCGAAGGCCAGGTGCACGCCACCGACGTGAGCAACGCATCCCGCACCATGCTGTTCAATGTGCACAGCAACCAATGGGACGCCGAGCTGCTGGCCGCACTGAACATCCCTGCCAGCCTGATGCCCGCCGTGAAACCCAGCAGCGCCATCTACGGCGATGTCAGCCCCGCCCTGCTGGGCCAGGCCATCCCCATAGGGGGCGTTGCCGGCGACCAGCAAAGCGCGCTGTTCGGTCAGGCCTGCTTCAAAGCCGGCATGGCCAAGAACACCTATGGCACGGGCTGCTTCATGCTGATGCACACCGGCACCACCTTCCAGACCTCCCACAACGGCCTTCTCACCACCAGTGCGGCCCAACCCACGGCACAGCCCGAATTCGCCACCGAAGGCAGCGTCTTCGTGGGCGGCGCGGTGGTGCAGTGGCTGCGCGACGGCCTGCATGCCATCCATAACAGCGGCGAGGTACAAAGCCTGGCGCAAAGCGTGCCCGACTCCGGCGGCGTGATGTTCGTGCCGGCCTTCACCGGCCTGGGTGCGCCCTATTGGAAGCCGGATGCGCGCGGCAGCATTACCGGCCTGAGCCGCGGCACCACACTGGCCCACATCGCCCGGGCGGCGCTGGAAAGCATTGCCTACCAAAGTGCTGCCCTGCTACAGGCCATGGGCCGCGACGCAGTGCAAGCTGGCGGCACGCCGGTGGCCGAGCTGCGGGTGGATGGAGGTGCCTGTGTAAATGATTTACTGATGCAGTTCCAGGCCGATCTGCTGGGCATCCCGGTGATACGCCCCGCCGTGACCGAAACCACCGCCCTGGGTGCCGCCTACCTGGCCGGTCTGGCCGTGGGCGTGTACCGCAATACCGAGGAACTATCTGCCCTGTGGCGCGCCGAGCGGCGCTTCCTGCCCACGCTCAGCACCGCACGAGCGACCGAACTGATGGCGCGTTGGGAACATGCCGTACGTCAAACGGTTTTGGAATAAAAACAACAGCATGTGATCTAAATCACGATAGAGGGTTAACCCTAGGATTTTCATGGACCGAATCTAGGGTTAACCCTATAATTCACTCCAACGTCAACCCGATGTACAGGAGTAACCACCATGACTACCAATGCTTACCAACTGACCAGCTCCGCAACCGCACCTGCCGTCAGTTCCGCTGCCCGCGAATTCTTCGCCGCCACGTCCAACCTGTTTTCCGCTCTGCACGCCACGCTGTTCAAGACAGCTGCGCCACGTGCCCTGACCGTGTTCGAAGAAGCCGAACAAGTCCGCATGCTGGCCGAAAGCTACGCCGACACCGACCGTGGCTTTGCCGCTGATCTGTTCGCCGCAGCCGACCGCCACGAACTGCAAAACCGCGCTTAAAAAGCTCCTTCGGCTCCGGGTCACCGCTGCCGTGTCTCCTGGCGTGAGGCCTCAAGGCCAGGCCTGGGACATATAGCAAGAACCAAGCCGAAAACCCTATGGTGGGGTTGAACGACCATGCTGGCATTGACCTGCCAGCATGGAAAACACCATCAATTGCTACATTTTGAGTAGCATGCTGCGCACTATCTATCTGCGCCAGCGTCCATTTAGGCACCTATTGACGTGCAGCACTTTCAACCCAAGTGCGTATGCCGTTCGGGCCGGGATTCCACTTCCATCGCCGCCAGACCCTGCAAGATGCCGCAGGCATCCGAAGCTTGTTCGCTGCTACACCGTTCGCGCAAACCCGCCAGTTGCTGTTTTAGCTGGGTCAGCTCACGTATGCGTTCGTCCACATGGGCGATGTGCTGGTCAAACACTGCATTGATGGCGCCGCAGCCCTCGGCTGGCTGATCCGCCAGGCGCAGCAAGCTATGGATTTCTTCATGGCTCATGTCCAGCGCGCGGCAGTTGCGGATGAAACGCAGGCGCTCCGAATGCTCCGGCCCATACACGCGGAAGTTGCCCGCCGTGCGCGCCGGCGCGGGCAGCAAGCCTTCCTTCTCGTAGTAGCGCACCGTCTCTACCGTGCACTGGGCCACCTGGGCCAATTCGCCGATTTTCATAAGGCTATCCAAGAATGGGGTTGACTCTATAGTAACTTCAGCTTGTCTAATGGGCGCAACGCTATCCAGAAAGCCCTTATGCCCGCCCACACACACGACCACGATTCGCATGCGCACCATGACCACACACATGGTCATGCGCATGAGCATGGTCACGACCACGCTGCCAGCAGTTGCTGCGCGCACGATGCGGCGCCCGCACTGGAGCAGCTGGCAACCCCCGTCAGCAGCGACCAAGGCAGCACCACCCCGATCCGCATCCTGCAAATGGACTGCCCCACCGAAGAGGCCCTGCTACGCAAAAAGCTGGGCGGCATGGACGGCGTAACCGGCCTGGAGTTCAACCTCATACAGCGCGTGCTGACCGTCACGCACGCGCCCAAGGCCCTTGACGCCATCCTGGACGCCGTGCGTTCGCTGGGTTTCACCCCCGAATTGGCCAATGCCGCAGCCCCGCCTCCTGCCCCCGAACCCGCCAAACCCTGGTCGCCGCTGGCACTGGCCGGCATTGCCGCCATCGCCTCCGAGGCCAGCCACTGGGCCGGGCTGCCGGTCTGGGTGCCGGCGCTGCTGGCCATCATGGCCGTGCTGTCCTGCGGGCTGAGCACCTATAAGAAGGGCTGGATTGCGATACGCAACGGTAACCTGAACATCAACGCCCTGATGAGCATCGCCGTCACCGGCGCGCTGCTGCTGGGCCAGTGGCCCGAGGCCGCCATGGTGATGGTGCTGTTCACCGTGGCCGAGCTGATCGAAGCCCGCTCGCTCGACCGCGCACGCAACGCCATCCAGGGCCTGATGCAACTCGCCCCCGAGCAGGCCACCGTGCAGCAGGCCGATGGCAGCTGGCGCGAGGTAGACGCCAAATCCGTCGCCCTGGGCGCCCAGGTGCGCGTCAAACCCGGTGAGCGCCTGGCGCTGGACGGCCAGATCACCCAAGGCCGCTCCACCATCGACCAGTCTCCCATCACAGGCGAGAGTCTGCCCGTGGACAAGGCCGAGGGTGACGACGTGTTTGCCGGCACGGTCAACGCCACCGGCTCGTTTGAATACCGCGTCACCGCCCGCGCCGGCGACAGCACCCTGGCCCGCATACTGCACGCGGTGCAAGCCGCCCAGGGCGCACGCGCACCCACCCAGCGCTTTGTGGACCGGTTTGCCCAGGTCTACACCCCCATCGTCTTTGCCCTGGCCGTCGCCGTCGCGGTGCTGCCACCGCTGCTAGACGGCGACTGGCTGGGCTGGATCTACAAAGCCCTGGTGCTGCTGGTGATCGCCTGCCCCTGTGCGCTGGTGATCTCCACCCCCGTCACTATCGTCAGCGGCCTGGCCGCCGCCGCGCGCCTGGGCATTCTGGTCAAGGGCGGCGTGTACCTGGAAGAGGGCCGCAAACTGGCCTGGCTGGCGCTGGACAAGACCGGCACGCTCACCCACGGCAAACCGGTACAGACCGACTTTGCCTTGTTGGGCAGCACGACCGAAGCCGAAGCGCGCAGCCTGGCAGCCAGCCTGGCCAGCCGCTCCGACCACCCCGTTTCCCGCGCCGTGGCCCAGGCCGCACAGCGCGACGGCATCGCCCTGCAAACCGTGGACCAGTTTGAAGCCTTGCCCGGGCGCGGCACCCTGGGCCAGATCGCGGGCACACGCTACACCCTGGGCAACCACCGCCTGGTGCACGAACAAGGCCTGTGCTCCGATGCGCTCGAAGCCCAGCTCACCGCGCTGGAGTCGCAAGGCAAAACCGCCATCCTGCTGGCCAACACCCAGGGCGTGCTGGCCGTATTCGCCGTGGCCGACACCCTCAAAGACAGTAGCCGCCAGGCCATCCAGGAGCTGAACGCCCTGGGCGTGCGCACCAGCCTGCTGACCGGCGACAACGCCCACACCGCCCGCGCCATCGCCGACCAGGTCGGCATCGCCGAAGCCCAGGGCGACCTGCTGCCGCAGGACAAGCTGCAGCGCATCGAGACCGCGTTGACCGAACATGGCCCGCAAGGCAAGGTCGGCATGGTGGGCGACGGCATCAACGACGCCCCCGCCCTGGCCCGTGCCGACATAGGCTTCGCCATGGGCGCCGCCGGTACTGGCACGGCCATCGAAACCGCTGACGTAGCCCTGATGGACGACGACCTGCGCAAACTCCCCCGCTTCGTCCGCCTGTCCCGCGCCACGCACACCCTGCTGGTACAAAACATCGTCCTCGCCCTGGGCATCAAGGCCGTGTTCCTGGTGCTCACGCTGATGGGCTCCGGCACCATGTGGATGGCAGTGTTTGCCGACGTGGGGGCCAGCTTGCTGGTGGTGGGAAATGGGTTAAGGTTGCTACGATTTAGATAGCCTCTTGCGAAGACAGTGCCTGCGCCAGAGCCAATTTTTATCCCTCAACCACGACCCTTACCGCCGCTAGTACGCTAGCCCCTAACTTGCGCGAACGCTCACCGTTCCAGCCGTGTTCCAGATCCGGCAAGTTCGCGTTGTCCTTGAACGGCATCTCGATCGTGAAGGCCAGGCAGTCGAAGTTTTGGCCGACCCAATTGGTGGCTAGGCTGAGGTTGGCTTGGCTGGGCGCGGCGCGGGGGTAGCCGACTTCCGTCTGGAAATCCGGGCTGGCGGCCAGCCAGGCGGCTTTGAAGGTGTTTTGCAGGGCCTCGATGCGTGGGCTGAAGCCGGGGTTTGCTTCGGTGCCTACGACGAAGTTGTAGGGCAAATTCTCATCGCCATGGGCGTCCAGGAACAGGTCTACGCCCACTGCCTCCATCTTGTTGCGCACATGGAAGACCTCGGGCGAGGTGTCCAGGCTGGGGCGGCGCCATTCACGGTTGAGGTTGGCACCGGCGGCGTTGGTGCGCAGGTTGCCGTGCACGGCGCCGTCGGGGTTCATGTTTGGCACCACGAAGAATTCGCAGTGCTGCAGCAGGGCCCGGCTGGTGGGGTCCTGGCGGTCCAGCAGGCGGTCCAGAAAGCCCTCGACGAACCACTCGGCCATGGTTTCGCCGGGGTGCTGGCGGGCGATGAGCCAGACCTTCTTTTTCGGCGTGGCGAACTGCGCATCATGGATGTGCAGCAGGGTCATGTCGCGGCCCTCAACCGTGGCGCCCAGGCTTTCCACGCGCACCAGGTCGGAGGCGGCGGCCCGGCCCAGCAGGTCCAGGTGGCGCTCGTGCGAATAGGGTTCGAAATAGGCGAAATACATGCGGTTGTGGCTGGGCGTGGTAGCCACGGTCATGACCTGGCCGTCGTACTGGGCGTCCAGGCGAAACCAGTGTTGGCGGTCCACGCTGGCGACGATGCGGTAGCCGTCCCAACCGGGCGGATAGGCGCTTTGGCCGGCGTTCAGGAACTTCATCACCACCGGCACGCCAGCGGCACCCTGCAGGCAAAAGTAGAACCACTGCGCGTAGGGACTGGCGTTGTCGGGGCGGATGTTCAGCTGGATGTCTTGCGGGTCGGCCAGGCTGAGCACCTGGATAGAGCCTCCATCAAACTGGGAGGAGATATGCAATGCGGTCATCCGCGAATGATACGGGGCTGCCGGATAATCGACCGCCATGGATAGCCCTTCTTCCGCGTCGCCCATGCGCCGCCCTACCGCCCGGTTTCTGCTTTCGCATCCCGCCCATTTCATGGCCCTGGGCTTTGGCTCTGGGCTAAGCCCCATCGCCCCCGGCACCGCCGGCACATTGTGGGCCTGGCTGGCGTTTCTGGTGATCCAGCCGCTGCTGACCACGGCACAAATGGGCTGGTTGATTGCCGCGTCTTTTGTGGTGGGCTGGTGGGCTTGCACTGTCTGCGCGCGGCACATGAACGTGGCCGACCCCGGTGCCATCGTCTGGGACGAGGTAGCAGCCTTCTGGCTGGTGCTGTGGCTGGTGATGCCGGTAGGGCTGCTGGGGCAGGCGGTGGCGTTCGGGCTGTTTCGCTACTTCGACGCAGCCAAACCCGGGCCGGTGGCCTGGGCCGACCGGGCCTTCAAGGGGCTGAACGCGCGCGGTGGCTTCGGCATCATGTTCGACGACCTGGTGGCGGCTTTTTGCACGCTGCTGGTGATTGCAGCCTGGAGGGCCTGGTGATGGATGCGCTATCAAATTCAGAGCATCCTGCGCAGGCAACACCTGCGCTGGTGGCCGATTTGATGCTGAAAAATAATTGGTTTCTGGCGACGGCTGAAAGCTGTACCGGCGGCATGATTGCCGCCGCCTGCACAGACCTGGCCGGCTCCAGCGCCTGGTTTGACCGGGGTTTTGTGACTTACTCCAACGCCGCCAAGACCGACATGCTGGGTGTGGACGCCGCCCTGATTGCTACGCATGGCGCTGTCAGCGAACCCGTAGCGCGGGCCA
Organism: Rhodoferax sp. GW821-FHT02C08; assembly: GCF_059421805.1. Lineage (NCBI taxonomy): Bacteria > Pseudomonadati > Pseudomonadota > Betaproteobacteria > Burkholderiales > Comamonadaceae > Rhodoferax > Rhodoferax sp. GW821-FHT02C08. The sequence goes on from NZ_JBWKVR010000023.1 coordinate 39,022, forward strand.
TGGCGGCCGGTGCACTGGCCCATGCGCGGGCCCAGGTAGCGATTGCCGTGACTGGCGTTGCCGGCCCCACGGGAGGCAGCGTAGAAAAGCCGGTGGGAATGGTGTGGCTGGGCTTTGCCCTGCCAGGCGCGGTGCATACCGAGGTGCAGCATTTCCCTGGCGACCGTGCCGCAGTGCGCGCCGCCACTGTGAACTATGCGCTGCGCCGCGTGGCGCAGCTGCTGCAAGGGCTTACTCCGTCGCAGCCTGGCTGATGCGCTCGATGGCCAGGGCCATCCAGTCCGAAGGCAGTGCTGCGGGTGTGCCACCCACGGACAGGCGCACGCTCAGGCCCTGGCCGCTGACCTGCAGCTGGGCATTGCTGCCCCACCACATCAGCCAAGCCAGCCAAGCCACCAGCGGGCCGGAGGGCGGCTCGTGGCTAGGGGCTTCCAGCAACCAGGTGAGCGGATGGCGTCCGTTGAAGACGGCGGTATCGCCCTGCAACGTGATCTGGCCCGGCAGGGCATCGACCAGCGCCTGCAAGGCCTGCGCCGGCGTTTCCAGTGCGGCGAACTGCGGCTGCCACTGTGCCAAGGCCTGGCCCACGGAGACGCTGCGCTGGGCTTCGTACTGCATCAGCTCCGCATGGTCCATGCTGCGCCAGTCTATGGGCGGCAGCATGCAGCCGGCCAGTTCGGCCGCGCGCAGATAGGCTAGCAGGCCAGGCTCGTAGTCGGCATTCAGAAAGCCGGCGCACACCACAGCCAGTTGCGAGATGCGGCTGGCCAGCAGCTGCTGGCGGTGCACCGCCATCTTCTCGCGCAGCAGGTCATCGCGCTCGCAGCGGGTGTCGGACAGCTCCAGCGCATTACGGATGTCCGCGCGCAGCAGCTCCAGGTCCCAGGGCTTGGTGATGTAGCGGTAGATTTCGCCGGTGTTGATAGCCTCTATGGCCTCGCCCAGCTCGGAGTAGGCGGTGGTCAGCATGCGCACCATGGCCGGGTGGTGGTCACGGGCATAGCGCAGCAGCTCGTTGCCGTGGGCGCCGGGCATGCGCTGGTCGGACACCAGCACGGCAATCTCGTTGCCGCGCGCCTGTAGCACGGCCTTGCCCTCCTCCACGGAAAGCGCGGTCAGCACTGGCGCCATGGGGCTGATCAGGCGTTCAAAATACTTGAGCGCCATGGGTTCGTCGTCTACATACAGAATTTTGTCAGGTCGCATAGCGTGATCTTGCCAGGGTTATCAACAAAAAGGACTAGATTCAGGCATTTTCGGTTGCCAGACCCAGGTCAAAAGCGAATTCGGTCCATACACCGGGCTCGCTGCTGACCCGCAATGCCCCACCGTGGCGCTGCACGATGGCATAACTCACACTCAAGCCCAAGCCCAGGCCCTTGCCTACATCTCGGGTGGTGAAGAAAGGTTCAAATACGCGGGCCAGATGCTCAGGCAGGATGCCGGTGCCGTTGTCGCGCACTGTCACCTCCAGTCGGCTGGCGGTGCGCACGGCCCGCACCTCGATACGCGGCGCCTTGCGCGCGGCCTTGTGCAGCGCCAGCGCCGCATTGCCCAGCAGGTTGATCAGCACCCCGATCAAGGCGGGTTCGTCGCCGCGCACATGGGTGTCCATGGGTAGCTCGACCGACACGGCAATGCCTTTGAGCTCGAAACCGGTCAGGCGCAGAGCCGACTGAAGGGCTTTTTCAAACAAAAAGATGCGGCCCGGGTCGTCACCCGGCTTTTGGTAGGCAAAGGTTTTCAGGTCCGAGACGATGCTTTGCACCCGCTGCATGCCCTCCTTGGCATCGCCCAGGCTTTCCTTCAGGTCGGGGCTGTTCACGACTGCGGCATCCATCATGGACATATTCAGCGCCATCAGGCTGTAATTGACCGGGTTATTGACCTCATGCAGCAAGCCCGCCGCCAGCGTGCCCAGGGCAGCCATTTTTTCCTGCTGCATCATGTGGCCCTTAATATCGGCCAGTGCCTGGTTGGTGCTTTGCAGGATGGTGTTTTTTTCCTGGATTTCTTTCTTCAACTGAAAAGAAAGCCAGCGCCAGCGCTCGTTATATAGCGCCAAGGCTATACCGATCAACACGTAAAACGACATGAAGATCATATTACCCCAAAAGGCATGAAAATTTTGAATTCCGCCAGTCCGTGATATGCATGCCGCACAATAAACCAGCAAGGTCAAAATGCCGGCCAAACCGGCCTCAATTAACGTAATGGGCAGAAAAAAAGCCATGCCGCTCAAAACAAAAGTCAAGCCCACAAAATAAATGGAGGACTCGCCTTCTGTATAAAAGATCATCCAGGCAATCATGACCTGGGGCACACACAGCCAAAAATAGGTGAGTGCCTTGATATTGCGTCTACCCCAAGCAAACTGGTAGCTCATCAGTACCGCGCCGATCAGCAGGCATGCCAGCAACCGGGCCTGGGCAAACTCCAAGGCATGCAGCGGATAAAACACTGCATCCAGCGACAATCCGGCCATGATCAGGCCCATAGTCATCAAACAGGCCGCCCGGCTATTGAAAATCAAATAGCTGTGCAGCTCTGCCTGGTAATCTTCGTTTTTACGCTTTGTTATGAATTCAAGCATCAATGCCCAATAAGCGCAGGAACTCGAGATTCCACAAATAGGTTGACACCTGTGATGTCAGTAAATACTTCAATATCCTTCAAACCGGCTGGCAATATTCTGCGCACATCGTTTTCGTCGCGGTATATTAGATGCCATTCCAAAAAATACTCCATCCAGCGCCGCTCCTGGTTGCTGGAGTGCACATTGGTGAATAATATTTCACCACCTGCGCGGGTGCGCAAAGCCATATATTTAACCAAACGGGCACACACTTTATCGGTCAGATAATCAAAAAGTCCGGCGCAATACACAAAATCAAACTTGTCTGATTCTTCTATCACTTGGGTCTGGGCCGAGCGTTTGAGCAGCTGGTTTACCGACTCGTGCTGCGTACGCAAGTGCAGCTGCTTGCCGCTGTGCTGCAGGCTTTCCAGCCTTTCACGCGTATAGGCAAGAGTTTCCTCGCTGAAATCCACCAGCACAAACTCTAGTTGGTCGAAATGCGCAGATTGCAGAACCAGGCGCTGGATCTCTTGCGCCGGTCCGCAGCCGATATTCAAAACCCGCATAGGCCGCCCGGCATGCACGGCCTGTTGCGCCAAAGATTCCAGGCGGCTGTACAGAATGTCGATACGGTTGCGATGCGCCTGGGCCACGCCAGCCTGCAGGAACATGAAATTCACCAACTGGAAATAGCTGGTCGGGCCCTGGCGCGGGTCGCCCACGATCTGGTTCACCATTTCGTAATCGCCGGCATAGCCCAAAGGTTTGGAAAAAGTACGGTGCACAAACGGAGCCCGCAGAACCAGTGGGTGGATGGCCGCCTGGGCAAACGCGCGGTGCAGGGGCACGGCATCCTCGGGCACCAGGGCGGCTTCGCGGTCAAACCATTCCAAGTACTCGCGGCCCTTGCGCAGCAGCGGCAAGCTCAGTTCCTGGAACACATCCTGCTGCACCCGGCCATCGGGCTCATGCGGCAGGCGACCCGCCACATCCATCTGGTCCACCCAGCGCGCCACCTCAGCAAAGTAGGCGCGCATCTCGCTAACCACCACCTGGTAATCACGTCGCACATTGAAACGGGATTCCCAGTCCTGGATAAAGAACCCAGCTGCGCTGGCCACGCCAGCCACACCCGGTTGCATCAACACGACATCGTTCCAGGCGTCCATCAGATTCAGCGACACCACCGCCATCAACCCGGTATTCAACAGACTCACCACCACAGCCTTGCCGGTATAGATACTCTGATGACCGGAACGCACGGTCAGTTCGTGCAAAACCTCGCTGACCTGCATCAGCGAGTCGGGGTTGTACACCTCCAACACCATGGAGCCGCGCTGGTGGCTGATGAGGGTGCCCCGCATAGCCTCGTTATGGCTGTTTCGGAAAGTAATCACCGGGCTGATCGGACTGAGGGACTGCACAAACGGGCACTCTCATGAATTCGGGCTAAAACAGCTGACATATCCTCGCTAAATATTGGCGATGGCGTGTCGGCACCACGGAGCAGGACGCGACTGCAGGTCGGGAGGCTTGCTGAAAGACCGGCATTCTGTCACCTTGGCGAACCCGCTAAAAGGGTTCGCAGCCGCAATATAGACGCTTTGTCGTCAGCCCGTGAATTTGTCCAATGAATTTGCGCTCCATATTACGAAATTCGTTACGCTGCCAAAGTTTTACATAGAGAAGAAATTTTTATGCATGCCCATCAACACACACTTGAGCGCTTTTACGCTGCCTTCGCCCGCCTGGACGCCGACACCATGGCCAGCTGCTATGCCGAGGATGTGCAGTTCAACGACCCGGTATTTACGCTGCGCGGCCGGCGCGAAGTTGGCGGCATGTGGCGCATGCTGTGCGCCGCCACCCGTAGCAAGGGCTTGGACGTGTGGAAGCTGGAATACCGGGATCTACAAGCCGACGCCACAACCGGCCAGGCGCATTGGGAGGCGCACTACCGCTTCAGCACCACCGGGCGCATGGTGCACAACCGCATCGATGGGCGCTTCCGCTTCAATGCGGCCGGACTGATTACCCAGCACACCGACCAGTTTGATTTCTGGACCTGGTCACGCCAGGCACTGGGCACGCCCGGCCTGCTGCTGGGCTGGACGCCTTTGTTGCGCAACAAGGTGCGCCGACTGGCAGCTACGAACCTGGCGAAATTTCTGGCGCAACCATGAAGCGACACAGCGTACGGGCATAACCAACTGCTTCAGCCGGAACGCACACCCCCAGAGATGCCGTGGAACTGGCTTTGCCAGGCCACTGGCATCGCCCCCTTCGAGGGGGTTGGCGGAAGATGCGAAGCACTGCAGCCTGGGGGTGTTCAATAAGCTAGGCGCCGTGGCATTTCTTGTACTTTTTGCCACTACCGCAGGGGCACAGGTCGTTGCGACCGGGGGTAGCTTCCCTACGCACCTGCTCCACGCGGGGGCCGAGTGAGCGCCAGAGTTCGCGCAAGTCATATACCGCCCACATGGCTTCGCCAAAAGCCTCCATGCGCGCCTCAGACATGCTGGGTGGTGGCTCTTCACCGCCCTCTTCCTCAGGGCCAAAAGCCGACACCTCGGCCGGGCCGGTGTCGTCCTCGGTCAGGGCCACGATGGCGCTCAGGGCGCCGTCCAGCCACTGCACGGCCTCCTTGTCCTTGGCCGGCGCTTCCCACTCGTCGGGCCAGGCCTCGACTGCAAACATGAAGCCCAACGCCCAGACCTGGCCGAACGAAGGCAGCGGGCCTTCTTCTTCACCGACCAAGGCCTCGGCACGCTCTTCGGGGCTGAGCGACAGCATCATGGCGCGCACGTCCAGCACCTCGGGGGTATAGGCACGCTCGTCGGACAGGTTGTTGACATCTTTTTCATCCAGTGCGGCCTTCACCTCGTTCCAACGACGGTCCCACAGCTCCATGAAGCGTGCGCGCTGGGCTTCGTCGGCAAAACTGCCTTCACCGTCTTCGCCGATATCCAGCAGCACCGAAAGATATTCGCTGGCCGGAATGGCTCTGCGGCAGCACACCACGGCGGCCATGAAGCCTTCACAAAACTCCCACTGTGGGGTTTCGTCATAACGCTCGCGCAAGTCCTCCAGAATCAGGTCCAGGGCATCGAAGTCGTCGGGTTGTAAAGGCGCAGCGGTAGGGGCGGTCATGGTGTTCTCGGATAGCAAACCCCAAGTTTAGCCAGTAGCATCGCGCCAGGAGAAAACACCCTTATGCTGGATTATTTGAATTCGATCTACCCCATCCGCTACACCGTGTTCGGCATGTGCATCATGGGTTTGCTGCTCAGCCTGTTCAGCTTGCTCGTGTTCCACACTGGCGCCCTGCCCGGGCTGGTGTTTCTGGGTCTGGTCGGCCTGGGCCTGTATGACCTTCAGCAAACCAAAAAATCGGTGCTGCGCAACTACCCGGTAATAGGCCATATGCGCTACATGCTGGAGTTCGTGCGCCCGGAGATCCGCCAGTATTTCATCGAAGCCGACAACGACGCGACGCCGTTTTCACGATCGCAGCGCGCCCTGGTCTACCAGCGCGCCAAAGGGGATATCGACAAGCGCCCATTCGGCACCCAGCTCGACGTGCTGGCCGAAGGCTATGAGTGGATCAACCATTCCGTATCGCCCACCGAGGTGCCAACCCACGACTTCCGCATCACCATCGGACTGGACAGCCAGACCGGCCTGCAGGCTGACAGCTCCAACTGCACCCAGCCTTATGACGCCAGCGTGTTCAGCATCTCGGCCATGAGTTTTGGTGCGCTCTCAGCCAACGCCATCCTGGCGCTAAACAAGGGCGCGCAGCGCGGGCGCTTTGCGCACGACACCGGCGAGGGTTCGATCTCGGTGCACCACAAGGTGCACGGCGGCGACCTGGTGTGGGAGATTGGCTCGGGCTACTTTGGCTGCCGCAACGACGACGGCACATTCAACCCCGAGCGCTTCGCCGTGAATGCCTGCCAGCCGCAGGTCAAGATGATCGAGCTCAAACTGAGCCAGGGTGCCAAACCAGGACACGGCGGTGTGCTGCCCGGCCCCAAGGTCAGCGCCGAGATTGCCGAGGCGCGCGGCGTGCCCGAGGGCGTGGACTGCGTGTCACCCTCAGCCCACAGTGCCTTCAACACACCGGTGGAGATGATGCTTTTCATCGCCCGGCTGCGCGAACTCTCGGGCGGCAAGCCCACCGGCTTCAAGCTGTGCATAGGCCACCCCTGGGAATGGTTTGCCATGGTCAAGGCCATGCAAGTCACAGGCATCACCCCCGACTTCATCGTGGTCGATGGTGCCGAAGGCGGCACCGGAGCGGCACCGCTGGAGTTCACCGACCACGTGGGTGCCCCCCTGCAGGAAGGCCTGCAGCTGGTGCACAACACGCTACGCGGCGTAGGCCTGCGCAGCCGCGTCAAGCTAGGCTGTGCGGGCAAGGTGGTCAGCGCCTTCGATATCGCACGGATGATGGCGCTGGGCGCCGACTGGTGCAATTCAGCACGCGGCTTCATGTTCGCCCTGGGCTGCCTGCAAGCCCAGTCCTGCCATACCGGCCACTGCCCCACCGGCGTGACCACCCAGGACCCGGTGCGCCAGCAGGCGCTGATCGTGCCCGACAAGGCCGAACGGGTACACCAGTTCCACGAGAACACGCTGAAGGCACTAAAGGAAATGGTGCAGGCCGCCGGCCTGCTGCATCCGAATGAAATCACCGCCCACCACATCGTGCGCCGAGTGAATGAAACCGGGGTCAAGCTGCTAGTGACCATCATGCCGCCCCTGGCCATGAATGCACTGCTGGACCGCGACATCAGCAGCCTACCGAATGTGTTCAAGTTCTACTGGCCGCATGCCAGCGCGGACAGCTTCAAGCTGCAGATGGAAGAATAGGTACACCCCCAGGCTCCACACTTCGTGTTTTCGCTAACCCCCTTGCAGGGGGCGAACCCTACGGCCCGGCAGAGCCGGTTCCGTGGGTTCCCTGGAGTAATCAGCTCGCTACGCATCGCGAAGACACTGAAGCAGACGCCAATTGCTATTATTTAGATAGCTTTCTGCGCAGATACACCGTGCGCTAGCAGGCGTTTTTTCATACAAAGTACAGCCTTGTCCTTGCTCAGCAACAGGGCGCGATGGGCCACGGCGAGGTCGATGAAACACTGGTCGTCCGGGTCCTTGCAGACCAGTGGGACGCGCGGCGCCACTTCTACCAGCGTGGTGTGGCGGTCAAACGCGGCCAGCACGTCGGCAGCGGTCAGTTGGTAGAACGCCAGCTTGGGCACCAGGTGGGCGTAGTCCAGCACCCGCTCCAACTCATTGCGCATGTGCTGGGTTGCCAGCCAGCGCAGTTGGCCCGCCTCCAGCGCGGGTTTCAGCGGCTTGGCCACCTTGTCGTCGAACAAAAAGATGTCCAGCACGATGTTGGTGTCCAGCACCGCATTGCGCACTGCCTGCGGCTCAGACATCCTTGGGAGCGTCCGCACCACGACGGGCCGAACCAGCAACCATGTCGAAACGGAACAAGCGGCATTCAATGGGGCCGTTCCACATGGGTACGCGGCGCGACTCCTTGAGGCGCATCTTGCCGGGCAGCTTGAGGTCGGGTGTCAGCATCCAGGCGGTCCAGCCCGCGTAGTTGCGCTTCCAGTGGGTGGCCAGTTGGGGAAAGAAGTCGGCGCTGCCGTCCTCGGTCTGTGCGGCTTCGCGCCGGCCCGCGACACCGGCGACTTCAATCCGCTCGCCGTAGGGCGGGTTCAGCAGCATCACGCCGGACTCGGCCGGCGGCATGCGCTGCAAGGCGTCGCCGCCACGGAACTCGACCACGCCGCTGACGCCCGCGCGCTCGGCGTTGCGGGTGGCGAAATCGACCATACGGAAGGCCACATCGCTACCGAAGATCTGCGTCTCGGGCTCGTGCTCGGCGGCGTGGGCCTGCTCCTGGATGGCGCTCCACACATGGGGCTGGAAGGGCAACAGCTTCTCAAAGCCAAAGCGGCGCAGGCTGCCGGGCGCAATATTGCAGGCGATCTGCGCGGCCTCGATGGCAATGGTGCCGCTGCCGCAGCAGGGGTCGTACAGGGGCGTGGTGCCATCCCAGCCGCTGGCGGCGATCATGGCGGCGGCCAGGGTTTCCTTCAACGGCGCATCGCCCTTGTCTTCACGCCAGCCACGTTTGAACAGCGCGTCGCCCGAGGTGTCAATGTAGATGGTGGCGCGCTCGGTGGTCAGGTGCAGGTAGATGCGCACATCGGGCCACTGCACATTCACGTCGGGGCGCACGCCGGTCTTGAAGCGGAAGCGGTCGGCCACCGCGTCCTTCACCTTCAACGCAGCGAAGTTCAGCGAATTGAGCGGGCTGTGCTGGGCCGTGACCTCGATCTTGAAGCTTTGCTTGGGCGTGAACCAGATCTCCCAGGCCACGTTGCTGGCGGCTTCGTACAGGTCTTTTTCGCTGCGGTATTCGGTGTTGGACAGCTCGATCAGCACGCGCTGCGCCAGGCGGCTGTGCAGGTTCAGCCGCATCGCGTCGCGCCAGGAGGAGCGCACCAGCGTGCCGCCCCGCATCACCCGCAGGTCTTCGCCCTGCAGGCCGGTAATGCCATGCACCTCTTCGGCCAGCAGCTCTTCCACGCCGGCGGCGCAGGGTAAAAATAATTGGAGTTGGTTCATATCGTTATTTCCATGGTGTCACGCTACGCAGCCTGGGGCAAGCGGGGGCGAAGCTCTTTCCTCCAGCTGCGGCATACCGTGCACGCGGCCTGGGGGAGAGCATGTTCTACAGCGCTTTGCGCAGGTTCGTGGGGGCTATGCGCAGCGCTTCGCGGTACTTGGCCACGGTGCGACGCGCGCATTCAATGCCCTGCTCTTTCAGCATGTCGGACAGCTGGCTGTCGCTGAGCGGCTTCTTTGGGTCTTCGGACGAGACAAACTGCTTGATCAGCGCGCGCACCGCGGTGCTGGACGCATTGCCGCCGGTCTCCGTCCCCAGGGACGAGCCGAAGAAATACTTCAGCTCGAAGGTGCCGTAGGGCGTGGCCATGTATTTGGCGGTGGTCACGCGGCTGATGGTGGACTCGTGCAGTCCCAACTCGTCGGCGATCTCGCGCAGCACCAGAGGACGCATGGCCAGCGCGCCGTGGCTGAAGAAGTTCTTCTGCCGTTCCACGATGGCGTTGCTGACCCGCAAAATCGTGTCGAAGCGCTGCTGGATGTTCTTGATGAACCAGCGCGCCTCCTGCAGACGCTGCTGCAGCGCGGCGTTGTTCGACGAATCCTTGCCGCCGCCCTTGTGCTGGCGCAGCGCATTGGCATAGATATCGTGCACGCGCAGGCGCGGCATGACCTCGGCATTCAGCTGCACCCGGAAGCGGGCCTGGGCGCCACGCCCGACCTTGACCACGATCACGTCGGGCACCACGATGTTGCGCTCCACATCGACAAAGCGCCGCCCCGGCTTGGGCTCCAGCCGGGCGATCAGCGCCATGGCAGCCTTGATATCGGTCTCGGTGGCGCGGCACAACTGGGCCAGGCGCTTCACATCGCGCCGGGCCAGCAGGTCCATGGACTGGCGGCAGATGCGCATGGCCACCTTGCGCGCCGGGTCATCGCCCAGCACGGGCTGCAAACCCTCCAGCTGCAGCAACAGGCATTCACCCAGATGCCGCGCGCCCACGCCCGCCGGCTCCAGGCTTTGCAGCAGGCTCAGGGCCACGGTAAAGCGGTGTACCAGCTCTTCCACGGCCTCGGCGTCGTCGCCCGCCAGACCACGCGCCAGGGTTTCGAAATCGTCTTCCAGGTAGCCGTCGTCATTCAGCGATTCGATCAAAAAGCGCAGCGCTGCCTGGTCCACCTCACCCAGCCGCAGGGCCAGGGCCTGGCGGTGCAGAAAGCTGGTCAGCGACTCCTGGTTGCGGGCCAGCTCGGTGGCGTCCATCTCGCCGTCTTCACCCAGGTTGTTCTGGCGCGCCGGGGCATCGCCGCCCCATTCGCTGTCGTCGGGTTTGATCTCGGAAGTGCCATCGCCATCCCAGCTGGTGTCGTCACCGCCGGTTAAAGGGGATTCGGCATCATTTGGGGCTTCTACGCTGGATTCACTTGCGTATTCAGCTACAGAACTTGTAGCAATTTCAGCCTCGCGCTCCCCTGTGCTGACCGGCGTGTCGGACTGGGCCAAGCCGAACTCCTCACGTGCAGCCTCGTCCATATTGCGTTCCAGAAACGGGTTGTCGTCCAGCATCTGGTCCACTTCCTGGCTCAGTTCCAGGGTGGACAGTTGCAGCAGGCGGATGGACTGCTGCAGCTGGGGCGTCAGCGCCAGATGCTGTGAAACGCGTAGGGATAAGCCTTGCTTCATCGGAGCATCACATCTTGAAATGTTCGCCGAGGTAGACGCGACGCACATCGGCGTTGTCCACGATCTCGGACGGCGTGCCCTCGGCCAGCACATTGCCGTCGCTGATGATGTAGGCGTGGTCGCAAATGCCCAGCGTTTCGCGCACATTGTGGTCGGTGATCAGCACGCCGATGCCACGCGACTTCAGGAAGCCGATGATGCGCTGGATCTCGATCACCGCAATCGGGTCGATACCGGCAAAAGGCTCGTCCAGCAAAATGAAACGCGGCTGGGTGGCCAGGGCACGGGCGATTTCCACGCGGCGGCGCTCGCCACCAGACAGGGCCATGGCCGACGAATCGCGCAAATGCTCCACCCGCAAATCCTGCAGCAACGCCGTCAGGCGCTTTTCGATCTCGGCGCGGGTGAGGGACTTGCCGGCCTTGTCGTGCTGCAATTCCAGCACGGCGCGCACATTTTCTTCCACCGTGAGCTTGCGGAAAATCGAGGCTTCCTGGGGCAGATAGCTCAGGCCCAGGCGCGAACGCCGGTGGATGGGCATGTGCTCCACCGACTGGCCGTCGATGGAAATATGCCCGCCATCGGCCCGCACCAGGCCCACGATCATGTAGAAGGAAGTGGTTTTGCCCGCGCCGTTGGGGCCCAACAAACCGACCACCTCGCCTTTTTTGACGGCCAGCGTCACGTCTTTCACGACCTTGCGCTTGCCGTAGGCTTTTTGCAGATGGCGCGCCTCCAGGCGGCTTTCTCCCGACTCCACCACCGCCGTCACTTCTTCACGCCCTCCAGCGTGCTGGTGGAACGTAGCACCGGGGCGGGCCCGGCAGCTGCCGTGCCGCTAGCGGCCGACGCTGCAGCCTTGGGTGTCAGCATGGCGCGTACGCGGCCATTCTGGCCACCGGGATTGCTGCCGGCTGTGCCGCTGTCCACGGTGAATACATCGGTGGTGTTGTCATAGACGATCAGTTCGCCGGTGATTTCGTCGTTCACCTTGCTGCCGACCAGACGACGCAAAATGGCCCGCTTGATGAAGCGCACGTTGTCCAGCTTGCTGCTGTACTCGATGGTTTCGCCCTCGCCTTCTATGTATTCGTCCAGGCCGTCGCGTTTTTGCTTGAAATACGCCAGCTTGCCCGGCTCCGCCGTCACCACGCCGAACTGGTTGCCCTCGGCATCCTGGCGCACATCGACGCGGGCGCCACGGATGATGATGGTGCCCTTGGTCATCACCACCTTGCCGGTAAAGACATTGGTCTGCTTCAGATCGTCATAACGCGCCGCGTCCGCCTCGATATTCATAGGCTTGAGTTTGTCGGCTTTTTCCGCGTGGGCCGCTCCGCCTAGACCGACGAAACAAACCACGAGCAGTGAGAGTAGGGTGTTGATTTTCATAGAGGCACGAATCTTGCAATTCATTGTAACGGCCCCTCACCCCGAGTTGGACGTAGCCAGAAAAAAGCCCGCTGACGCGGGCTTTTTCATCTCTCCGGCCTTGCCGGCCATGCCGGGATCAGGCTTTCTTGCGCTGCTCGGCCACCAGATATTCCACAACGGCCAATGCACGCGGCATGGTCTGCGCCTGGCTGCCATCGGTGTAGAACTTGCCAGCCACGCCCAAAGCGGGCACGCCCGCGACCTGGTAGGCCTGCTGCAGCTGGGACGCCTTGCGCACCTTGGTGCTGACGCCAAAAGACTGGTACGTCTCGGTGAACTTGGTTTTGTCCAGACCCTGCTTCACGGCCCAGGCGATCACCAGATCATCTTTGTCCAGACGCTGGTGCTCCACATGGATGGCGTTGAACACCTTGCCATGCAGGGCGTCCAGCTGGCCCAGAGCCTCCAGCGTGTAGTACAGCTTTTGCGGCGGGATGAAGCTGTCCTGGAAGTTCACTGGCACACGCTTGAAGGCAATATCCTTGGGCAGGCGCTTGAGCCACTCCACCAAGGTGGGCTCAAACGCATTGCAATGCGGACAGGCGTACCAGAAGAACTCGATCACTTCGACCTTGCCGGCCGGGGCTTCTGTTGCGACTGGCTTGTCCAGCACCAGGTAATCCGTGCCCGCCACGGGCGGCTTGCCCTGCGCCAGGGCGCTACCGGTATGACCTACGGCCAGCGTGGAACCAGCCAGCACACCCGCTGAAGCCAGCGAAAACTCACGACGTTTCATTGCAAATCACTCCTTGTGGGGGGTCGGATCGGTGCCGAGCGCAAAAGTTCAGCGCGCAGCACCAGCTTCAAGAGAACTGGTCAACGCTGCACGCGCACCAGGGTGGTTTCGCTACCGGCACTTTCCAGCCGGTCCTTGGCATGCTCGGCATCGTCGCGCTTGGCGTACGGGCCCATGCGCACACGGTAGACGGTGCGGCCGGACTGCTCGCGCTCGGTAACCTTGGCTTCCATGCCCATCATGGCCAGCTTGGCACGCTGGGCCTCGGCATCTTCGGGCGTACGGTAGGCACCGGCCTGCACGAAGTACTCAAACGGCTCGGCTGTGGGTGCCAGCGCAGGTGCCGTGGCCACGGTGGCAGACGCAGCCGCCTTGGCTTTGACCTTGGCCAGATCGCCCAGCGGGTCGGCCGAGGCTGCGGCCGACGGCTTGGCATCCGGCTTCACCGCAACGGCCGCTGGTGGCGTGGGCACCACGGCCGGAGTCGCCGCTGGCGCCGGTGGCGGCACCACCAGCGGAGTCGCCGCATCCACCGCGCCGGATGCCGCGGGCGCCGCAGAGCGCACCGGGTTTTTGCCGTGCAAGGGGGTATTCGGATCCCAGTCCTTGTTTTTCTGGCTTTCGACCGCGTCGTGGTCGGCGCCATTGGCCTGGGTCTTGCCATTCATGAACGGCACCGGCACCTTGGTGACATAGACCGCCACCGCCAGCGCCGAGCCCAGGCCGACCACCACCCCGATGATGAAACCCAGGATGGTGCCGCCGCTTTGCTTTTGTTTTGTCATGCTTGCTGTCAATTACATTTTTTCCGGAGCATCCACGCCCAGTACTGCCAAGCCATTGTGCAATACCTGCGCGCAGGCGGCGACCAGGGCCAGGCGGGCCAGCTTGAGCGGCTCGTCGTCCACCAGCACGCGCTCGGCGTCATAGTAGCTATGCAGGTTGGCGGCCAGCTCACGTAGGTAGAAGGTCACGTCATGCGGGGCAAAACCTTCGGTAGCGGCTGTCAGCATCTCGGGGTACTTGGCCAGCTGCAGCATCAGCGTCTGGGCCTGCGGCACCAGCAGGCTGGACAGGTCCACGCCCTGCAGCGACGCCACATCGCCACCCCAATCGCGCAGCATCTTGCAGATGCGGGCGTGTGCGTACTGCACGTAGTACACCGGGTTGTCGTTGTTCTTGGCCAGCGCCAAATCGATGTCAAAGGTGTATTCGGTATCGGGCTTGCGGCTCAGCAGGAAGAAGCGCACCGCGTCCTTGCTGGTCCAGTCGATCACGTCGCGCAGCGTCACATAGCTGCCAGCGCGCTTGGAGATCTTCACCTCTTCGCCGCCGCGCACCACCCGCACCATGGTGTGCAGCACGTAGTCGGGGTAGCCCTGGGGAATGCCCACATTCGCCGCCTGCAGGCCGGCGCGCACCCGGGCGATGGTGCCGTGGTGGTCGGTGCCCTGGATGTTCACCACCTTGGTGAAACCCCGCTCCCACTTGGCGATGTGGTAGGCCACGTCGGGCACAAAGTAGGTGTAGCTGCCGTCGGTCTTGCGCATGACGCGGTTCTTGTCGTCGCCGTAGTCGGTAGACTGCAGCCACAGCGCACCGTCTTGCTCGTAGGTCTTGCCGGCTTCCTGCAGGCGCTTGACGGTGGCGTCCACCCGGCCGCTGGTGTACAGGCTGGACTCCAAGTAGAAGTTGTCGAACTTGACCTGGAAGGCTTGCAAATCCAGGTCCTGCTCGCGGCGCAGATAGGCCACGGCGAATTCGCGGATGGAATCCAGGTCATCCACCTTGCCCGAGGCCGTGACTTCGCGGTCGTCGGCCTTGACGGTCTTGCCGGCCAGGAAGTCCTGCGCGATATCACCGATGTAGTCGCCGTTGTAGGCGGCCGCATTTTCACCACTAGGCCACTCGGCGTCGCCGGGCTTGAAGCCCTTGGCACGCAGCTGCGTGCTGTTCGCCAGGGTGGCGATCTGCACGCCGGCGTCGTTGTAATAGAACTCGCGGTACACGTCCCAGCCCTGGGTGGCGTACAGGTTGCAGATGGCATCGCCCAGCGCCGCCTGGCGGCCATGGCCCACATGCAGCGGGCCGGTGGGGTTGGCCGAGACGAATTCCACCAGGATGTGCTGGTTGTTGCTGGGCTGCACGCCGAAGCTGGCAGCAGCGGACAGCACCTCGCGCACCACTTCCTGCTTGGCAGCGGGCTTGAGCTTGATGTTGATGAAGCCCGGGCCGGCGATGTCGATGGCCTCGACCCATTTTTCGAACGCCGGCTGCTCCAGCAGGGCCACGCGCAGGTTTTCACCCAGCTGGCGCGGGTTCAGCTTGAGCGGCTTGGCCAGCTGCATGGCGGCGGTGCAGGCGAAATCGCCGTGTGCGGCCACTTTGGGGGACTCGAACGCGGCTTTGGCGCCAGCGCCGGGGGCAATTTTTTCCAGCCCGACGGCCAGCGCCGCGAGCAATTCGTGTTTGACTGAGAGCATGGCCGGATTTTACCGGGGGGTGCCCACCCCTCGCGTCATCCGGCTTGCGCATTGCGGCGTTATGGGTTGCAATCCAGTCGTCTTCGGACCTTGCGCACAGGATTTACCCCACAACCTCTTCTTCTGGAGCCTGCATGAAACAACTATTACCTCTCGTCGCCGCCCTGGGTCTGACTCTGTCTATGGGCCTGGTCCACGCTGCCGACAAGGAGCCCACGCCCCAGCAAGCCAAGATGTCGGCCTGCAGCAAAGAAGCCAAGGGCAAAAAAGGCGATGAATACAAGGCTGCCGTAAAAGCCTGCCTGAGCGCCGATGCACCTGCAGCCGCAGCAGATGCCAAGCCCACGCAACAGGAAAAAATGAAGACCTGCAACGCCGACGCCAAAACCAAGGCACTGAAGGGCGACGAGCGCAAGAAGTTCATGAGCGACTGTCTGAAGGGTTGAACCTCCGCCCTCCCCGTCAAAAACCCGGTTCGCCGGGTTTTTGTGTTTTCAGGCCCGTCCGCTGCGATCTGCACTCGTCCAGAAGCCCGGTTGGCTATAGTGCAGCTTCAAAAAGTCGATCCACAGCCGCACCCTTAGCGGCAGGTGCTTGCGCTGCGTGAACACCGCGTAGATGCCGTTCGGCGGCGCAGCAAAGGCGTCCAGCACCGACACCAGCTGGCCGCTGGCAATCTCGGCCTCCACCTCCCAGGTGCTGCGCCAGGCAATGCCATAGCCGGCCAGGCACCAGTCATGCAAGACCTGGCCGTCGCTGCAGGCCAGCGGGCCGCTGGGCTTGGTATAGAACAGTTCAACCGCATCCTTGTCACCGCCCGCCACCGGCAGCTGGAAGGCCCAGCCCCGCGTCTGTGACGACTCGCTGGACAAGGCCAGACAGGCAAAGCGCGCCAACTCACTGGGGTGCTGCGGCGTCCCAAAGCGCTGCAGAAAAGCGGGTGTGGCCACGCACAGGCGGCGGTTGTCGGCCAGGCGCATGCTGACCAGGTTGGAGTCGGGCAGGTCGCCCACCCGCACCGCGCAGTCAAAGCCCTCGCCGCCCAGGTCCACCACCCGGTCGCTCAGGTTCAGCGACACCGTGACCTCTGGGTGGCGCTCGCGGAACCAGGGCACCAGCGGCGCCACATGGCGGCGGCCAAAACCGGCCGGCGCGGTGATGCGTAAATGCCCGCTAGCCTTGACACCGCCGGCTGACACACTGGCCTCGGCATTCGCCAAGTCGCCCAGCACGCGCTGGCAGTCCTCCAGAAAAGCCGAGCCTTCGTGCGTGAGGCTAATGCGCCGGGTGGTGCGCAGCAGCAGCTTTACGCCCAGGCGCTCCTCCAGCGCGTCCAGCCGGCGGCCAATGATGGCCGGGGCCACACCCTCGGCCTGGGCCGCCGCCGTCAGGCTGCCACGCGCCACGACGGCAACAAAGGTTTCCAGGGTTTTAAGGCGGTCCATCGGTTCAGTGATTTAAAGAAAACAAGGCTCCAGCGCAGGTGATACCTACGCAAGCAGCTATTTATTCAATAGCATCAAGGCAGCAATCTCGGCCTCGCCATAGCCTAGCTGTGCCAGCAGTTCCTGGCTGTGCTCGCCCAGCTTGGGCGGGTTCAGGCGCACACCGGGACGCTGTCCGTCCAGCGTCAGCGGCAGCAGCACGGTTTGGCTGGCACGGCCATCGGGCAACTCCATGGGCGCCAGGCCGCCGGTGGCCAGCAGATGCGGGTCATCCAGCAGGTCCTGTGGGCGGGTGATGGGCGCGTAGGGCAGCGCGTGCTTTTCAAACACCTCGGCGATGTGCGCCGCGCTGAACGGCGCCATGCGCTCGCGCAGGATGGGCATCATCCATTCGCGGGCGCGCACCCGGTCGTTGCTGGACTTCAGGCGCTCGTCGGCAAACAGGTCGGCAAAGCCAAACACCTCGCAGAACACGGCCCAGGCCGAGTTGCTGACCACGGCCAGAAAGATCTGCTCGCCATCCTTGACCTTGAACACGTCGTAAATCGCCCAGGGCGACAGGCGCTCAGGCATGGGCGCGGCGGGCTTGCCAGTCACGGCGTACTGCATCATGTGCTGGGCCACCAGGAAGACGTTGTTTTCAAACAGCGCGCTTTGCACCTCCTGGCCCAGGCCGGTTTTCTCACGTTGCGCCAGGGCCGCCATGGCCCCGATGGCGCCAAACATGCCGCCCATGATGTCGTTCACGCTGGTGCCGGCGCGCAGCGGGTCGCCGGAGCGACCGGTCATATAGGCCAGGCCGCCCATCATCTGCACCACCTCGTCCAGCGCCGTGCGGTGCTCGTAGGGGCCGGGCAGAAAGCCTTTGTGGCTGATGTAGATCAGGCGTGGGTTCAGCGTCTTCAGGCTGGCGTAGTCCAGCCCCAGCTTTTGCATAGTGCCAGGCTTGAAGTTCTCGCTGACGATGTCGGCCGTGGCGATCAGGCGCAGCACCGCCTCCTTACCCTCGGGTGTCTGCAGGTCCAGCGCCAGGCTTTTCTTGTTGCGGTTGAACAGCGCGAAGAAACCGGCCCCGGCACCCAGCAGTTGGCGCGTGGCATCGCCCTCGCGGCCATGGCCGATGGACTCAACCTTGATCACCTCCGCCCCCAAGTCCCCCAGCACCAAACCACAGGTGGGGCCCATGACCATGTGGGTGAATTCAACGACGCGCAGGCCGGCGTAGGGCAGTGCGGGCGCCGGGTTTTCTTCATTGTGGACAGCGGACATGCAGGTTTTTCCCAGGATTGGTGACAATAAGGAAGCAAGGACCAATTACATCTATTTTTGTCACATATAAATGCAATTTAATCGAATTAATACCCGATTAAGTATCGAATAAAGTAGGCCTATCGTTTGCTTGAAGCATTTTCCACCGATCCACCCCACTGCAAAGGCGCACCACTATGACAGCACGCACCACCCGCCACCAGCTCCAGGTAGCCACCGTTCTGGACCAGTTCATTGAAGAGAAAGTGCTACCCGGTACCGGTGTGGATAGCGCCAGCTTCTGGGCCGGGTTCAGTGCGATCGTGGCCGACCTGGCGCCCAAGAACATTGCCCTGCTGGCCGAGCGTGACCGCCTGCAAACGGCACTGGACGGCTGGCACAAGTCCCACCCCGGCCCCATCGCCGACATGCCGGCCTACAAGGCCTTTCTGGAAGAAATCGGCTACCTGGTGCCCTCGCCTAAGAAGGTGAAGATCAGCACCAAGAACGTGGACGCCGAGCTGGCCATCCAGGCCGGCCCGCAGCTGGTGGTGCCGGTGCTGAACGCCCGCTACGCGCTGAACGCTGCAAACGCGCGCTGGGGCTCGCTGTACGACGCGCTGTACGGCACAGACGTGATCAGCGAAGAAAAAGGCTGCGAGAAAGTGGGGCCGAAAGGCTACAACCCCAAGCGCGGCAAGAAGGTCATTGAATACGCACGCAATGTGCTGGACCGCTGCGCGCCGCTGAAGAAGGGCACACACGTAGGCTCCACCGGCTACCGCGTCAAGGGCGGCGAGCTGGTCGTCACACTGAAGGACGGCAGCACCTCCAAGCTGGAGCACAAGTCGCAGTTCGTGGGCTTCCAGGGTGAGGCCAAGGCGCCCTCTTCCGTGCTGCTGGAGCACAACGGCCTGCATCTGGACATCATCATCAACCGCGCCACGCCGATCGGCAAGAGCGACGCGGCCGGCGTGAGCGACCTGGTGCTGGAAGCAGCCCTGTCCACCATCCTGGACCTGGAAGACTCGGTGGCCGTGGTGGACGCCGAAGACAAAGTACTGGCCTACGGCAACTGGCTGGGCATTCTGCAAGGCACGCTGACCGAGAGCTTTGACAAGGGCGGCAAGACGCTGACCCGTGGCCTGAACGCCGACCGCATCTACACCTCACCCGAGGGCAAGAAGGACGTGAAGTTGCACGGCCGCAGCCTGATGTTTGTGCGCAATGTGGGCCACCTGATGACCAACCCGGCCATCACCTACACCGCCGCCGACGGCAGCACGCAAGAGATTCCCGAGGGCATCATGGACGCGGTCATCACCACGACCATCGCCCTGCACGACCTGAAGAAGACCAAGAAGGACGCCATCCGCAACTCGCGCAAGGGCTCGGTCTACATCGTCAAGCCCAAGATGCACGGCCCCGCCGAGGTCGCTTTTGCGGCCGAACTGTTCAGCCGCGTGGAAAAGATGCTGGGCCTGGCCGACAGCACCGTCAAGCTGGGCATCATGGACGAAGAGCGCCGCACCAGCGTCAACCTGAAAGCCTGTATTGCCGCCGCCGAAAGCCGCGTGGCCTTCATCAACACCGGCTTCCTGGACCGCACCGGCGACGAAATGCACACCGCCATGCTGGCCGGCCCCATGGTGCGCAAGGGCGATATGAAGACCAGCGCCTGGATCCAGGCCTATGAGAAAAACAATGTGCTGGCCGGCCTGAGCAGCGGCCTGCGCGGCAAGGCGCAGATCGGCAAGGGAATGTGGGCCATGCCCGACCTGATGAAGGCCATGATGGAGCAAAAGATTGCCCATCCCAAGGCCGGCGCCAACACCGCCTGGGTGCCCAGCCCCACTGGCGCCACCCTGCACGCCCTGCACTACCACCAGCTGCTGGTGCGCGACGTGCAAAAGGAACTGGAAAAAACCAACTACGAGAAAGCCCGCGACGGCATTCTGGACAACCTGCTGCAAATCCCGGTCACCGCCATGCCGAACTGGAGCGCCGCCGAGAAGCAACAGGAGCTGGACAACAACGCCCAGGGCATCCTGGGCTATGTGGTGCGCTGGGTGGACCAGGGCGTAGGCTGCTCCAAGGTGCCCGACATCCACAATGTGGGCCTAATGGAAGACCGCGCCACCCTGCGCATCAGCAGCCAGCACATGGCCAACTGGCTGCACCACGGCGTGGTGACCAAAGAGCAGATCACCGAAACCTTCGAGCGCATGGCCGCCGTGGTGGACAAGCAGAACGCTGGCGACAAGCTTTACAAGAACATGGCCGGCCACTTTGGCACCTCGGCCGCGTACAAAGCTGCCTGCGACCTGGTGTTCAAGGGCCTGGAGCAACCCAGCGGCTACACCGAGCCGCTGCTGCATGCCTGGCGCCTGAAGGTGAAGGCCGCGGCGTAAGCGGGCATCCATGAAAATGCGCGAAACGCTACATTTTTAGTAGCTACTCGCGCATATCTTATGTGCGCCAGAGGCCAATTTAGCACTCAGCATTGGTTTCACTTGCTCCACGCATCTGACAGCCGCTCGGCCTGCTCCAGCACCAGTCGAATCGCCTCTTCCTGCCTATCGGGCGGGTACTTGTAGCGGCGCAGGGTGATGCGCACCAGGTTGCGCAAACGCGCGCGCACACTCTCGCGTTTTTGCCAATCTACCGAGGTGCTGTTGCGTAGCTTTTCAGTGATCTCCACCGCAATCTTTTTTAGCGCCTCGTCGCCCAGCTCACGCACCGCGCTCTCGTTGTCCGTCAGCGCGTCGTAAAAGGCCAGCTCCGCCGTGTTCAAGCCCAGTTTGTCGCCACGCAACGCTGCCTCGCGGAACTCCTTGGCCATAGCAATCAGCTCTTCGATCACCTGCGCGCTCTCTACCGCACGGCTCAGGTAGCGGTTCAGCGCAGCTTGCAGCCGATCACTGAACTTGCGCTCCAGCACCACGTTGGTCCGCATGCGCGACTTCACCTGGTCGTTGAGCAGCTTTTGCAGCAGCTCCACTGCAAAGTTGCGCTGCGGCAGCTGGCGCACTTCTTCCAAAAATGCATCCGACAAGATGCCAATGTTGGGCCGCTCCAGCCCGGCGAGCTTGAAGATGTCTTCCACCCCCTCGGCCACCACCGCGTTGTCCAGAATCTGCTTGAGCACCGCGTTGCGGCCCTCTTCTGACAGCTTGGCGTCCGACGTGGTGGCCTTGGCAATTACCGCCTTGATAGCCTGAAAAAACGCAATCTCTTCCCGCAGCAGCGCCGCGTCGTCCAGCGTGCCACAGAGCGAAAACGCCTTGGTAATGCCCAGCACCACATCGGCCCAGCGCTTTTTGCCATCTTCCAACCCCAGCACATGGTTGGCCGCTGTCAACAGCAGCGCCGTGGCTTGCGTACGGTAGGCGCTGAAGTCGAAGCCATGCAGTTGTTGGCGCGCCACCTCCATCAGCTCTTGCAGCTTGGCCAGCGCCTCGGCGGCGTCCAGCGTGGGCTGGCCTTTGCCCTTGCTCTCGGTGTAGGTGCGCAGCGCGCTGCGCAGTTCAGCGGCAATGCCGATGTAGTCCACCACCAAGCCGCCTTCTTTGTCGCGGAACACGCGGTTCACCCGGGCAATGGCCTGCATCAGGTTGTGGTCACGCATGGGCTTGTCGATGTACATGGTGTGCAGGCACGGCACATCAAAGCCTGTAAGCCACATGTCGCGCACGATCACCAGCTTGAGCGGGTCGGCTACGTCCTTGAAGCGACGCTCCAACAGCTTCTTGGTCTGGTTGTTGTAGATGTGCGGTTGCAGCACCGCAGGGTCTGCGGCAGAGCCCGTCATCACCACCTTGATTGCGCCAAAAGCTGGGTCGTCGCTGTGCCAGTCAGGCCGCAGTTTGATGATGGCCGCATAGAGCCGTGCACAAATCTCGCGGCTCATGGCCACCACCATGCCCTTGCCAGCCACCGCGCTGTTGCGCGCCTCGAAGTGCTGCACGATGTCTGCCGCCACCAGGTCCACCCGCTCCTTGGTGCCCACCAGCTTTTCCAGGGCTGCCCAGCGGGTTTTCTCGGCCTCTTTCAACGCGGAGTCTTCTTCGTCTTCAAAGACTTCTTCCACCTCGGCGTTCAGCGCCTCCATTTCTACCTGGTTCAGGTTCAGCTTGGCCAGGCGGCTTTCGTAAAAGATGGGTACAGTGGCGCCGTCGTCCACCGCGTCTTGAATGTCATAAATGCTGACGTACTCGCCAAACACAGCGCGGGTATCGTGGTCGCCTGCCTCAATCGGCGTGCCAGTAAAGCCCACAAAGGTGGCGTTCTTCAAACCATCGCGCAGGTGCTTGGCAAAGCCGTATTTGTATTTGCCACTCTTCTTGTCCAGCACGGCGCGAAAGCCGTATTGCGAGCGGTGCGCCTCGTCGGCCATCACCACAATGTTGCTGCGGTCGCTCAGCAGGGGGAACACCTCTTCACCATCACCGGGCGTGAACTTCTGCACCGTGGTGAAGATGATGCCGCCCGAAGGCCGTCCGGCCAGCAGGGCGCGCAGCTCGTCCCGGCTGCCTGCTTGCTGCGGCTGTTCGCGCAGCAGGCTGCGTGCGCCTACAAAGGTTTGAAAGAGCTGGCCGTCCAGGTCATTGCGGTCCGTCACCACCACCAGCGTGGGGTTGTGCATCTCGGGCTGCTGCATCAGCTTGGCGGCAAAGCACACCATGGAAATGCTCTTGCCCGAGCCCTGCGTGTGCCACACAATGCCGCCCATGCGCGAGCCGGGCTTCACCCGCTCTGCATACGTAGCCCACTGCTCTTGCACCGTATTGGCAGCAGGCTGTGTGGCGGCAATCACCGCCGCCTTCACCGCCGCACGCACGGCGTGGAACTGGTGGTAGGCCGCAATCTTTTTCACCACCTGGCCATCGGCCATTTCAAACAGCACAAAGTAGCGCAGATAGTCCAGCAGCAGCGCTGGCGCAAAAAAGCCGCGCACCACTTTCTCTAGCTCGTACTCCAGCAACGGGCGGTCGTTCTCGTTCTTGATCGTGCGCCAGGGCAAAAAGCGCTCAAAGCTGGCGGTGAGCGAGCCTATACGGGCATGCAAACCGTCAGACGCTACCAGCGCTTCGTTATAAACAAACAGGTCAGCCAGCTCGTCTTTGTAGGTCTGCAACTGGTGGAAGGCGCCTTTGATGCCCACCTGCTCCGCAACCAGGTTCTTCAGCTCTATCACCGCAATCGGCAAGCCGTTGATAAAGCACACCAGGTCTGGCCTGCGCGGCTGCTTGCTTCCCTGCACGGTGAACTGGTTGACCACCAAAAAGCGGTTGCGCTCGGGCGTGTCAAAGTCCACCAGCACCACACGGTCACCCCGGCGCTCGCCGTTGATTTCTACCTCCACCGGCACGCCACCCACCAGTGCCTCGTGGAAGGCGCGGTTGCTTTGGATGAGCGACGGGTGGTCTGGCTTGCCCAATTGGTGCGCCACGTCGTCCAGCACAGCGGCAGGTATTTGCGGGTTCAGCCGCGCCAGTGCCTCGCGCAGCTCGCCTTGCAGCAGCACCTGGCGGTAGTCGCTGCGCTGGGGGCTGTCGCTGTCAGGGGCAATGTCGGGGCCTGCGCGGTAGTCCCAGCCGGTGTCTTGGAACCAGGTGAGGGCGAGTTGTTCGAGGTCAGATTCCACCATTGCGTTTACTCCTCAGCCCTTGAAGACGAAGCGCTTTTCGGCTACGTCGGCAAGCAGATCGACAAGGCGGTCCACAAAAGAATGCTGTCCGTTCGGGTACCAGATCGGTTGGATATTCAGTGCCAGTAGACGGGTCTCTTTGTACTGCTTCGCTTGCACGTCGACTGGCGCCTCAACAATTGCGTAATGCATTGGTACTTGGTAACCATCGCCGTCCTTAGCTGCTTGAAATAAGTCCATTGTCCAGTCCTGATCTAGTCCGCACCCGAGAAAAAGCAAGGATTGGGAAACATAGATCTGACGTAAGGCCTTAGGTAGCGGCTTCTGGAAGTCAAATGGGTGGCCGTACGCTTGTTCGTACTGCTCGGCAGTCAAGATGTGCGTCGCTTCGGTTTCTGCGTCACCATGCAACTTCAATATGCATCGATCACCACGCACCAGCCGAGAGAAAAAGTTGTTCTCCTGTGTACCGTGCATGTAGGCCTTGAAGTCGAGGCTTTTCCCTTGATGAATGAACCCTTCGTAGGTCTTCTCAATGGCATCGTCAAAGTTCGTGGTGACTATGCAGCCCTTGGCGAAACGCGGCAAATGCTGTAAGGGCCCAGCTTTGAGCCTCAGTTGCTGCGCGCGATATGTGGTGCGAATGAAGTTTGATGTTTGCACTCGGTCATGGGCAGCCAACTGCTGTGCCGCTTCGAGAAAACGACCACTATCAATAAGACCTCGGATGACTGGCCCATCCGCGCCGGGCAAACGACTCAGCAGCAAAATCAACGCCTCACCCCACAAAGGCATGCCGAGTGGCTTCGAAAGCCCCGCGCCAATGAAAGGGACCACACGCACTCGCTCTACCGCCTGAAGCAAATCTTCGAACACGCCGGTAAGTCCATTGGTTCGAATCAGGTCAAGCGCTTTTTCATGCTTAACTTCGTTGCTATCGTTCTGCCAAGCTGCCTTTTTATCTTCATATCCTTCAGGGTCAACCCAAAACAAGACGTTGCTTACTTTGTAAACAGATTGATCGATAGCTATTGGGTCCCCGGCATCTAGGAACCCATTGAAATCCTTGTTTTGATCATATTGGGCCGTCAATAAGTCAATGGCATGCCCAAGTAGGGATTCTTCCTGCTTCGAATGATTCATGATCGGTTCTCCCGCGCCGAAACAACTAGCGAACCCGATAGCAGCTTGGGCAGCAATGTGTCGCGAACCTCCGAAAGAGTTTTCAGCTCCTCTGTGATTGCACGCATCTGACTGCGAACTACCATCGCCAATCTATTGAACGCTGCACGCAATTTTTCATCTGGCAGTGATGTCTGCAACCGATAGACGTTGTTGCGATTGAGCCCTGGTACAGCGGCATCGGTATTCATCGTTTCCAAAGCCAGCGTCCGCAACAGATAGAAGCAATACGTCAATTCCAATTTGGGCTTGACGTAGAAAACCGTGTCAATCGGGTATGAAGAACGGTCTTCCCAATACAAGCTACCAACCGTTCCCTTGCGTCCAACAATAATCGCAGGCCCATCAATCAGCGACTCGTTGTGATAACCAGTCACTCCGCCAGAGCCATAGACAGGAATCTCTCCGTCAATGCGATCTGTTGCCTTGAGCGCTTTGCCGTAGGCCAACTCCAGAACGTCATCCAATCGTGTGGGTAGCCACCCCGTCGGAATCTCCCCAAGCTCCGAGTCCTCGAAGCTGTCGGGGAACAGCGCGAGGAGTTCGGAGGTGAGGCCCAGGCGTTGGCAGATGGAATCCGCGCTCTCGCCACTGGCCTTGGCGCGCACGGGGTCGAAATCGACGAACCAAGACTGGAAGATGGCGCGGGCCATAGCTTCCAGCGTTTCGTGCATGCGGCGGTTGAGTTCAATTTTGTCGTCGAGGGTGCCGAGGATGTGGGCGATGGTCCTTTGCACTTCCATTGAAGGAACTTTGACCAACGCTTCGTGTAAATGATTTCGATTTATGCCGGGAACAGCGCCTTTGTCTGAATAGGCTTGAAAGTTAACGGTTTGAAGAAGATAGCGAAGGAATTTCGGCTCGTTACCTTTGAAGTCCGCAACATAAAGCGTGGTGTTAAGCGGCCAGTAGTCGGTTTGAACATAGAAAACTTGTCCAATAGTTCCATATCGACCCGTGACTACGCCAGGGCCGATTACTTTTGCTTCGTCGTGCAATCCACTGATCCCTGAAGAGGAAACGATCGGGATTTTTCCAACCACGCGCCGTTGTTGTGGCAAGTCAAACCCACGCTTCAATTCCATAGCGTCACCGAGCCGCATCGTTTGCCAATTACTCATCCCCCAAATCCCCACTCAACTCCGCCTCAATCTGCTCAATGGTCGGCAAGCTGCCTTCCAACTCCTGCGGCAACGCTCTGGTGAGTTGGGTTTCCCACTCGGCCACGCTGATGGGCTGGGTGCTGCCCGCCAAGGCATATTCCACCAACACGCGGTTTTTCTCGCGCACCAACAGAAGGCCCAAGGTGGGCTTGTCATCAGGGTGGGCCAGCAGGCGGTCTACGGCGGTCATGTACATGCCCAGCTGGGCACCGTCGCCTGCTTCAAACTTGCGGGCCTTGAGCTCAATGACCACATAGCGGCGCAGCTTGAGGTGGTAGAAAAGCAGGTCCAGGTAAAAGTCTTCGTCGCCAATTTCCAGATGCACCTGGCGGCCCACAAAGGCGAAGCCCTGGCCCAGCTCCAGCAAAAATTTCTGGATGTGGGCTACCAGTCCGCGCTCCAGCTCGGCTTCGCGGCGCGGGGCATCGGTGCCCAAAAAGTCAAACAGGTAGGGGTCTTTGAAGATTTGCACCGCCATATCGGACTCGGCGGTGGGCAGCGTGGCGGGGAAGTTGGTTTGCGCCTTACCGTGGCGCAGATGGGCTTGGCCCTGAATTTGGATTCCCAGTATGTTGCGTGACCAGCCTTCGCGCCGGGCAGTTTGGATGTACCACTGGCGGGTGGCAGGGTCTGAGACGCGATCCAGCAGCAGGCAGTTGTGAAACCAAGGCACTTGTGCAGCAGTCTGCTGCACAAGCTCCCGATCCGGCCAAGCCGCAGCAAAGGCGCGCATGTATTTGAGGTTGCGCGGCGAAAAGCCCTTCATGTCAGGAAAGGCATCGCGCAGGTCAGCCGCCAGCCGGTCCACCACCTTGGTGCCGTAGCCCTGCTCTGCCTGCTTGTGCAGGATGCGCTGGCCAATGTCCCAATACAGCATAACCATGACGCTGTTGCTGGCCAGCACCAAACGCAAGCGCTCTCCGTGGATGCGGCCTTTGATCTCAGCCAGCCAAGCGGCGTAGTCTGCCGGCATGTCACTGGCTTGCGCTGCCACCGGAAACATGGCGCTGCGGTCGGTTCGGCCGCGTTGGGCGCGCGGGGCTTGATCAGCAATGGCCTTGATCGGGGCGGGCTTCTTGGGTTTAGATGCCATAGCCCAGCCCCGCCAGGTTCTTGCGAATTTCGGCCTCCAGCCTTGCGCTCTCTTTGAATTGCTCGCCCAAAGCCGCGGTCAGGCGGGTCATTTTTTCTTCAAACGGCTCGGAATCGGCCTCTTGCGCGGCGGCCCCCACGTAGCGGCCTGGGGTGAGCACATAGTCGGCCTTGCGGATGTCTTCCAGCTTCACGGCTTTGCAAAAGCCTGCTTCGTCCGCATACATGGTGCCGCGCTGCCAGGCGTGGAAGGTGTTGGCCACCTTGGCAGTGTCTTCGGGCTTGAAGTCGCGCAGCACGCGGTCTTTCATGTAGCCGAGCTGGCGTGCGTCTATGAACAGCACCTCGCCATGGCGCTGGCGGCTGATGCCTTTTTTAGCGCGCTCGGCCTTGCTGCGGGTGAGGAACCAAATGCAGGCGGGAATCTGCGTGTTGGTAAACAGCTGGCCGGGCAAGGCCACCATGCACTCCACCAGGTCGGCCTCAATCAGGGCTTTGCGGATTTCGCCTTCGTTGTTGGTGTTACTGCTCATGGACCCATTGGCCAGCAGCAGGGCCATGCTGCCGTGGGGTGCCAGGTGGTGGATCATGTGCTGCATCCACGCAAAGTTGGCGTTGCCGTCGGGTGGCACACCGTATTTCCAGCGGGGGTCGTCGTCGCGCACGCCCTCTTTCCAAGCCTTCATGTTGAAGGGAGGGTTGGCCATGATGAAGTCGGCGCGCAGGTCGGGGTGCTGGGGGCGGGTGTAGGTGCTGGCGGGCTCTTTGCCAAAGTCGTAGTCCAGACCGCGGATGGCCATGTTCATGCTGGCCAGCCGCCAGGTGGTGGGGTTGAACTCTTGGCCGTAAATGCTGAGCTGGCCGATCTTGCCGCCGTGCTCCAAGACAAAGCGCTCGCTCTGCACAAAGAAACCACCCGAGCCGCAGCAGGGGTCATACACCCGGCCTTCAAAGGGCTCCAACATTTCCACAATCAGGCTGACGATGCTCTTGGGGGTGTAGAACTCGCCGCCGCGCTTGCCTGCGGCGATGGAGAACTCGCCCAAAAAGTATTCGTAGATGTGGCCCAGGATGTCTTTGGCCTTGAGCGCGCCGTGGTTGAAGGGAATTTTGGAGAACTCGTCAATCAGGCCGGGCAAGGCTTCGTCCACGCGCCAGCGAGCGTAGCTTTTGTCGAGCACGCCTTTGAGCTTGGGGTTGTCTTTTTCTACCGCTTCCAACGCGTCGTCCAGCAGGCGGCCTATGCCTTTGAACTTGTAGTCAAAGGTCTTGCCGTTTTTGACGGTGAGCACAGTGTCGATGGCGAGCTTGGCGCTGTCTTTCAAGAAGTCCCAGCGAGCCAGGGCCGGCACCCAAAAGACGTTGGTTTCGGTGTAGTAGTCGCGCGCCTCCAGCTCTTGGGCGATCATTTCGCCCGCATCCTCACCCAGGTAGTAGTCGTTGGCGGGGTCTTTGAAGGCGGCTTCCAGTTCCAAGCGGCGCTCCTTGAAGGCATCGGAGATGTACTTCAGGAACACAAGTCCCAAGACGACGTGCATGTATTCGCTGGGATTGACCGCCGAGCGCAAGCGGTCTGCTGCATCCCACAGCTGTTTGTCGAGATTGTTGAGAAATTGTTGTTCTTCGTTGTTCATATATGAATGCGCACGGCAAGTCCCTGGGCCCTGGGTGGGCACTCCCTTCCGAGGCATTCTATAGAGTCAGGTTTGGAAGCCTCACTCCAAACAGGCAAGAAGAGCAATAGGCTAGCAACTGATTGGATCCATAAAAAATGGCACCCTGGGGTGCCATTTTTTTGATATGCAACAGGCTGAATCAAGCCCGGTTCTGCTATGGAATATGCAGCTGCTACCGCAGGTAGTACCTGCGCTGGCAGCCATTTTTACCTACAATAGGAAACGGCAGCTTGCGCTGCCGATTTTGTTACAAACCCACTGCTCGCCCGGCGTGGCACCGGGGGGTGGGTCGCAGGCACTTTAACGTGCGGGCATCCGGCGACGATCGCGGTCGTCAGAGGGCCAGTTGTATTCAGTGGGGTGGGCTATCGATGTCATGGGAAACTCCTTGTGCACCTACAACGAGCAGTCCCAAGCATCGGTTGACAAAGTTTTTACAAGTTTTTTATACCGTGACGGAGTTGGCAAAAACGTGGGCCTGGCCCATCACGGTAATTTGCACGGTAGAACCCAGCGGTGGAATGTGGATGGCCGGGCTACGCACCAGCAGCGGCTCGGTACCCGCCTGCGCCTCGCCCAGCAGACGCACGGTGAGCCCGCACAGGGCGCCGCCGAAGTCAATGTCCTCCACCACGCCGCAGCAGGCTTCAGCGTCTGGGTCCAGCTGTTCCGCCGGAACCGGGGTCAGCTGCAGTTGCTCAGGACGCAACATGATCTGCGCCGAACCGGTGCGTTCACTGTCGTGCACAGGGATCACGCCCAGCGCGCAGGTCGCCCAGCCCTGCGCCAACTGGGCCGGCAGAACAATGGTTTCACCCAGAAACTGGGCCGTGGCGGCGTCTACCGGGCGCAGATACAGCGCATTGGGTGCGCCAACCTGGACCAGCTTGCCGCCGCGCATCACAGCAACTTGGTCGGCGAACGACAAGGCCTCGGCCTGGTCGTGCGTGACCAGAATGGTGGTGATACCGGCCGCGCCCAGCAGTTGGGCCACGGCCTTGCGGGTACTGGCACGTAAACCGGTGTCCAGCGCCGAAAACGGCTCGTCCAGCAGCATCAGGCGTGGTCGCAAGGCCAGGGCGCGGGCCAGAGCCACGCGCTGCTGCTGTCCGCCCGACAGCTCGTGCGGGCGGCGTGACAGCATGACCGGGTCCAGGGTCACCATCTGCATCAGCTCGGTGATGCGCTGGCTGCGGTCGGACGCGTTGCGGGCCAGGCCGAAACCAATGTTGTCGGCCACGCTGAGGTGAGGAAACAAAGCCCCTTCCTGCGGCACAAAGCCGATGCCGCGCTTGTGGGCCGGCACGGATTGCAGGCCCTGGGCCAGTTGCTGGCGCCCCAGGCTGATGCGGCCGGCGTCAGGCGCTTCAAAGCCGGCGATCAGGCGCAGCAGCGTGGTTTTACCTGAGCCGGAAGGCCCGACGATGGCGGTTCGGCTACCGGCAGGCACATGCAGGTCCACGCCGTCCAGTGCTACCACCGGGCCATAGCTTTTACGCACCGCATTCAATTCAAGAAAACTCATCTTCCGGCGGTCCGTTTCGATTGCACATACAAAAGCCAGGTCATAGGCATGGACAGCAGCACCATGGTCAGCGCATAAGGCGCGGCTGCGGCGTAGTCGATTTCGCTGCTGAAAGCCCAGAAGGCCGTTGCCAGGGTTTGCGTGCCGCTAGGCGCCAGCAGCAAGGTGGCCGTCAACTCATTGGTGATGCCCAGGGACACCATGGCCATGCCGGCCGCAGCACCCGGCGCGGCCAGGCGCAGGGTTACGGACCACAGTGCCTGCGCGGGCGAGCGGCCCAGGCTGCGCGCCGCGTATTCCAGCTCGACCGGCGCCTGGGCAATGCCCGCACGCAGGCTGACCAGGGCACGCGGCAAAAACATCAGCGCATAGGCCATCAGCACGGTGAACACGGTTTGGTAAATCGGCAACGCCACGCGCACGGTCACGGTGACCAAAGCCAGGGCCACCACCACGCCAGGCAAGGAGCCGACCAAGTAATTGCAAGCCTCGGTAAGCCGCTGCAGACGACCCGGCGCGCGGATGGACAACCAGGCCATGGGCACGGACACCAGCGTGGTCAAAATGCCGCCCGCCACCGCCAGGGCCAAGGTTTGGCCGAGGGCCGAGGCCATCACATCCCAGTGCCAAACGGCCGCACCACCGGCAATCAGCCAACGCCCGAGAGTAAACAGCGGCACGCCCAGAGACAGCAAGGCCGTCACGGCCGGCAGCAGCCAGGCCAGCACGGTGTAGCGGCCAAGGCGGGCGCGCATGGGCATGCGGGCCGCACCCGTGCCCACGCGGGCATAGCGCTCGTTGCCGCGCAGGCCGGACTCCAGCGCCAGCAGGGCGAAGCAGCACACCACCAGCACGCCGGCCAGCATATTCGCGGCGGGACCGTTGTAGGTGGACTGGAACTGGTCCACGATGGCGGTGGTGAAAGTGTCAAACCGGATCATCACGAACAAGCCGTATTCGGCCAACAGATGCAGGCCCACCAGCAGGCCACCGCCACACAGGGCCAGGCGCAGCTGCGGCAGCACCACGCGGAAAAACACCGCCCAGGGCCCCAGGCCCAGCGATGCAGCTGCGTCTTCCATGCCCGGGTCCAGACGGCGCAGCGCTGCCGACAGGGGCAGGTACATGAACGGGAAATATGCCAGGATGGACACCAGCATGCCGCCGGCCAGGCCATGCAGGCCGGGCGCCACGGTGATCCAGGCATAGCTATGGACAAAAGCCGGCACCACCAGGGGTGCCACCGCCAGCCAGGCCCAGGTGCGGGCGCCGGGCAGGTCACTGCGCTCGGTCAGCCAGGCCAGCGCCAAGGACAAGATCGCACACAGGGGAACGGTGCAGGCCACCAGCCAGGCGGTGTTGACCAAGAGTTCACCAACGCGCGGGCGGAACACCAGCGGAGCAGCAAGCTCCCATCCCGTGTTCCAGGCCACCCAGACCACAAAGCCCAGCGGCAACAGCGCAAACAAAGACACCAAAACCGCCGCTACACCCACCCAGGACGCAGAAAAGCGCCGCATACGGCGCAAGAAATGCGGCAGCGCGCCTGGCATGGCAGGCGCGCTAGGAAGAACCGAAGGTACTACGGACACTAAGTTTTATAGCAAGCCCGCCTGGGTCATCAGGTCCGACACTTTTTTGCTATTCAGTTTGGAAGGCTCGACTTTAGGTGCCTGTAACTCTGCCAGAGGCACCAGTTTGGAATTGGATGGGGCACCGAAACCCACGGCATACTCATACGAGTCACCGGTACGCAGAATTTCCTGGCCGCCCTTGCCCGTCACCCATTTAACGAAGGCCTGGGCCTGGGCTTGGCGCTTGCTGTTAGCCAACACACCACCACCAGAGATGCTGACAAAAGCACCCGGATCTTCGTTGCGGAAGTAGTACAGCGCGGTGTTGTTGCTGTTTTCACCGGTCTTGGCCTGGTCGCCGAAACGGTAGTAATGGTAGATGATGCCGCCATCGATCTGACCTGCATTCACGGCCTTCAGGACAACGCTATTGCCCTTGTATGGCGTGGCGTTTTCCTTCATCGCCTTCAACCAGGCGGCCGTCGCGGGCTCACCCTTGAGTTCCAGCATGGCGCTGACGATGGCCTGGAAGTCTGCGCCCGCAGGCGATGCGGCCCAACGGCCTTTCCAGCTAGGGTTGGCCAGGTCCATCATGGACTTGGGCAACTGTTCAGGGGTGAATTTTTTCTTGTTGTAAACAAACACCGTGGTGCGGGCTGCAACGCCAATCCAGCGGCCGTGCTCAGGACGGAAGCTGGCAGGCACCTGGGCCAGGGTGGCCGGGTCCAGCGGCGCGAACAAGCCAGCGGCATCCACCAGGGCCATGGCGGGGGAGTTTTCGGTCAGGAACACGTCGGCATTGGAGGCCGCGCCCTCTTGCACCAGTTGGTTGCCCAATTCACTGTCGCCACCATTACGCAAAATCACCTTGATGCCGGTTTCCTTGGTGAAACCATCGGCCCAGGCCTGGGTCAGGCTGACGTGCTGGGCGTTGTACACCACCAGCGGATCAGACGCCTGCGCCCACACGGACGTCGCCAATACACCCACTGCCAGTGCCGCAGCGCGTGCCAAAAACGGAATGGAAATTTTCATGAAAAGAATGGTGAGGGTAGGAGCTGCATTCCAAGGGTGCAGACCCTATGCCCGCTCCACAAAAATGCAAATACGAATTAATTGCATCTGAATTGTACTCTTGCCTGTATGCGGCCGACGGTACAAAGCCACACGGGCAGGTAGAGAACTCAGCGGGAACGGACCATGGAGCGGCGGTGCCTGCGCCGCCGAGACGATTTCGCCCGGCTACGCAGCAAAAAATAGCGCGCGATCTTTATGCAGAGATACAGGACCACGGCACCACCCACCCAGGGCGCCACCTCGTCCAACAGTTGCGCGGCCAACAAGGACGCACGGGCCTCGTCCTGGCGCATTTGCTCTTCTGTGCGCGCCGGGCCAGCGGTACGCATGCCGGCAGATGCATCGTTGTTCGCACGGGCCCTGCGCGCGGCATCGATTTCGTCCTCGCTGCCCGCATCCAGCACCTGGCGGGCTTTTTCCATGCTCAAGTCGGCACTCAGGTTCTGGTAGGTATCCTGGGCGCCGGTCGCCTTCACCAGGTCTTTGTAAGCGGCGCTAATCGACTCGTCATTGGCAGGCTTGCCAATGGAGACATTCGCGTTCGTCACGGCGGCTGGTGCTTCAGGGGCTGCACGGGCTGCCGAAGGGGCTTCGTCGGTCTTGGTGACCGGAGATTTGCGCGCTGTCTCGGCGGAGGCTGCATCGTTGCCAACCGGAAGATCCAAGGCCGCCGCAGTCGCCGGGCTTCCAGCCGACATGCCTGCAGAACCGGCCTGTGTTGCGGCAAAAACCATAGGCCCCAGGCCCATACCCATCAGCGTCAACAGTGCTTTTATTGTGAAATTTATGCGCATATCCGGCCTTTGCACTACTTTGCTTTCTCACCGCAAAGTAAATATTGTCTGCCCCATGTTCGATTGTGTAAGGTATTGATACATTTGATTTTAGGGAAAACCGCCAGCACCCGATATTTATGCTGCGGGCCTACCGGGTTACGCCGGAAACACTACAAAATAAGTAGCGCCAAGCGTACGTAAATAGAGCACGGAACCCCGTTTTTCCTGATTAGCTACCTGCCTCAGACAGACTTGAATTTTGGTTCAGATGCGCCATACTGGTGTTTCATCCAGTTGTGTG
>NZ_JBWKVR010000024.1:0-72413 GCF_059421805.1 Rhodoferax sp. GW821-FHT02C08
GTACGCGGAGCTGGTGACTGCGCTGGGCTCTATGGTGTTGGCTACTGCCACTGGGCATGACGCCACTACGGCCATGCTCGCGGCGCAGGAGGTGGATACGTATAACCGGAGCCAGCATTTGAGCGACTTCAAGAAAGAGCTGGCAGCCTGCAAAGACAACCCCAGCCTGACCGGTTGCACCACTACGCTGAAGATGGAAGGTACCAAGGTTGCATCGACCGAAACAATCGCCAACGGCTGGGGAGTAGCCACCTTGGTCGATAGCAATGGCGCCACGGTGAGCTACGTGGTGTCCGATGCGTCTGGCAAGAACCAGATGATCATGCAACAGCTGGAATACGACGCGTTTAGGGAAAGCACTCCCGAGAAGCAGCAGGCGAAGATGCAGCAGTCGCAGCCGATACTGGATGCCACTTCCGCACTGCTGTATGCGCAGGCTGGACAATATGGGGAGGCAGCCAGCAACGCGGCCCATGGTGCAGATGCCACCGTTAAGGCAGCAACGGCAGTTGGCAGAGACGTTGGCAAGGTGGCCGCAGCGGGCACCCTGATTCTGACGGCCCCCGCCTTTCCAAACGATACCGCTGACACGATGCGTGCTGCCGCGACGGACGCATTGAACGCACCTGCGGAAGGCTCCACAACCGCCAAACAAATTGCAACCAATGTGCTAGGTGCCGGGCTGGGGCTGGAAAAGTTCGCCGGCGACACGGTGATAGGGAGCGCCCAACTTTTAAATGCAACGATATTGAATCGTGACCTGCTGCTGGACACCGCAAAACTAGGTGTCAAGGCTGTCGATGGTGTGAGTGACTTTGCCTCCGATCCCTCGGGAAAAACCAGCAACGCTATTGACGCGACCAAGGCATGGGGCAATGGCTTTGTCAACAATGCAAGTAACGCCTTGGCTGCCGATACAAACAGCGACCGTCTTACTGGCACGGTGAATATCGTTGACACATCCTCAACAGTTGTTGCTACAGCCGCCGGCGCCGCAGCTACCACACAACTGCTAAGGACTGTCGCGGTGGAGACCGCGGTTGTCGCAACGGATGCTGCTGCGGCGACGAAGACTGCCAGTGCCGATGCTGCGAAGACGAAGGTTGAAAACAACTTCAATGCTGAAAATGACTCACTTTCTACTAGCTTGAACAGGAGTTCATTTAGAGGGCAACCTACGGAAATTCCAAATCCCCAGGTTCTTGCTTCAATGCTGGACAGAGGCAATGTTGAACTGAAGCCAGGAGTAAGTTCCAGCGACATTTTCCAAAATGTTTTACAAAAACCCATTGGACAGCGCGCCGACCCATCAACTTATTTAACTGCCGAATATATTGAAAAGAACCTTGCTGAATACACTGATGGTGCCTCTCGAATAATGCTAGACACTTCTTATAATAAATATGGAATGGGCCAAACAGACGGCACATCTTTTATTATGCCAAAATCAGAGGTTGACGATATTATGAAAATTACAAATGGTGACCCAGCAAAAATTGCCAAATATTTAGGCATTCCAGAATCTCAACTGCAGGGAGCATCATTGATACGAATTGATATTGCTAATCCGTCGCAAGCAGGACTAAGGATCCCTTCTGGAAATGAGGCCGGAGCTAACCCGCAATGGATACCTGGTGGTAAATTACCAAATGGCACCCTTGAGGCAGTCATAGATGC
This sequence comes from Rhodoferax sp. GW821-FHT02C08, assembly GCF_059421805.1. Classification (NCBI taxonomy): domain Bacteria; kingdom Pseudomonadati; phylum Pseudomonadota; class Betaproteobacteria; order Burkholderiales; family Comamonadaceae; genus Rhodoferax; species Rhodoferax sp. GW821-FHT02C08. The sequence continues at coordinate 1,678 of NZ_JBWKVR010000024.1, forward strand.
AACCAAAGTTACTCCAGAAATGTTAAAAACAACTGTCATTAAGGATGGAAACTGAAATGCCGAGATTCATAGACCAGTTCGTATCAAGAGAATTGCAGTTTAGCGTTGGGGTTGATAGTGAAACAGGAAAGTATTTCATCTCTTTCATGCAGCCAACCATGAGTAGACAAAGCGACTATGAGGTATATTTTTCTATTCCAGAAAATTTAATAGTGGATGCAAAAAATAATCCAATTACTCTGGATGAGTATGTAAATGAATGTCGCAATGGATTGCATGACAATAGCAAAATAAAGTAAGCAGGTGCTGTTGTCCTGTCCGCATGCCCTTGTGTCCTGAAGCAATTAGCAGGAGGTTTGATGTGAATCACCACTGGCATGCAGACATGCGCAGACCTCAGGCAGCGAGTCCGACACCGTTCATTTGTTCAGCATACTGGACAAATTGGCAAGGTTTGACTAAATCACAGGACATATGGGCAAAGCTGTGGCGCTTGTGGTGTTGAACCGCGGCGGACGTGTTTGCTACGTAGAGAACATCCGCCTTAACTCCTCATCTAACGAGGCGCCGGCATTTGTGTGGACCCCGGATATGTCAGGGACCCAGCAACATGATCCCCCACGTCCCGTACGGCTGGCTTCCGGCGACCTGCTCACCGTACCGCTGGTGCAATTCAAATGGCTACCTAGCGATTCCAGCATGCCCCAACGCGCGATGTGCTTGATGCCGATCAAGGTCAACGTGAAAGCTACAGGTTGCGGATTGGGGGAACAGGACACATTCACAATTTGGCTGCCTGCCCGACTGCCGAACTCGCTGCCAGACGGGTGGACACGCTGCCGATCCGAGAGGCCTGGGTAGGAATGCCACCCCACCTGGTCATAGTACGGAAAGGAGAGAAAATCCTCATATCAAGCCTCCTGCAAATTGCTTCAGGACACAAGAACCTTTCCACATTCCCATCACATCACCCACAGGAACTGCTCGTGCTCCATATCTCCCTCGAAAAAGTCCGCACCGCATTCTGGAATGCAGGATGGCTGATGGTCGGCACCGGTGCCGGGGCTTGGCTTCTACAGGTCGATGGACTTGGAGGCCAGTGGGCCCTAGATTCTGTGGCCGTAGGATCTGTCTTCGTGCTGCTCGCCTATGTGGCCAAACGGCGAGCGCATGCCGATACAGCGGAGGAGGGCGCATCCCGGTAACCGGCAGTCGATAGGCCGTGCAGCAAGCTGGTCCAGCCAGTTTGCGCCGAGCCGTGATGGATATAGCCGCAGAGGCGGCGAGAATTCTGGTTGCAATGCCCCCTGTTTACCTATGAGAATCATCTTCCTCGACTTCGACGGCGTGCTGCATGCAACCAGTGGCCCGGCCACCACGATGCGGCAATTTGTCTGGCTGCCCCAGTTGCTGCAGCTATTGGAAGGCTATGGCGACGTGCGGTTGGTCATCCACGCCTCGGCGCGGCAGTCCAGTCCGGCAAGTTTTTTAGTGCAACGCTTGGGCACCGCCGCGCCTATATGCCTTGGTGTGACCGATCCTGGCTTGGCGCGCTGGCCATCTATTCAACGTTGGCTATCCTCGCACCCCGAGGTGCGCAACTTTTGCATTCTGGACGATATGCCGTCCGAATTCCCCAAGCCTGCGCCGACGGAGCTGATCGTCTGCGATGGCCGAACCGGCGTGTCATCGCCAGAGATTCAAGGACAGCTGCGGCAGTGGCTTTTGGCGTGACGGGTAACAGCGGATTGACCAAGTGCCAACTTGTTGGCGCCGCTTGAATCTTGACAGTTTCGGTCGGCGGCAACAGCTGTAGCGGGCAATACCCGTTACGTATCGAGTATGGAAATACGACGACTCCCCATACCAGCGTCCAGGCGGGCTGCTCTTACGATGTAGGCGGCTAGTCAGCCGCCACTCAAGGGTTCATGGTCCCACTTATTTCTGGGGCAATGTAGATACAGGGTTCTGGCGGCAGACTGAACCGTTTCCGCGCCTGACATCCAACTAGCTGCCAATGATTGTGAGTATTGCTTCCACACCGCAGCGGCGACGTCGACAGTAACGTCTTGCCCAAGCCCATGCAATGCGCGCTGAACATTGCGTGCGTCGGATGCCTCGTCTTCATCCAGTTGCAGCGCCCCATGGGCGGCGCTGCTGTGCAGGATCCAGCGGGTCAAATCTGACGCAAACTTCTTCGCATCTTCTTCCATCAGTCTGTCGAAGTCGAGGCTTCCCAGTTCACGGCCGATTGGCACCATGGAATCCCATGCCACGTCTTCGTCCGAGGGCGTGTAGTGCGCGCCAGATGTGGATGTTGCCGAAATCCGGTCCCCTGGGCCGATCCAGAACTCGTGGTACCCGCAATCCTCCGTAAACACGGCGACGCGATAAATGATCCCCTCAGCGGGTGTTGCACCCACGTAAAACGCCCGCTGAAACCTCAGATCGGAGCCATCCTTGAATTGGACACGGACACTCCCATCGGGGAAGTCTGCTGCTACCAGGCTGTTTTCAAGAATATCTTCGGCGGAGCGCCCCAGTCTCTGCGAAAGGGCCATCTTCCAGTTATGCAGCATGCGCAGCCCTGGTAAGTTTGCTATGCATCTGAGGTGTTCAAGTTCCTCCTGGGCTGCAGCCCGGATATCGTCCTGGGATGGAGATGGCGAGTCGTTCTCACTGAAGATACGGTCCATGCGCGCCCTTTGGGCGTCCATGGTGGCTACGGCGTAGTCAAGCCACGACCGGAAATTGGTCGGCGGGGTTGGTGCATTCATATCAAACCTCCATCTTTCATTGCGGACTTCCATGGCCCCCTGGTCAATTTGGGATTGTCAGTAGCAACTGCGCGGGCGCCAAGTAAACCTTTCGTATGAGCCTCTCCTGAAACCCGGAAATGCGGTACAAAGCACCATGTTCGCTGCCGTTGTAATTTCTGTCCACCCGCGTGAAAGGAGATGCAATGAAACAGATTCGCTTGTATCGAATGCGTGTCATCAGCCTGACCCAAGGTGAACACTGGCAGGGTTATGACTGGGTACCAGACACAGTAGAAAACCGCCAGAAATACGAAGAACTCCTCCACCTGGGAATAGAAAAGTTCGGCAAGGGTACCCACTGGTTGGAAGAGCGTGGCGCCAAGGAACCAACCTACCCGAGCGGCAAGCAACTCATGGCAGAAGCTGCGCTATAAGCCGGTAGTGGGTGCATACCTCGGCGTTGATTTGTCTGGGCTGCCCATCTGAACTTTCACGTCCGAGGCAAGTTTGAACGTCACTTGAGTGCCGCACCGGGCAGCCACTCCATCCCAGTGCGTTGCTCCAGCTCACCGTAGCTGATGGGTTGCCCTGGACGCGTTTCCGCCGAGTTCTGCTGCCAATGGGCCCATGCCCTCTGCGTTGTGGCGTCGTAGACCAGCTTGAACAAGTGCGTAGGCACGCGCACCTGGTTGGTGCCAATCACCGGGCTTCCAGGACCAAACACCGGACCAGTGATGACGTACACATCCCCTTGTGCTTGCATGACGTAGGCACGTGTGTCTTCTTCAATTTTTGCCCAGGCGCCAGAATTATGTTTTGGGTTCTGCGGAACTATATTGGCCAGGCTGAAAGACTGTGCCATGGCTGTCGGATTGAACATGTCGGCTGCAGGCGCCATATGCCCTTTGGCATATTCTGATCCCTTGTAGTCACTGAGTTCAGCGCGCTCGGCCAGGGGGAGGCGTGCATCCGCAAAGAATCGGTTTGTACGCTTTTGCCCACGGGCCTGCAGCAGCAATTGGCGATTCAACCGCTCTGCCACAAAGGCGGGCGTACGGGTATTGCCGTTGTGCAGCACTGCAAACCCCTCGTAGCACAGTTCGCGCTGCTGGGGAATGCCTGGAGCTATGGGCGCAATCCCATTGGCGAAGAACTGCGGGCAGGCGGCAAACCGGGAAGATGTTGTTGCGTCACGGCTCTGCTCTGTACGTGGTCCGGACGCTGTCGGCTGCAAACCGCAGCTGGTGGTCAGAAACGCAATGATCGCTGCAGTGACCAGCGCGACGCCAAAACGACGTACCGTCGCGGAGGGAGGATTCTGGGTGTGACGAGGGCTGGACTTAGAGCTTCTACGCTTACTAGACTTCTTCTGGATCATGCGGCGCCGAGTTTACCGGGCGGGGCCACATCTAGATGTGGCTAGCGCAGTCTCAAAGCTTGGGTAGTTCAGGTCGGTTATGGTTTAACCAATAGGTCTTCCGCCGTCTTACCTGCTTCCAGGGCCATCTTGAACCAGCCAGGTCGCTTGCCGTGGTCGGTCCAGCTATTGCCAGCTTCATCTTTGCGGTTTAGCTGGTCAGTTTTGGAGTGACACTAACAAGCAGCCGCTTGAGAGCTGAACCAAGTCGGTACTCTTGACGTCCTTCGAAAGTTGCCATTCGCGTCTGAAGTATCCGTGTTCATAGTCTCGACTCGCAACCTCCCAGAATGAAGTAGCTTGCAGATAGAGATAGGTTGTCTACCCGACTAGCGGCAGTCCAGTGACCTAGAGCTGTGTGGCTGTCAAACTCTGGCATCGGGCTCTCGCTTGGCGTGGCCAAGCGACACGGCCTGCTAATGTTCCGACCGGATGCGTTCAACCTCTAGCCACCATGCTGGAGGTGACTCCACTTTGCACACTAGGCTTCCGCCCTCCATGAAGGCGATGTCCCAGTAGGCACCAGGTACATCCTCATCGCAGTCTTCGCTGTTGTCCAGAAAAATCGCCAGAGAGGCGGCGCTAGCTCCGAGTGCGAAATTTCGCAAGACACGGCCGTAGCGCTGTTCCAGCTTTTCGGCGCGGATGTTGTGTCCGCCTCTTGCATGGCGTGTGGCCACGCGCTCCTTGGATTTTTCAATCGACGTCAAGCCGATCGCCAGCAGAACCACCAAATAGCCGCGCTGGCGGGCCTCTTCCATGAAGCGCGCTTTGTCCATCGCCGGATCTGAAAACACCGTCTCAAAGCTGAAGCTGATGTCCTGCGCAAGGTACTGCTTGCGCAGTCGAGTTGCTTCTGCTCCGGCCAGATCTTCAAGTTCCTCTTTCGAAAGCCCACCCCGCCCCAAAGCATTGGACATGGCTAATTCGATACCTTATGCTGCTCTGGGCGCACTCGCAAGTTGACAATCGAGTGGGAGTGACTTGAGTGAGGAACGACTGGCCGTATGCGAAAGCACCCGGCCCGTTGGCCTTTGCGCCGTCGGTGCCACGGTGGATTTTTCGAAATTCACTGGGCCAGCGTGCCGCAGTTCGCCGGTGCCCGTATACCGGTATCGGACAGGCAGCGCCAGCTGTGGAGAAAGTGAGAACAACTTGAGCGAGAAGATTAGCTTCGACAATGAACTGGCAGTTGCCAGCATCCTGCTGGCCGATTGGGCTCCGCCGCTCGTCAATCACCTGGGACGCTATTTTGACGTCCGCGAGGGCATACTTCGGCTGGACTATGCCCACCTGCCTGCCAAGAACATAAGCGTTGCTTCGCGTTGCCCATGGAATTCGCAAACCGATCGCGAGCACTTTGTGTTCGAATTCAGGGACGCTGCATGGCAGGGGCCGATAGCACTGACCCTAGCAATCCTCGGTCACGGATCCACTGGGATCAAGGATTCATCTTCCATCGTGGGCCAGAATGCCTACCGGTCTGCTGAGGAGGCCTTCAGGGAGGACGTGCTTCGAGGCGACTCCCGGGCCTTGCGCGAAACTATCCTGGCGGAGATCTCGCCCCGTGCGAAATGGGTGAGCTGGCTGCTTGATGCCAATTCATATGACCGGTATCGTTTTTTGGACGATCGGGAGATCATGGCGGCGCTAGTGGCCAATACGTCGCAGGACAATTGCATCGATGGCCTTCAACTAGTCGATCCCGGCCACGACCAGAATAACTGGGCCTTCGAGCAGTTGGTCAAGCAGCATTGGCAGCATGTACGCGACTACCTGGAGACCCATGTTGGCATGCTCCCGGGCTATTCAGGCTGCAAAGTGCCTGATCTCGTCTTCTCGCTGTTTGCGAATTCGCCGACGGTGCAGGCGTCCCGATGGGCCTGCGAGCAGGTTCTTGATCGAGCCGATCCGACAGTCTTTTCTCGGCTGATCCAATATTGCCGCGCGATCGTGGCGGACGATGTGCGCAGCCTGTTTGTGCGCTGGAAAATCAATCCGAAGACAGAGAAGAAAGACAATTTCAAGGAATGCGTTGCCAACGCCTGCTCGGCGCTTGCTACGTTGTTGGCGGACACCATGCCCTCGGATCTCGCGCTTGCCGCGGCCTGGCACGACTTCGGGGACCCAGCGCAGTCTGGCCAGCAAAGCGTTACTGCAAGCCTCCGGGAATTGCCATCCGGGGCGGGGTACCAGGAGGTGCTGTGGAGCCGACTAGGCCCTGCCGCCCGTGAGGCCTGGCGGCAAGATCTGTTCGACCAAGTAAGGGGGCAGCCAGAGCTGGCCCAGGGTCTCCTCGATTTCGCGTGCCGTTGGCTCGAGCAGACGGCGTTCGCCGAAGTCGAGCCGGTGCTTCTCCGATTGATGGATGACGAGGATCACCTGGCTTTTGCGAATGGACTCGCCAGCTCTGGCCCAAGGCAGGTGCAGCTGAGGGCCAAGGGGCTGGTGCGGTCCATTCAGGGGGCACTGGACCTGGAGGGGCTGGTAGGCCAGGGTGAGGACGCCACGGCGCTACCCAGCGTCGGCGCCCAAACCTGGCTGGGCGACCCGTCCGTAGAGCGGGTCATCCATCGGGAGCTAAGCCGAATCGAGGGAGAGTTTTGCAGCGAGTATTCGGCGACCTGGGGAGAGGACGAAGAAGTCCATACGGCGCGCCTCCTTGCCATGACTCAGGAGGCGGCGGACGAAGCGACCCGCCAGTTGCGCCAGCTCTCGGCAACTACGCGGGCACAGTATCCGAGTCTGTCGGTGAGAGTGCGCCAGCCCACCAAGCGGGAGGAAGGGGCCAGCACGCATGTTGGCGCTCCGCTGGGGGCAGATGTGCTGTTCCTGACCCGCATCGTGGACCAGGGCGAAACGGTGATCCAGCGGGCCACCCTGGTGCAGGTAAAGAAGCGCAGCGGCACCGAGTCGGGGAGGGGCTTCAGTTCGACAATACGCGTCGACCTACAGCAGTGCGAGGACATACTCAAGCAGTCCGAATACGCCTACTACCTATTCACGACGCCGGCTGCGCCTCACCTGAGGCTCTGGGTCGCTCCGGCACGGCTGGTCAGGAACTTGACCCAACTGCACACGAGCAAGGCCACCGTCGTGGCGATGCAGGTGCGGGACGCGAGCCGCTCCTACGCAGACTTCTTCCTGCACGACCTTGTCGGCCTGTGGGCCGGCGACGAGCAGGACGGCATCGTTGCCATCGCTAGCGGCGATCCTCGGCTTGGGCGGACGCCTCGCCATATCGTCGACATTGAAGTTCGCCGCCAATCGGATTGATGTCCCCGGCTGTGGTCCATGCTGTCAGCACACTGCGCCCCAACATCCACTGCCCTTAGGGGCTGCGGGTCGCGGTGTTGGAAATATCCATTTGTCTCAATGTCCGTGTCGGAGCCGATCGGAGGCTAACGCTCTGTACTGAGCGCCTACTGAAGGAAGAACATCTCTTTGCTCAGCCCAAGCGACCGAGTGGCCGGCTTCGGTTGCACTGTAGTCATACGAACCGCTGCTTGTAAAACGTCTTGTGATAGGCATAGCGGACGCTCGGACTGTCGGTGAGGAATGACTCAATTCAGCCCTTTTCTGACTTACGTATGAGGTAGTGTGAGATCGTACGGGTGGCTTCTTTGGATCAGATTGGTTGGTTTAATTGGCCTAAATTTGCACTTAGTGCTTGCTGGTATTCATGTACAAAACTTCTGGGCTGTCGTGGGGCAATCAAACGTATGGAGACACCTCAATTACATACCCAGGCTCAAACTCCGGAACCTCAAAGCTCCCATCACGCATCCGGTATCCCCGCGGATTGCACACCACCCGGCAGTTGCCGACCTGGTAGTCAAACCGGGAATGGGTATGGCCATGGATCCAGAGTTTGGGCACCTCAAAAAACGTATTTGGCAGCGCATTCACAAAACCGGTGGTGACCCAGTCATCGGCGTACCGTGGCGCAATCGACAGGGGATGCGGTGCATGGTGCGTAACCACCACGGTGGGCCCGTCGAATTCAACCGCCAACTGTTCCTGCAACCAGCGCCGGTCCAGCAGGTGTTCTTGCAGCAGATCCAAAGGCGTCACCAGACGTGAGCCTTTGTCGTCTTTGACCGAGATGCAAAAATGGTCGGCAATGGTCCGGGCACAAGCCATCATGCCCTGTTGGGCGTCGCTGCGCAGCTGCCCGTCGTAGTCCCGGATAGGCACCTGGTAGTCGGTCCACAGCATGCAGCCCAGGAAGCGCACACCATCTATCACCACCGAGCTGCGGTCCAGCAAGTGAACGCCGGTCCGCTCGGCAGTCTCCGCCATTCGAGCACGCTCCGGCTGCAGCGTCTGGTCGTAGAACTCGTGGTTACCGCCGAGTTGCAATACTGGCCGCCCCAGGTTGACGGAAGGGCGTGCTGCCCAGATCGACGCCCTGTGGCCTGGGGACAAGATGTCGCCAGCGAGCACCAGGACATCGCTCTCAACATCCGGCATGGAAAACGTGGCGTGATCCAGGTGCAGGTCTGACAATATGTGGAGGCGCATGGTGGCTGGACTATGCAGTCAGAGCAATCAGAATAGGAGCGTACACGTTAATGGCTGATTCGGCAGTGGATACCACTGGAGCTGGAGATGTTCTATGACCCGGGATGAATTGATTGCAGCCGTGCCGGTGCACGACCACGAAGGACGCCCCTTCTATGTGGACCTGAACGACATCCCACAGCCCTGGCGGGATCAGTTCTCGGGCGCTTTGTACGGCTCCCAGTGTCCCGTCGTGCACGGAGTGGAGAGCGCGGCCTATGCATGGGACTGGCAGAGCTGGGTCCGTGGCAGTTGGTACGGTGGGCGCAGCGTGCCAACAGGCTTGGAGGGCCAGCAGACATAAACCCCACCATCTGGCATGGTCTACACATCACCTGGCCGACTTCCCTGTGCTTGCAGCACTAGCCCGAGAATGGACGTAGGCTGCATGCCTGCATGTCTTCATGAACCCGGTCGCTCGGTACCGAGCCGGTCTTTGAATGTCCATCTACCGCACGACATTTCAGCTCTGATTGCTTGGTGTGGGACGCGGTAGATTGACATGGCGATATTAACAGTTACTCGCCGCCATCGCCGGCGGGCCTGCGTCTATCGCACCGCTCCTGTTCTGCTTTGGTCTCGACGGTTGTACGGTTCTTGTTGTTCATGCTCATAAACGACCCGAGAACCGGACGACATGTTTCGGATTTTGAGCAGTTGGGTATCTATTTTGAAAATTTGGATGTTGGCATCGCTGACAGGCGACGCATGTTCAAGGGCCTCGATGATTTCGGCCTTGCTACGCGACGGAATCCGGCCCCACGCCAGCATGGCGTGGGGAGAAACGACCATACTCCCGGGCCTGTTTACCGCTGCGTCCCGGTGTCCTGGCTTCGGTTTTGTCCGCTTGGTGTCCATCGGTCCGCTCCATACTGGCTAGGCTTGTTTGACATAAAAACTGCGCAGGTAGGCTTCGCCAATGGCTGCAATGCAGCGAAAGCAGCCGGCCGAAAATGTGGTGCGAACAGGTACTATCGGCCAGAACCAGACGCTCGCTGCGTCGTTTTATTCCTCCCCTTCTCCACGCTAACGAATGCTCGAACGCCTCAAAGCCTTCATGCGACCCAGCATGCCGACGTTGGAAACTCAGCCTAATTTAGAAGGCTTCGTCTACGTCACCGACGCAGAGACCACCGGTATGCGTGACGCCGAAGTTGGTTCCACTATTCGAAATCCCAGTACTGAACCGCCTTGGATAGTTGTGCATCGCTCTTTGGACAACGTGTCGGTTGCTAGATGGCCCGGACGGCTGTTTCGTGTTGAGATTCTCGAAACGGCCAGTGAGCAACCAATGTCGTACGCTAACTACACGAGGGCTGTCGCAGTTACGGTGGTCGCGGAGTTGCCGGCGCTACTCCTTCTTGGTACTCATGGAGAGAACGTCGCGGAAATCCTTGTCAAGATTGACACGCTTACGCTCGATGAGGCGTTTGCATTAGCGGAAGTTACCAAGCCATCATCGTCTGAAATCTATGCGACCGCTTGGGGGAATTGGCTTGCTGAAGTAGACAAACAGTCGGTCTACCTTGATGCTGACCACCGAAATACTTTGCAAATCAGAGTTGGGCCTACGGTCTCACCTGTTGGCTACGCCCTTTCGCTGGTGTATTCCAAGATGCACAATCGCGCACAAATGGTGAGTGGCCCAGCCGCAATTTGCGTCAATGCGGACGGAGAGGGAGAACTGCAAACCCCTTGGCAGGGGGCAACCAATGCGCTTTTGCATGCAGCGATGGCCTACGGCGCTCCCGGTCTGCTCTCATCACAACAGACTACCGCGCTGAAATATCCTTGGCGGACGGTGATAGAAGGACACGCAGACTGAGGAGAGGGTCTGCCATCCGTCTATTTGAGATGGCCGCTTCGAGGCCACTGGGGCGGCCCCAAATCCTGTTGCAGCTGACCTTGAATTGACCAGTTCAGGGCGCTTGTGCCAATGCCGAACTGATAGGTCGCATATATCGGGAAAGGCGCGTCCAGCTTCGCTCTACAAGGACTCGGGGTTGTCATCAAATTACTGGCGATGCTGGGCATTCTGCACTTGGCGTCAACACTCCGTTGTATCAATGCCAATTTCATTGGCCCAACGATAAACAATGCGGGCGTACTGCCGTGTCCCAATATGAGCGGAAGCGTGAAGCTTGCTGGGAAGCAGCTGAAAGTCTGCGGCTCTGGGCAATAGCATGGCCATGCCTTCCGACACGCACGCAATGTTGAGAGGCCAACTTTAGTCTAATGTGCGATGAGCGCTTGCAATGACCCTGATCATCATTTTGGTATGTCAGTGACTCAATACGTTATTGGTGCGGAATCTCCGTCGTGGCTACGATCCGCGCACCTGCAAGATGGTTATCCGCCATCTTGTAGCTAAACAGCATACGTTGAATGCGACGGAAGAAGCATCAGAGCCTCTGCCGTCCATACGCAACATGCATATAAAAACCGCATAGGAGACAAATAATGAGGATTCGTTTTTCACAACGCGTGGCCGCTGCATGCCTGAATGCACCACCGCATGGCTTCGGAACGCACACAACATCCCATCCATTGCGGCGTACAGTCCAACTTTTGGCTCTCACCGTGGCCAGCATGGCCGCATCCATCGCATCGGCCACAGTCACCGCCAACCAGATCAAGGTGCCGCCGCCGCCCATGGGTTGGGCCACCTGGAATGCTTTTGCCACCGGCTTCAATTTCGACATGCTCAAACAGCAGGTGGACGCCTACGTTGCGCCAGGAGGCCTCAAAGATGCAGGCTATACGTACTTCAATATCGATGAAGGTTGGTGGCAAGGCCAACGCGACGCATCGGGCAACATGGTTGTAAACGCTACCCTATGGCCGGGTGGCATGAAAGCTGTCGCCGACTATATCCACAGCAAGGGTTTGAAAGCCGGCATTTATACCGACGCAGGTGTGAGCGGCTGCGGCTACTTCAACACCACCGCTCCGCAATCGGACGGCTATACCGCCGGCACGCGTGGCCATGAATTGCAAGACGCGACGCTCTTCCAGCAGTGGGGCTTCGACTTCGTCAAGGTGGACTGGTGTGGCGGCGGTGGCACGGGCTACCAGAACACGGTGCTCGATCCCGTGGAGGCCTACACCAAGATCAGCAAAGCCATTGCCGATGCCACCGCCGTCACCGGCCGCGCCATGGCGTTATCGATCTGCAATTGGGGCCGCCAGGAGCCGTGGAACTGGGCTCCGGGGCTGGCCCCCATGTGGCGTACCAGTGACGATCTCGTTTACTGGGAAAAGCCCGCGGGCGTAGCGGGCAACGCTGTCGTTCCGCTGTCGCAATTGATCCTCAAACCCAACTTGGCAAAAGCGCTGGTCAACTTTGACAAAGGCCTGCATCCTTCTGCCCACCACACCGGCTTTTATAACGATCTGGACATGCTGATGGTCGGCAATGGCGTGGCACATGGTGCGGGTGGTGTGGACTTGACCGATGCGGAAAGCCGTACCCACATGAACCTGTGGTTGATTGGCGGTTCCCCCTTCATGGCGGGCAATGACCTCACCAAGATGAATGCGACCACCAAAGCCATACTGACCAACTCCGAAGTCATCGCCATCAACCAGGACGCACGTGGCTTGCAGGGCGTGAAAGTTGCCGAGGACAGCATGGGCCTACAGGTCTACAGCCGGGTTCTCAGCGGTACCGGGCGGCGCGCCGTGGTGTTGTTGAACCGCACTGCGGCCAGTGCTCCCATGACCGTGCGCTGGGCCGACATCGGGCTGACCACCGCTTCAGCCAGCGTACGGGACATCTGGGCCAGTGCCAATAGCGGCAGTTTTGCCACCTCGTACACGGCCACGGTGCCCGCCAATGGGTCCATTCTGCTGAGCGTCGTGGGTACTGAGGGTGCCACCACCACCTATGAGGCGGAGTCCACCAGCAATGTGCTGACCGGCACCGCGGCCCGCACGTCCTGCTCCAGTTGCTCGGGCACCCAGCGGGTGGGCTACGTGGGCAATGGTGCCACGTTGGCGTATAAAAATGTGACCGCCACTGACCCTGGCGTCAAGCTGGCCAATATTGCCTATGTGAATGGCGACACTGTGGCACGCCGCGCGACCCTGCAGGTCAACAGCCAGCAATCCACCGTGGTGTCTTTTCCACCCACCGGTTCATGGAGCACGCCTGGCACCGTTTCGTTAATGCTGTCACTGGCCAAAGGCGCCAATACCTTGACCTTCGGCAGCGCCAGCGGCTGGGCACCCGACATGGATGCGATCACCGTGCAAAGTATTTCCGGCACCAATGGCGGCAACCTGTTCAACACATTGTCAGGGCGCTGCCTGGACATCCCCAACAACCGAACCGACGAGGGTGTGCAGGCACAACTATGGGACTGCCACGGCGGCCAGAATCAAACGCTGGTGCGCACCGCCCGCGGCGAGTTGCAAGCTAACGGCAACCGTTGCCTGGATGTGCAAGGCGGAACGGCCAGCAACGGCGCAAAAGTCGGTTTGTGGAGCTGCAACGGCGGGACAAACCAGAAATGGACGTTCAACGCCAACGGCACCGTCACCAGCCAGGGCTTCTGTCTGGATGTGACCGCGCTGGGAACGGTCAACGGTACACCTTTGCAAATGTGGACCTGCAATGCAGGCAGTACCACCCAGCAATGGATATTTAACAACTAGAGAGTTGCTTTACTTTCGATAGCCGCTGGTGCTTGATGTCAGTTTTTGGCGAGCGCGTCTTCGTGTTGCCGCAGACCGCAAAAGTAGCGCCGGCGGCTTGAAGGGCAATTACATCGCCGTTCTGGTGGGCATCAGCACCGGTTCGCTGAGCCTCATCAAGATTGGCTGGTTTTTCGCAGCGCGTGCAGAGGCTGAGGCTGAATCCATAGCTCGTGGCTGAGTGGCCTCTATCGTTCAAATGTCCGCTCTGCGAGCAAGCCGACGTTAGCAAATGCATTGGCGGACTGCCGCTATCAGCCTGAAACGGCCGTCCACCTTATCCATCTAAATCAACGCATGGGGTCACTAGAGCCTTCGATGGGCTCCTATCCTGGTGGCAGTTCGGAGCTCCTGGCAGAGGTGTCGCCACCGCTCCCGCTGACGAAAATCCTCACTATGTACGAAAGCGGGGTACGCTCCGCCACAATGAACGATCACGACTGTTGACGCCGACTTTGAATTGACCATTTGGGCACGCTTGTACCAATTTCAAAAAACCGCTCTTTTTCGCCAGGAAGGTTTATCCAGCTTAGTTCTGCAAGGATTTCGGGTGGTCATCAAACTACTGGCGTGCTGATCATTCTGAAGTTGGCGCCAACACTGCAGGTGGCTGAAGCAATATGTTACGAGCCACCAGGCGTTCGAAACGCTACTCAGTTCAGAATTCACGAAAATTGCTTGACTACATTTAGTGCTGCCAGCGCTGCGGAGAATACGCAGCGATCGACGTCGCTGAACTGGGACTGGCGTGCCCTAGCAGTTCGGCCGCGACCAGATCTGCTGTGACTGCCGCCAAGGTAAGGCCTAGATGGCCATGGCCAAAAGCCAGCATCACACCAGGTATGCCGCTGGCCCGTCCAATCACCGGTACTGAATCTGGCATCGAAGGACGAAAGCCCAGCCACTGCGATGCAGGACGGGGCAGGGCAGGAAATAACTCGCGTGCACCGCGGTCGAGAAAAGCCCAGCGCCGGGGATTGGCAGGGCGTACGACACCACCAAATTCCACGGTGCCCGCGACACGCAGCCTGCCCTGCAAGGGCGTGGCGTAGATGCCGCGCTCGACAGGACACACCGGGCGCCCCACCAGCGGTGCATCCATCTCGTATTCCACGTGGTAGCCGCGCTCGGTGTCGAGCGGCACGGCATTGCCCGCCTGCCGTGCCAAGTCGAGTGAATGCGCGCCCGCGGTGACCACTACCTGCCGTGCCTGCAAGAACTGCGGCTGTCCGTCGTGCTGCAGTTCGAGTCTGACACCTGCGCCTTCGGCCTTCAGACCGACTGCACGGAACTTTAGATGCCGCACACCACGGCTTTCGAGTGCGGCCGCCATGCTTGCCATGAGCGATGCAGGCGAGTCGATGTGCATGGCGTCCGGAAAGAATATGCCGTGTCGGACCAGAGGCGCCAAACCTGGCTCCAGCTGTGCAACCTCTGCTGGCGATAGTTGCTCTTGCCGTACACCATGTCGTGATCGCAATGCAAAGTCGAAGTCGTGCGGGGACGGTGCTTTGCGATAGAGATACAAACACCCGGCGCGCCGAACCAGAGCTTCGCACTGCAGCGCGGCCCAGCGGCGTTCCCAGGCTGGAGCGGCTTTGGCCAACAGCGGCGCCAGTGCTGCCGCGCTGGCCGATGCTGCGGCAAATGTGGATGCGCGCACGAAGCGCAGAAGCCATGGCATCAATGACAAAAGGGCAGACGGCGGCAGCGACAGCGGGCTTTCGCTATCGAATAGCAGGCGGGGCAAAGACCATATGATTTGCGGCGTGCCTACTGGTATACATCCATAGCTCGCGATCGTGGCAGCGTTGCCAAACGACGCGCCCGAGCCAGGCGGGTTGGGATCAATCAGCACTACTTCGGCACCTTCATCGGTCAATTGCAGGGCTGTCGCGAGGCCGATCACACCGGCGCCGACGATCGCAATTTCCACTTTGGGGGTGGTACTCATCGCATTGCTTCAGATGCGATTCGACACATGCCGTTCCGCGCTGCGCATCACCTCGACCAGCAACTCAAGTCCCCGCTGCAGGTCGCTGCGCGAGCGCGCTGCCGCCACATTGATGCGGACGGCATGTGGCACGGCATGCTGGCCAATGGCAAATGCATCTGCCGCCAGCACGGCGACACCCCGTTCGCGGGCGATGGCCACAAAGGCATTGGCGCGCCACGGCGTCGGCAAGCGCAACCAGGCATGTGTCGACATATCGCCGGTTTGTACGTCGAAGCCATCCAGACATTCGCGTAGCAGTGTTTGGCGCAGCTGCAATTCGACCTTCTGCCCGCCAATGATCTGCGCCAGCAGGCCGTCTTCTATCAAGCGAGTCGCGATCAATGCATTCAGAGGACTGATGCTCCAGCACGCGACGCGTTGCATCGCGGCGATGTCGGCCACCATGGCGCCGGGTGCGAAGACCGCGCCATAGCGCAGTCCTGGTGCCACGGTCTTGGACATGCTTGTGACATAAATGGTGCGCTCCGGGGCGAGTTCGGCGAACGCTGGCGGCGCGTCGTCTACCAGGGGGCGGTACACGTCGTCTTCGACGATCAGCATGCTGTGGCGCCGCGCGATTTCCACAATGCGGTCGCGTCTGTTTTTGGACAGCGTGATCGCTGTCGGGTTGTGCAGGCAAGGCACGACAAACAGCGCGCGTGGCTGGTGTTCCTTGCACGCCGTATCGAGTGCTTCGGGCAACAGACCCGCTTCGTCCATGGCAACCGGTTGCAGCTCGATATCCAGCGTGCGGCACAGCGCGGCCATACCCTGGTAGGTAATGGCATCGGCCAACACGACATCGCCTGCGCGTGCAATGGCACCGAATACGCAACCCAGAGCGCTTTGCGCACCATGCGTGATGACAAGACGGGTGGGATCGAAAACCCCAAGTGCTGGGGCAAGCCATGTGGCGACGGCTTCGCGTGCCCAGTCCGGGCCTTCCGGGGCATGAAAGTCCTGCAGGGCTGCGTAGCGTGGATCTTTGGGCAGGCGTGGCATCAGTTGTGCCAGCGATTCGAGATAGCCGGTGGTCGCTGGGCGATTGACACTGAGGTCGATCATTCCCGTGGCAGTGTCGGGGGCCGATGTGAACGCAATGGTGCTGGTCGGCGCGGTGATGACCGAGCCGCGACCTGGTCGGCTCGACACCAGTCCCCGTTGGTGCAAGGCGGCGAAAGCCCGCGTCACCGTGGTTACGTTGACGTCCAGCAGGCGCGCAAACTCGCGTTGTGGTGGAAGGCGATCACCTGCCTGCAAGGTCCCTTCGGAAACGCGCCGCTGGATTTCGTCAGCTAATTGCAGGTAGATGGCACTTCCGTCATTGACGGGATGAAAGTCAGAAAACGAATGCATGCATGTCTCTATTGTCTGGGTGATTTTCAGCCTGTTTCGGGTTTGTACCACCAAACAATGCATTAAACAATGCTTGTTTTTTTAATTGTGTGGTCATACATTACGCCTAATCCGGTTAATTGTCATGCCAACCCATGAGGTTTCTAATGAGCAGCAAAGAATTTATCCGCTTCGACGCGGTTAAGAAGTCCTACGACGGCGACAACTATGTGGTGAGGGGCCTGAACCTCAGCGTCGCTACGGGCGAGTTTCTGACGTTACTGGGGCCGTCCGGCTCGGGCAAAACCACCAGCCTCATGATGTTGGCTGGTTTCGAGGCGCCCACGGCTGGTGAAATCCATCTGGATGGCCACCGCATAGACCATGTGCCGGCGCACCGCCGCAACATCGGCGTGGTGTTTCAGAACTACGCCCTCTTTCCCCATATGAGCGTGGCCGACAACGTGGCATTTCCGCTGCGCATGCGCGGCATGAATACGACCGACGCAGGCAAGCAGGCCAAGCGCGCACTGGACATGGTGCGACTCGTCGGCATGGAAGGCCGGCGACCGGCACAACTCTCCGGCGGCCAGCAGCAGCGCGTGGCACTGGCACGCGCAATGGTGTTCGAGCCCAAACTGGTGCTGATGGACGAGCCGCTTGGTGCGCTGGATAAGCAGTTGCGCGAACACATGCAGCTGGAGATCAAGGCGCTGCACCGCCGCCTGGGCATCAACGTCGTGTACGTGACCCACGACCAGTCCGAGGCGTTGACGATGTCAGACCGCGTCGGCGTATTCGACCAGGGCGTCATGCAGCAGTTGGCGCCGCCAGCGGACTTGTACGAATCGCCGGCCAATCTATTTGTGGCGCAGTTCATCGGCGAAAGCAATACCTTGCGGGGGACGGTGGTGGCGACGACACCTCAGCGCTGCACTTTGCGCCTGGGCGACGGGAGCATCGTGAACGCGCGACCCACAGCCGGCCTTGCGGTAGGGCAGCCGGCCGCATTGTCGCTGCGGCCCGAGAAGGTGCGCTTGTTGCCTGATGTGTTGCCTGGTGCGCACGCGTCCAGCGACAGCTTCAACGCTGCCCCCGCAAGCTTGGTCGATCTCGTGTACCACGGCGACCACACCCGTCTGTGCCTGAACACCTGCGGTGCTATCGATTTCATGGTGAAGGTGCCTAACGACGCCGCACTACCGTCGCTGCGTCCCGGTGACCAGCTCACCGTTGGCTGGGATGCCGATCGCTGCCAGGCGCTGCCTTTGCAGTGATCTGCCGTCTTCTTTCATCGAATTCTTTCCACCACAACCCAAGGAGTCTCCAGATGCTTAACAAGTCGCTCACGTCCACCGCCGCTGCCGTCTTATCCGTTTGCCTATGCGGGGCCTTACCCGCCATGGCCCAGGACACCTTGACTGTTACCTCCTGGGGCGGCGCCTACACCAAGAGCCAGGAAAAGGCCTTCATGGAGCCTTTCGCCAAGGCCACCGGCAAGAAGGTGCTGCAGGATGAATGGGACGGTTCGCCGGCCAAGATCAAGGGTATGGTCGAGACCAAACAAGTGACCTGGGATGTCGTCGACGTCGAGCCCAGTCACGCACTGCAAGGCTGCGACGAAGGCTGGCTGGAGAAGATCGACTACAGCAAGCTCGGCGGTAAAGATAAGTTCATCGAAGGTGCGGCGATGGACTGCGCGGTCGCGACCATCGTATTCGGCACCATCTATGCCTACAACGCCGACAAGTTCCCGAATGGCGGTCCGCAGACCATGGCTGACCTGTGGGATGTGAAGAAATTTCCCGGTGCACGCGCTCTGCGCAAGTCACCGAAGACGACGCTCGAATTTGCGCTGATCGCCGATGGTGTGCCACCGAAGGATGTCTACAAGGTACTCGGCACCAAGGCCGGTGCCGACCGGGCCTTTAACAAGCTTGAACAGCTGCGGCCTTACGTCAAGGTGTGGTGGACGGCCGGTGCACAACCGCCGCAACTGCTGGCCGACGGCGAAGTCGTCATGACCACCGCCTGGAATGGCCGCATCTATGACGCGGTGAAAAACAACGGCAAGCATTTCAAGATCGTCTGGGACGGCCAGGGCCTGGACTTCAATCTGTGGGCGATCCCGAAGGGAACCAAGAACCTGGCATTGGCCCAGCAATTCGTGCAGTTCACGGTCAAGCCAGAGGTGATGGCCACCCAGTCCCAATACATCTCGTATGGGCCCACGCTGAAAGCAGCCATGGACAAGGTGCCTGAGGCCATTCGGCCTGATTTGCCCAATGCGCCAGCGAATGGGAAAAACGCCTTCGTGGTGTCGCCACAGTTCTGGGCCGATCACGAGGAAGAACTGACCGAGCGCTTCAACAAATGGCTGGCGCGCTGAGCTGATAGCGCGTATTAGCTGGAGGAGCGATGAATACCCTACCGACGCCGCCTGTGCTGGAAGACGCCCCCATGGGGGAGCAGCGGGCCGCCAGGCGTCGCCTGGCACGGTTGCACAACCTTGGGCGGTGGAAGGCGATGGCCTTGATCGCTCCACTGTTCATCTTCTTGATGGCAGTGTTTCTGGTTCCCATCGCCATCCTGCTGACGCGTGCGGTCGACAACCGCGAGGTGTCAGCCGTGTTGCCGAAGACAGCAGCGGCCTTGGAAGGCCGGCAAGGAGGCGACGTAGCGCCCACGGCGGCCATCGCCGAAGCGTTGGTTGCGGACCTGCGCGCAAGTCCGCGTGAGGCCGTGGCAGAGGTAGCCAAGCGGCTCAACTACTACCAGGCGGGCATCCGTTCCCTGATGCTGAAGACGGCCCGTGAAGTCAACCGCGCGGACCCGGAGGATGCCAGCGCGCTCGAAAGGCTGAAGACGGTCGACGAAGCCTGGCTGGACCCCGCCACCTGGAGCGTCATCCAGCGCGCGCTACCGCAGCAAACGGATTTTTATCTGCTCGCTGCTGTCGACTTGCGCCGCGATGCCCAGGGCGCGGTCCGCCAGGCGAGCGACGACAACGCGATCTACCGCGATGTCATCGTGCGCACGTTTGCGATCAGTGCCTCCGTGATGGTCTTGTGCCTGCTGCTCGGTTACCCGCTGGCCTACTGGATCGCCACCGCCCCGCCCGCCACGGCCCGCAAGCTGATGCTGCTGGTGCTGCTGCCGTTCTGGACCTCGCTGCTGGTGCGCACGACAGCGTGGGTGGTGGTGCTGCAAAGCGGCGGCGTGGTCAACAGCCTGCTGGCCTGGCTCGGGCTGATTGACCCGACGCATCCGGTCGAGTTGATCCACAACCGCGTCGGCGTATTGATCGCCATGACGCACATTCTGCTGCCCTTTATGGTGCTGCCCATCTACAGCGTCATGAAGAGCATTCCACCAAACTACATGCGTGCGGCCACCTCGCTTGGCGCACCGCCGATTGCGGCCTTCTTGCGGGTGTACCTGCCATTGAGTTTGCCGGGGGTGAGCGCGGGTGGCTTGCTGGTGTTCATTCTCGCCCTGGGCTACTACATTACACCCGCCCTGGTGGGTGGTACGCAAGACCAGATGCTGAGCTATTTCATCGCCTATTTTGCAGGTCAGGTGACCAACTGGGGCATGGCGGCTGCGCTCAGCGCGACCTTGCTGCTGCTTGTGCTGGTGCTGTATGCGGTGTACCACCGCATCGTTGGTATCGACAAACTTCGCATGGGGTGACTCAGATGTTCAATTTCCAACGTTTCACCGTCATCACGCTGCGCGGCTTTTGTGTGTTGGTGCTGCTGTTCCTGATCGCGCCAATTCTGGCCATCGTGCCGCTGTCGTTCAATGCCGAGCCCTTCTTCACCTACCCTATGCCGGGTTTCTCGCTGCAGTGGTATCGTGAATTTTTTGGTTCAGAGGTATGGCAACTCGCCCTGCGCAACAGCCTCATCGTCGCCTTTTTCGCCACGATTTTGTCCTCCGTTCTGGGCACGCTGGCGGCGTTGGGGTTGACGCGGCAAGATTGCCCCGCACGCGCCACGATCATGGCGGTGCTGATTTCTCCGATGATCATTCCAGTGGTTGTTAGCGCGGTCGGTATTTACTACTGCTTTGCGCGCGTGGGGCTGCTCAATACGCTGACCGGCCTGGTGCTCGCGCACACGGCGCTGGGCGCGCCGTTCGTGGTGATCACCGTCACGGCGACGCTATCGGGCTTTGACCACAACCTGATGCGGGCCGCGGCAAGCCTCGGTGCGGGGCCTGTGACGGCGTTCTTTCGCGTGATGCTGCCGGTGATCGTGCCCGGTGTTGCGTCCGGTGCGCTATTCGCGTTTGTCACATCGTTCGATGAAGTCGTGGTGGCGCTGTTCATCTCGGGCTCCGAGCAGCGGACCCTGCCGCGGCAGATGTGGAGCGGTGTGCGGGAGTCCCTCAGCCCGACGATTGCGGCGGTGGCAACACTGCTCATTGTGGTGTCGATCGCGCTGCTGGCCGGTTTGCAATGGCTGCAGGGCCGGTCGGCGCGTGCAAAAAGCCATTTCAGCTGAACCCGAGCTTGAAGGTGTTAGTGCTAACCACAAAACGTGGAGGCAGCAGAAATATTGGACTTGTTTACGACTTTAAATTCAACTGTTGTTAAATCGTAATGCGGGTTTGCGGGGCGTTGGACTTTAGAGACGGTTTTTAAAATCGTAAACATTCGGGTAAACCGTGTGTTTCGACATGCTGCTTTGCAGCGGTTGCAGACGCTGGCGCCTGCGTCGAGGATGGCTGCAATCGCCGCTGAAGCAGACGCTGCACGCGATATTGCACGTCCAGAAATGACTAAACAAATGAGTTCGCACCGCCCTCGGCAGACACGCCCAACGTCCAGAGGTACTTGTCGAAGACACGGTCGATGAACCAAGGCTGCTTGAAGACTACTTTCGCCTCGGTATGCTCTTGTGAAGGGATAAGACTCCAATCAAGCTGACCCGGAAGTTCAGCGACCGCCTCGCCCAACACATCTTGGTGCCTGTCGAATTGCTCTTGCCAGACCTCATCGAAGAGCGCGTAGTCCGATCCCAATTTGCCCCGCAGCCCCCTAAGGCCGCCGAGCGCCTCAACGGCTCGTCTGTCGAGAATGCGCACCTTGTGTTGGCCGGCAAACCACAGAAACTTGGTTGCCGCCGAAAGCAAGTTGGTTCCAGTCGTGCTCTGCACGGGCGCAACTAGCCCCAGGTGAATGGCCAGGGCAGGCACCTTGACTTCGGCTGGCTCATCTCTGAGGATGGAATCCTTCAAGTGCCGTGCCGCCTTGATCCATCGTTGGCTGCCCGAATGAGGATCGTCCTTATCCGTCTTGAAACCGCGGGCGACCATGTACTTGGCTGCCAAGTCACCCAATACAGCAGCGTTGATTTCGTCGGAATCAGCGTCGACGAGTCCCCGCATCAGCGTTTGATCTGTCATGAACCACTGATTGGCGTATGACAGAGCTGAGTGCTTCATCAGCCAGGGCATTCTTGCGTCAGGTTTGGCTTTCGCCTTCTTCGATGTCATACGCCTCCTCAAAAGAACTATGCGGTCATGTCATTTGGGGTCACCATACGAGCGACCTAGGCTCGGCGACATAAACAACACCCAAAAACATCAAAAATCTCCGAGCTATGACCTGAAAAGAGATCTTCAGAGAAATCTCGACGATAGAAATACGGCAAGCGCATTGCGAGCTCATAAGGCGGGTGGAGCTCCGTCCGTAAGCGACTAGCTTGGCAGCGCATGAATGCCGGCTGCAAAGTTGACGTTCAGGAACTTCCGCATCTGGCCGAGGCTGTGTGAAAACCCTCCTGGTGACCATACTGTGTGATGCATACCGACGTCAAACGTTCACCGCGGGTAACCGTACCTGCTCTCGTACCTCAGGATTGGCCGAACCAGAAGCGCTAAATGTCCTGACTGCGGTCCGGCGGTGGAGATCATTGATATTTTCCGAGGCTTCGTCTCATAGCCTGCTTAATCTCTTGCTGTAGGGGGCACTTCAGTTTTGGCTAACGCCCAAGTTCTTGTAGCAACCGCACACTGACATTTGGCCCCACACGGTTGTTGTCCACTGGCCGTTCCACTGTGCGGCATGGCTGGTACAGGTGGCCGGGCACTTGGTCTGAGCGTCGGCATTAGTCCAGATGGGGCCGGCTTGTGCATCGAAACGGCTGCTGATCTGAAACACCATCAGCTCGGCCACCGGATCTGGCGCCTGTGTACTTTGGCCCGCGGGCGTGGCGTATCCGCTGTCGCCGCAGTACACCGATGGCAGGTATTTTCCATAGTTGCGTGGCCCCACACCGTTGGAGCCGACAACAAATGCGCTGCCCAGATAACTGGCGGTTTGCGCGGCATAGCCCGTCGCGTTGAAGCCGTCGCTGCCGCACTGGCTTTGCTCACCGGCCGTGATACCCCAGGGCACGATCACGAAGTCGGGCTGCAACGCTTTAAGTGTCGCCAGGGCTTCTGCCGGAGCATAGGTGTAGGCGTCAGCGCACACCAGCATCGAAGTCTTGCCGAAAGGTGTATCCACCACTGCAATATCAGACAGTTCACCCGGCGTATAGGCGCACTGGTCCTGGTTCAGGATGCTTTTGCAGGCAGCCGGGTCAAAGGCATTTTTCAGCACATTGAACTTGCGGTGGTGCAATACGATCTGGCCTTGCGGGTTGATCAAGATACCCGAATCGTAGGCCTGGTAGGCATTGGGTAAGGCGCCTGGACCTGCCTTGGGACCTTGCTCGGCCAGCCCGACAGCCACCCACAGATTGGTCTGCGCGGCGATAGCAGCAAAGCGGTCGCTGTATATCCCGGGGATCGGTGCCGCCTGGGTGAACACGGCCGGGTTTAGCCAGCCGAACACCGAGGCTTCGGGAAAGACCACCAGTTGCGCACCCTGCGTTTTGGCCTGCTGCGCTAGATTTAGCATCTTTCCGAAATTACCTGCATCCGACGATTGCAATTGGACCAAGGCCACGGTCACGGTGCCCTGCGTCTGCGCTTGCGCGGGCAGCAGAAGCGGCGCGCAGATCCAAAGCATCATCACGGCGAAATATCTGGGGACTAAGATATTCATGAATCTCTCCCTCTGGCGTTGAGTATTGCAACGATGGCAAGCAGTCATGCGGTGGACCACTGCCCATATCCAAAAGTGACTGAGGTTTGAAGGGGGTAGGACGCTCCGCCTCAAAGTCAGCCCACTGTAGCGATATCTTTGCCCACAGAGTTGAGTCGGGCACGAGGACCGGGTTCCATTGATCCCTTGTATTGATGACGTCCTTGGTTCAAAACCTCGTGATGCAAATCCAAGTTATCCAGTGGGGGGACAGAATGTCCAAGACTTGACGCTCGCCCCGTTTCCACGAGATTCGGCCCCATCAAGCCACCACGGCGGTGGCTTGACTTATTCCAACCCGCCTTCAGAAACCATGACCAACAATCTGCCCATCCTCGCCTTCCTGTCGAATATGACTTCACCGTTGCCGATGCTTCCGTATGAGCTCAACGGGTCGTACTCAACGCCCACCGGACTGCGCATTCAGCTCCATCTCGGTCAGGTCATCGTCAACGGCCAGGCGATCACAAAGCCGATGTTCAGTGCAAGCGGGATCAGTTGGAGCGAAATGACGCCGACAGGGCATCGAGCCGGCATGTTGCGTTCAATTTCGAATGGACTGGGGTTACAGGGTTTTGTCACTGAGGACGGAACTGCGTCTTTAGCGCCGGTTCTGATGACTGTTGATGCTCTCACCTTTTCGACTGAGACCTGCCCGTCCCCGAATGACCCGACGCCAACCTGGACCCAAGGTGGCCCGCCTCTGACGATTAGCATCTCCTTTACCAGCGGCCTGCCCGTCGCGAGCGCTACGATCGGCACTATTCCGACGACGATAGCGGTGCTCACGCCGGTTGGTGCGGCCGTACCTATCACTGTTGCGGTTGACGAGTGGGCGGTTGGCAGCACCAGCTACCAGTTGCCAGAGGCCTCTCTGATCACCATCGCATTTGACGGCCAAACCTTCTCGGGGACGATGACGCCGTGGGTAAACGACGAGGCCGGGTCGGCAATCGGTTGGCGCGGTGCCGCCGCGGCATCCGTGAGTCCTCACGCCTCGCTTGTAGCGAAGGACGTCTCGGATCCTCCACTAAGTCTTGCCGATCTCGTCAGCTTGGACACCGAAGGCTCAGGAGACGTTGCCAAACAAAAGTTCCAGGATTTCATCATCTACAGCATGGACGACGGGTGGCGTGACAAGTTGACATCCGCTCCCAAGCCTGCACTGACGGCCGAGGAGGTCGCAGTCGTTAATAGCAACCCAAGCTTCTACGCCTCAAACATTTGTGACCCGTTCATCCTGCAACTGCTGAGCGGTATCGCGACAGACGCTGGCGGACCGAGCACGCCGATCAGCGACGACGACAGGCTGAAGCTCAGATACTTCTTCCAGAACTCTCTGGCCAAACTGGATGGATATAACGATCAGAGCGCGCGTCTAACGCAGCTGGCATACGAAGCAGTCGCACCCGGGATCACGGACTATATCAACGACACCTCGACGAATTGGGCAGAAACGCTGTTCCAGGCGATCACCACGCCGGCGGCAATTATGGAGGCGGTACTCGCGTTTATCGGCGACGGGTTGAAGACGACCGTGATTGACCGTCAAACTGAGCTTCTCCTCGCTTTGAGCCCAACTGCAAATCAGACAATCGGAGGAGACGCGAATGCACAACCGTGCACCTACGCAACCCTTTATCACGCCAAAGCCATGACGGCGCTGGCTCATGTCTTGACACTCCGATCAGAAATCTCGACGCCTGAAGCACAAGCAGACCTCCAAACTTACCTACCTGCATGGATCACTCAGCTTCTCATTACGCTCAGTGAAGATATTGCTGACCCCTCATTGGATCCTGGCCAGAAGGCTCAATACCAGCAATATCTGGATGAGATGCATCAAGCTATCGCGGCGGCTGGAACCGTGGCGGCATTGGCCAACGAGATTGCCACAGGCATTATTGCTTCGCAGGGCAATAGCATCCTCGGAAAAATCAATACCTGGCTACAAGGTAATAAGCTGGCAGCGGGTCTGGCCAACCTATTCGCAGTGGCCGCTTTTGCGTTCGCGCTCTTCCAGGTCATCAAGGCGTTCAAGGGCTGGAATACGCTGACGGATGAGCAACGCGCCCAAACTGTTGTCTCCGCAGTCGACCTCACTGTCAAGCTGGCCAGCGCCGTGTATGGCGCGCTACCCGAAAGTGTTGTCGAAAAGCTGGTGAATGTCGACGTCTCTGACGTCATCGACGACAACCTATTCGACGGCCTTGAATTAGGTCATGACTACTTCACCGATACAACCGAACGACTAGCCGGTGAGCTCGCGGAGGCGGGTGAGGGAGACACCGCCTCAGCGCTTGCCAAAATGTTGCCGGACGCCACCATGTTCATGAAATGCTTTTCGGTGCTGACCGCTGCGGCTGCCGTCGCATTCTCAACCTATAAAGTTTATGAGGACTTCGCCCAAGGAGGTTCGACGACGGACAAGATCCTCGACTCGCTGACTGACGCGGCTGCGGTTCTCACCCTGGCATCGGTCGTTGCGGCTGCGACTGTGGGGGAATGCGCACTGGCGGCCTTGGGGCCATTTGGTGCGGCCGCTGGTGTCATCCTGTTGATCGTCGAAATGTTCTTGCCGGGGCCCAAGCCTGACCGACCTTCCGACGACTATATGAATCAGGTGGGCAACACCGTACTGAGCCAGCTCGCCGCCGTTCCAGCGGATTGGGTGTCGACGCACCCCGCACCAGCGAAAGCAGCATCCGTATGACCCTGACACGCAGTAATTTCCTGCGGACCGCAGCAGCGATGTTCGTGGCCGCGAATTTTGATCCGCTATCGGGGCTAGCTCAAAGCGCCACTTCCATCGACCAGCAATGTGACAACCCGGAAGGGTTGATCGCAATCGACGGCCCGGCCGACCACGGGCTGGGTGATCTCGGTCTTTTGATCGTATGGCAACTCAGCCGTGCGCCTGTCGTCGCAAACCTGATGACTTTGGCACCCAATGATCCCTTTGCGGCAGCTCGCGAAAAGGCAAACGCTGTGACCACCAACTGGGGAACACCCTCGAATTTCTGGAATCAGTTGGCGACCGCAATGGTTTGTCATGCGACCTCGAATATCCAGACTCATGAACTTAACGGCATTGCGGACGGGACCAAGTCCCTCGCGGCTGTCCGGTCGCTATTGGATAGTTCAGCGGGATTCCAGGAAGTGGCAATCCTTTATGGCTTGTGGGCCAGCAATACCTGGACCAGCACATGCGGCCTGAAGATGAATGCATACCTCGACAACACGGAAACCATCTCCGCTACAGCCACGGTCGCAACCTCGCAGGACTTCCTCACCACCTTGGACTTGAAAGCGGCATCGGATCCCGCGGGCGCGCTGAGAGAAGCGGCACTTCTGCTCTACAAGCTCCAACTCGCTGACACCCGATCAGGGTCTCCGGGCTGGCGCAATAAGGTGGCTTCGGTCTGGGGCACTCGCCCGCCTGCTTCGCCGACCTACCTTGCCGCCAATTCCAGTTGGCCAGACGTCAACTTCCTTCACGCTCTCTTCTTTGATAGCAATCCGCTCCTGCTGGCATGTCAGTCCCTGGCGGGGATCGACCGGAGCGATATCCAGCCAGGCGGGTTCTGCAGGTTTCCTACGCTTGCCGTCTGGCATGCCGAGGCACTCGCGGCCTTTGTCAACGGGCCTGGAGCCACGGCAGGCTTCTCGACAGGGGCAAACTATGGCAAGGTCGATGTGACCTTGGGAGGGCGAACTTGTTAACATGAAGGAACAGCCCCTCCAGACGAGTGTCATCCTGACCGATGCAAGACCCCGGTACCTAGCGAGATGATCTCAAGCCGTCAGGGGCGCAGACGCGACGGTCTGTCTGCGACGTAATCACAAAGATTTGAAAGTGGACGGGGTATCGAGCGGCCCGGATGCAACAGGCGCTGGACTACATTGACCGGCATTTGGAAGACGAGTTGGACCTCGATGTGGTGAGCCGCGTTGCCGCGTTCTCCAAATTCTATTTCCATCGGCAGTTCACGGCGACCTTCGAGTTGTCCGTGCATCGCTACGTTCAGCTCGCCGGTATGAAGCGCGCTTCATACCGGCTTGTCTACCGGGATGCTGAAAGCGTCACAGACATTGCGATGGATGTCAAGATTCAAGCGGCGCCAACAGCTAGGCGTCAATCCGATGAAATCGACTCCAACAAGCGCGAGTTCATTGGGGATTGCTGGAGGGCGTTGCCGCGAGGTGAATGTCATCAAATTTGATGATAAATCGACGGTGATCCGCTCCATCGGGGTCGGCTTTCAAGTGGTTGAATGCCGTTAAACCACTTTGCCCTGCGGTTCATGTGCAATATATCGGCGATGCAATTTATGCCCGGTGGCCGAAAGTCAAAACACATGGCAAACGCGAAAAACACCCACATAGCCGGTTCGCACAAGGCCCGAAACATCGGTGTAAGCACCCGGTATGTTCGTGGACAAATGGCTGAGAGCCAGCAGTACGAGTCCATGCTGGAGCGCGACTTCCTGATGTTGCTGCGTATAGACAGGACCGTGGAGTCGTTCCTATCTCAGCATGTTCAGATTCCGTACACCCTCTTCGGACAAGCCAGAACTTACACCCCCGACGTGCTGGTGAAGTACAAGGCGGACCATGATGGTGTTGTGAAGCAAACCACCCTCTTCGAAGTCAAGCCAGAGGAATACGCTGACCACCCTGATGATGAACTTGCAGCTAAGCTTGCGGCCGCCAACTTGTTTTGTCCCGAACAAGGCTGGCGGTTTCAAGTAGTTAGCGAGCCAGATATCCGCATACCGAAGTTGCAAAATGCGGAATTTTTCCAACGCTATCTGGACCGCAAGGGCGACCCAGACCAGAAAAAGGTGTTGCTCAAGCAGCTGCAGCGCATGGGTGACACAACCTCGCGTAGCTTGCTGGATAGTGTCGCTCGGACACCCCAAAGCCAGGCAGCATGGTCGCCGGATTTGTGGACCTTGATCGCACAAGGACATATCGGAGTGGACTGGGATGAACCGTTCTCGATGAGCTCTGAAATCTGGGAAATTGATCAATGAGCCGCCTCATCAGCTTTGAACCGGGGTCAGTGCTGTTGCACGATAGCCGTGAGTGCGCTGTTCTGGATACCGTAAGTGCCGATAGCGTCCTGGTCGCATATGTCGACGACGGCGAAGTTCAGACCGTACATGTGAGTGAATTGGCCGTAGACGATATCGAAACAACTTCGGCACAGTCGAATCGTACAAAGCGGTTGTTGGCAGAGGCGTTACCGCTAGTGTCGGACCAGCGTTGGGCTGTTGCCCGCAAAAGATGGCTGGTTTTAAAAGATCTGTTGAAAGAACGGCCCCACTATCGAGAAGCAGCCAAAGTAAAGGCGGCTGCAAGGGAACTTGATCGTAGTCCCGCAGCGGTGTACCGGTTGATGGCCGATTTTGATGCAACACAGTCCCTTCGGGTCCTGATGCGACTTCCCCGTGCTGATAAAGGGACTAAGAAGATTCTGCCCAAGGTCGCTCGGTTGATGAGGGCAGTATTCAAGGTGCACTACCTCTCCGACCAGAGAAAGAGGATGTCCACGATTGCGGAAATGGTGGAAGAGCGCTGCAAGAAAAAAGGTTGGCCAGTACCCCATAAGTCCACAGTTATTAGCCGCCTGAAAGCGCTACCCCAAAAGGCGGTTGTTCAAGCCCGTGAGGGACGTAAAGCGGCGCGAGGCCGACACGACTTGACCCGCGGTAAACACCCAGACATCGCGTACCCCCTGGGACTTTGCCAGATGGACCACTCGCCGTCGGACTACTGCATTGTGGATGAGGTCCACCGCCGGCCGATCGATGGTGCTCAAACGTTAAGCGTCGTCCTGGATATCAATACACGCTGCATCATGGGATTCACGCTGATGATGGAGGCTCCGAGTGTGCGTGTCGCCGGTGCATGCATGGCCCATGCGATTCTGCCGAAGGAGCGGTTCCTCAAAGAAATGGGGGTCGAAGCGTATTGGCCATGCTATGGCAAGCCGAGCGTGATTTACACCGACAACGCCAGTGAGTTCGAAGCTACGCATTTTCTGCGTGCATGCCAAGTCCACGGTATTGAGGCACGTAAGCGACCCAAGGGAACACCCAACTACGCCGGCAGTATTGAGAGCTTATTTCGCACGTTCTTGCAGAGTGTCCATGAACTGGAGGGCTCACGTTTCTCCAATTGGGTCCATCGCATGGAATACGACTCGACGGGGCGCGCCATCATGACGATCCAAGAGTTCCGAAGATGGTTCACGATCTACATCACCAAGTATTACCACCAAAAGCCGCATTCGGGTCTGGCGGACCTGCCTCCGATTAAGGCGTGGGAAAACGGCATTCTGGGCGTGGGCGACAAGCCTGGGATTGGTATTCCTGATCGCGAGACTGACGAGTTCCGACTGCGGATTGACTTCCTACCTGGGATGGAACGGACCATTCAAGACTACGGCATAGCAATAGCACGGCGTCAGTACTCGGATACTGTTCTTTGGCGATGGGTAGGTGCCCGTGACCCATCAGATCTTAAGCAGGTCAGGAAGTTCATCGTTAAATACGATCCTTACGATATGAGTGAGGTGTACTTTTTGGATCCGGATCTAAACCAATATTTTCCGATCCCTGTCGTGGGGGAGTTGGAGCATATAACTTATTGGGAAAATTCCATCCTCAACCGACGGGTGCGCCGAGAAAATAGAACCCACGTCAATCACGCTGTGATTCACGAAGGCTTAGACGAAATGCGTGACGTTCGGAAAACTGCGGCAAAAACTACCAAGAAGGCGAGGCGTGATCAGCAACGTGAACTGGACAGCAAGCGCCAGTCTGTGCCAAAGCAGCGTCGTGCAGCCGTGGCCCCACCGGTAGAGTCTGATAGCTCGCTATCAGCGCATGACGATGATGACGACATCATCCAACCTCTGCCTGGTGCGGTGGCCCCGATCGCGCTGAAAGCTCAGGTCTAGTATGGCGGCTGCTGACATTTCATTTGAGCACCTGCTGCCGGAGGCGGCGCATGCGGCAATGCTTCCGGATGCAGAGCGCATCACGTATATCGACAGTGACAGGTGGCTTCCATACCAGCGTGCCAACGAAGTGATCAAAATGCTGGAGGATTTCCTGCAGCGGCCTCGCATCAACAGACCTCCGAACATGATGTTGGTAGGGAGCAGT
The DNA here is from genome assembly GCF_059421805.1 of Rhodoferax sp. GW821-FHT02C08. Lineage (NCBI taxonomy): Bacteria > Pseudomonadati > Pseudomonadota > Betaproteobacteria > Burkholderiales > Comamonadaceae > Rhodoferax > Rhodoferax sp. GW821-FHT02C08. The sequence continues at coordinate 32,717 of NZ_JBWKVR010000024.1, forward strand.
GACAACGGGAAGTCCCATATTCTGGAGCGATTCTCAACGCTGCACCCAGGAGAGCCGAACCTTAATGGCCGCAACATCATCGCGCCTGTGCTGATGGTGGAAACGCCGCCGACGGCCAATGCGAACGACCTATATGACATGCTTTTGAGCATGTTGAATCGGCCGCGGCCATCCAACAAGAATCCCGAAAGCAGACGGGAAGCGGTCAAAGACATTTTGCGTATCGTCGAGACGAAGATTCTGATGCTGGACGAGATCAATCACCTGCTGTCGGGTAACGCCAATCGGCAGCGCGAGTTCTTGTTTGCACTGAAGCACCTGAGCAACGAACTACGGATGTCGATAGTGATCGCGGGAACGCCTGAGAGCTTGCAGTTGCTGCATCTGAGCGACCAGATTGAAAACCGTTTTCAGCCAGAGCCGTTGACTCGTTGGGTGGTTGGCACCGAAATGCGGACCCTGCTCGCGAATTTTGAACAGGTCTTGCCGCTACGCAAACCATCTCTGTTGTCGCGCAAGGACACTGCGCTACTTATTCATTCGTTTGGAGTTGAGACGATTGGCCGGATTTCTGTGCTGCTTAACGACTCGGCGAAAGAGGCAATCAAGAGTGGCACTGAATGCATTACCGCGGATATCCTGAAAAAATGCGCGCCGAAGACTAGGCATCAGACGAAATTGGATAGGTCGCGGCTTTAGTTGTGTGGTGAACCACCTCGGGTTTCGAGGTGCGTTCATCTTCAGTAGAAGGGCGGCTATGGCTCTGCTAGGAATCCCTGAGACCTTGTGGCCGATCCATTTGAGGCCGGAGTCCAATGAACTGCTCAGTAGTTGGATGGTGCGCTTTGCGCATGCCCATGGGTTGCGTGCGGAGTCCTTGTGCACGGTGCTGTTCGGCTGGGCAAGTCCAGTATGGAACCGAGATATTGATCGATCAGTTCCTGACGCCATGTTGACCAAACTGAGTTTGGCCAGCGCAAATGACCTCAACGTCCTTCGTCAATGTACCCTTGTAAGCTTTGAGGGGGTGATTTCCGAGCAGGTGAACTACAAGGGCAGTTCACTGGGGATACTGCCGCTGGGGATCTATCACCGGAAGCGCCGTCGTCCTTCGCTGATGTACTGTCCACAGTGTTTACGAGCAGATGCCAATCCGTACTACAGGAAGGCTTGGCGGATCTCATGGGTGACAATTTGTTTGACCCATGGCCTGCAATTACTTGATCAGTGTCCCCAATGTGGAGAGCCGATCACGCCCCATCGGGTCGATATACATTGGCGACGCCAAACAACGGTCAGTTCCCGTTTGCACGCATGCTGTTCGATTTGCTGTTTTGATTTGGGGCTCGCAGATGCACCACTGGCCACGGTGGACGAAATTTCTGCAGCGACTTGGATTGCGAAGGCTCTGCAGGATGGATGGGTCTGGATCGGCGACTCCGTGGTGTACTCGCCGGCATTTTTTATGGGCATTAACGCGCTAGTGCTTGCGTTGCACAAGGGAAGCGAGTGGCAAGGTTTCGACATGGCACCCTTGTCAATGCGGCGAGACTTGATTTCCCGTGCTTGTGCGCTCCTTCAGGATTGGCCCAAGCAGTTCTTGGAAGTAGCGGAGCAGAACAACTGGACCGCAGTGAATGTGACTTCGTCGCGCAAGCAATTGCCATTTTGGTTGCATCAAGTGGTCAAGCTGAATATTGATCAGGGGCGCGCGCCGATGTCTACCGTAGAAGCCGACGCAATTCTGCAGCACACATATGCCACCACCGGGGAGTATTCCTTCGAGAAGGCCCGTGTGATTTCTGGGCGTGGAATTGAACGACGCCATGTCAGTTCAATTTATGCGTCACAGGTTAGCGATGACAGCTTTGCGTTGCTACTTGCCCACATCGACCACTTGATTTCTCAGCAGCGGGATCCGGTTGAGCGTTGCCATCTTTTCGCGGATAAGGTCATGCTGGTGCTAGCAAGGATTTATGCGCTGGAGCAAACGCAGCTGGCAAAGCTATCCCTCGATCAGGCTGTGGCATTGGCATCCAATCGTCGTGCGGATTTCTGGCACATGCCAACCAAGAGAAATGATGCCGCTGCTTGGTTGGGCTGGTATCTGCGAAGCGTTCGACCTGAGTTGGAGCCCCCACCTGAGACAACAAGCGCATTTGTTTGCAGGGGGACGCGTCGGCCGCTTAGTGCCAGTGCGATTGGGGAGCGGTTTCGGAAGCACTGTCGTGATGCAGTGCTTCAGCGGGAGATTAAAAGCTTCAGCTTCTTGACGCGGCGTTACCAGGACACGCGAGTGTGACCAGGTAGGCTTTCCTATGAAAAGTATTTTGGCACGACTGCGCTGTCAGATACGGACAAGAAGAACATTGTGACTGGCATCGAGAGTTGATTGATCGCACAAGGTGCCTGTTTTACGTGTGCTGCTCGCGCGCTATCCGTTATCCCACCGTGGTACCGTTCGTCTCAGACACCGCGTTGGCTCGAGCAAAGATCGAGGAAGCGGATTTCGAGGTCATGTTCCGGCCCATGATTCGCCAGGCAACAAGATGCGGAAAACCTACCGGCGGTCTACAAGGGGAATTAGCCCACGCTGAACAGGTCACCGAGGCTCTGATTGTTCTCCAAATACAGCTGAAACTGGGGAGGGCGATCACGAGCGGAATCCGTTGCGAGTCGTAGATCGTGAATAACGTAGCTTGCTAGAGCCTGCCTGACTCGAAGGGCCATCGAAGCTTTCCCAGCAAAGTACTCCCGACGAAGGAGGCGTTGATGTCGCTCACCGAACTCAGGGTGGGCTACAACCTTCAGCGTGACGTACTTGTTCCAATCGGTGTCATGTCGCCGAAGCTTTGGCGCAGACTCATCTAACGGCTGGAACGAGAGCACACGCCCCAAAGCAAAGTCCCTGAACTCCATCCGCAGGTTACACCAAGCCCTTGCATGCCATCGTCGTGGCGCACGGACCAGGCTATGCGGAAAAATGATTCTCTCCACACCATCGGGATGGTTCATCGAGCCATAGGTAATACGCAGTCCCGTGGCCGAGCGGATGGCCCTCAACAGATCTGCAAAGAGCTGTGGATCCTCGCTTAAGAGAGATGGCCTAGCCTCAACCACCAGATTTGAACCGAATAGTTTGTTGGTCGCCCTAGAGAGCAGGCGAAGATAGTCATCAGCCGAAGTCGGAGGCACTTCTTTGTCGAATCGCGTCGATGGCTTGATCGGCGCCCGCGGGCTTGAGCGAGTAATTACAGCTCCGCGCTCTGCAATGTAGGTAGCTAGCAGCCGGCTTGACTGAACCGCCTGAATCCCGAAGACCTCGCGGATACGCGCGTTAGAAAGCTCACCTTCCCAACGAACCAGGACGTCCATGTCCCTGATGCGTTGTGAGGCATCTTCCTGAAGACTTTCTACGGGGTGTTTGGCGCTGGAGGGAAGCACGGCATGACTATTCACGAGCGATAACTGTGAAAGTATACAGTTCAATGCGCGCTGCTAGGATTAAATCGGTAACAATTATCCAAAAGGATATGTTATCGTTGTAGATAACTAATGCAGATGACAAACTTACCTCGCAATGGACTGCATCCCACTACTGCGATTGAGCGCACGGCTGGTCGACCTTCACGATGCCCAGCGAGAGCCCGGCAATGCGCCTGTTTACACGCAGGAAGAGCGAGCGGGCCTGCGTGACGGGCGATACCTGGATTTGGCTAGTCATGTACTCGACGTACTTCGGGCCTTTTCGCATGAATCCGGAAATGCGTTTATGGGGTTTGACGCGCTCCTGATTTCAGTCCGAGATGTTTCGCCGGACGTTGATCCCGACGACCTGCGCTACGTGCTAAACGTGCTTTCGCGCCCGACTGAGTTATGGGTTATTGACCGTTCGGACGGTAGAGCTGATCTTGTCAGCGACAAGCAAACAAATCTGGTGGAACGGACGTACTACGCTGATGACTATCGACTCACCGCGATTGGTCGTGCTGTGGTGAGCCTCTCCTCCAACATCAGCAACTTCATCTACGCCGAGGGAGATGCCCTCAAGCTGCTACGCGCTATCGAGACCGGAGACTTCGATGTAGTACCGAGTTTCGCTGAAGGTCTGCTGGACACAATCCGGTATGCCAGCGTTGATCTCAGGCAAGAAATCGAACGGGGTCAGGTGGATAGCGAGTCCGACGTATTCAAGGTCAAGATGCCCCGGTTTCGCGATGTCATTCAAAGGACTTCCGAGCTGCTGCGGCAGGCCGAGGCAAACTTAAAGGCGTGGCGCTCCCCTGGCAACGATGGACTGGATGAAACGCTGACCGTCGACATCTTTGATCTGGAGCATCAAGTCCTTCGCGTGTACCAGGCGTTGGAATCCTTCGGCCGTGACTTGGCGGAGTTGACCAAGATGGCTGCGAAGCATCGTGGCTCCGCCGTCGCTCCAACAGACTTCCTCGGCGTTGCACTGAATCTCGTCAAACGCCCTCCGACCGATCGTCAGCTGTCTGCGTTGTTCCGGCACTTTGGCCCGCTCAGTCTCGGAGGACTGTTTCCTTCGCCAGTGGACGTCGCGGGAAGGGTGCGCGTAGCCCCGGTAAATACAGAGGCCGCCCCTGGCTTCGACACACTTGGGGGCATTCCCCAGGTTCCGGACATCCGATTGCGCTTCCTGAGCCAGTACGGTGACCTCATAAGAACGCGATTGGCGTTGGGCCCGTTATCGCTCTCAGAGGCGCTGGAGAAGGGGTGGTGTGTGCTGGACGGGCAGCCAGCGCTTTCTGAACTGCTAGGTATTTATGTGGCGCCCTGGTCTTTGGGCGATGAGGCACCCATCGAAATCCGCATCCCGCGAGGGATGGCGAGTCGGACGGTCGAGCTGCTGGGGGAGCTGATTTATTCCGACCTTGAATTGGCGAGGCAGGAAAGGAGCGCTGACGCATGAACAGAGTGGAGATGGGGCGTGTCGTGGCCTTCCTGCTTCGACACCGACGTATGGAGACGATCCCGCGTGTCAAAGGTCGTCTCGAAGAGCGCGAGCTTGCCAGGCTGTTGAATGAAGCCGGTCTTGACTCGCGGATCGAGCTTGAGGGGCTATTGCAGGGCTTTGGCTTCGAACTTGCCTTTTTCGATGGCTTCCAGACGCAGGGCCTGGCCCCCGGCGGAAAGGTTTTCCTACTTATTCGCCGCCTTGATCAGGTCAGCGCTCTATTCAGCGAACGTTGGATTGACGAGCGCATGCAGGTCAGAAATGACTCGGTCACGGCGCGACGAATCTGGTTCACCCAGCTGTGGTTCGTGCTGCTTTTCCTCTTCTATACCCGCCGCCACCGCGTTGCCACCGAGGTGGCGCGCTATGTTGAGACCACCTTTACGCGTTCCGATCTTGTTCAGGCGACGCACGAGTACATCAACGACATGGTGCGCAAGCTCGGGCAAGACGCGGTCCAGGGCGACGCCGTTTATAGCTGCCTTGTCTCGGAAAGCGGCGCCCAGGTCGACAAGTATGCAGACCGCTTCATCGAACTGATGGTGGACGGCGCGCTCATCGACGACCTCGGGACTGAGCGATACAGACAATCACTGCTCGGCGCATTGGAGTTAAAAAACAACCACCTCCAGGGGCTCGACCCCTGGATTCAGGCAATAGGGCCGCTCGAGGCCGGCCGGAATCTGCTGATACGTACAGCCGATCCTTCGGACCTTTAGGAGGCCGCATGGCGCACATCAATCGTATAGAGATCGTTAACTACCTCTGCGAGGGTTGGCAGCCCAGCATGGGCATTGCGAGCTGGCGCCCGTTGTGGCCCGCCAATGTTATTAACCTCGGCGGCGCGTCCACCGCCGTCCAGGTGCCCAATGGCGGCGGTAAAACCTCGGTGACCAACGCAATCCTCTACCTCCTGAGTCAGGACCGGGTGTTGAAGCGGAGGTTCTTGGAGCGGTGCTCACCGGCAGGTATGGTCGCCACCCACATCCGAGTTGAGTTCGCGATCCTGCTGGACGAGGACCTCACCCAGCGGGACCTCATGACAAGGAGTCTGCAGGAGTGCCCTGCTGAGACGTACGTGATTGGCGTCTGCGCAAACCGCGACGATGACAATCCTCGGTTCTACCGTTATCCAGGCTTTCTGGAGGAAGCTCCGGCGAGTCGGATGGAAGGCACCGTCATCCAGTTCACCTCCGCAACTGAACTCCAGGCTGTTGTCAAGAAGATCAGGGGTGCTCAGTGGAATGCTTGGCACACAAGCGCCGAATGGAGCAAGGTCGTCGGCATGTTTATGAGCCAGGAGGTTGTTCGGCAGAACGTCCACTTTCACCGGGAAGGTGCCGGGGACGCCTCGGCGGCCTTCAGCAAGGTAGCGCCTGGCCCAGGCGAGCGGTTCGACGAAGCCTACTTCCGGCAGGTTGTCGCGCCTCAGCTGCTGACCAACGTCATGGGCGATTCTGCAGAGGAAGGCGAACGTAGTGTCGAAGACACTATCTTGAATTCGATGGGCCGCTTCATTGATGCTAAGTTGCAGGTGGAGAGTAAGCAGGCATACCTTGAGCGCCGCGCGGTCCTTGAGGTGGAGTTCCAGCCGGTGGTCGAGGCTGCCGGAAAGATCCAGATCGGTTGGGCCGAGTATCAGACTCAACTGCAGAAGCTAGCGGTCGATGCGGCATTCCTTGTACGGTACACCGACTCTCGGGATGCTCGGATGCCAGGGGTTCCTCGCCCCTTGGGCGAATTTACCCTCGGCGCCGAGGTCCGGGACTGCTTGAAATCCATGGTCTTGGACAAGGACGGCAGTATCCTGATCGAAAGCGCTGGTTTGGCCGGACTATTGGGTCTGAGCACCAGCCACCTAAATCAGCTTGCTGGTCGTGGGTCAACAACGAAAGAGATGATAGGACACCATCCGACAAGTTCGCAAGTTGTTGATTTATATTGTGATAGCAAGTTTTCAGGTGGTCATGGAGGACGGCGGAACGCGCTTCGCTACTATGGCCTTCAGGCTGCGCGGGAACTCGCTTTCCGACGAGCTGGAGATTCAGCCCAGCCTGTTTCAGTGCTCGAACAAGCGTTTGAGTTCGCAAGCAACACCGTCGACACCAATTCCTGCCGACACTATTATCGAAAGCTCTTGCTGCAGAAGGAAGTCCTGAAGGCTGACATCAGCACATCAGAGCGTGAAGGTCGAGAAGCCGAGACCGAGAAGGAGCGTCTGGAACAGCAGGTTAGGGAGTGGCAGGAGAATCAAGGGGCGTACCAGGATTTCTGCGCGCAGCTGCCCCTCATTCCCCACGAGTTTCATGGTGCGCCCAGTCGTGTACCGGATTGGCTCTCTGCTCAGTCCAAAGACCGTAATAATGAGATCAGTCAGCATGTTGAGCGTGTAGGTCGACTCTCTCCGGGCTGGGCGGAATTCAAGTTGGTCCGCGCGGAACTTGGCCTTATATCCACTGAGCATCAAGTCGCTGATCTGAAGGCGGAACGTGCGACAGTCGAGCGCAATAAGGCCGCGCGCACTTCTGACGTCGAAAAGGCCCAAGGGTGGCGTGATGCCGCTGCAAATGCGGCCAAAGGCCTGCAAACAGATATCTCGACGACAGCTGTTCAATACGGCTTGTTGTCTGAGCACAGCCACGCCTACGATGCATTCGTCAACATCTTTGGCGATGTCGATCCGTTGAAGGTCGGACCGCCAGAGGTCGAACAGCGGCGCCTTCACCAGCAAAAGCAGCAGGCGGAAGGTATACGTCACATGAAGTCAAAGGTGTTCGAATCTCTGCAAGCTCTTGCAAGTGCTGCGAAAACTTTCAAGGAGTTGTTCGGCGAAATCGACCCTCACCTGGCGGACCCACAGCGGGACTTGGACCGGCTTCTCGAGGCGCAGCGCGTCGCTGACGCGCTCTTCACCCAGCACCAACCGCTTGCCAACAGCCTTGAGGATCACCTTGCGCGCACCGGGCAAGACCCCGCAACATGGATCCGTGAAACTGACGTCGCGCATGCAGACACGCTCGAGAAGGAACGATGGGCCCGTACTGCAGTCGATGAACTCGACCGCGAATTGTCTGCGCTTGATGACATCAAGCAGGTTGCCCACCCAGATTACGTCGCTGCACACGAAGCCCTCGCAGAGGCGGACGTGCAGGTTACTCGCGTCATGGATGTCATCCTCGGCCTCGGCTTTTCCAAGGATGAGACGCTGCCGCTGCTGTCGGCTTTAGGTCCCTTGCTGGATGCGCCAGTCGTACCCGAAATGACCCAGGCCGAATCCGCATTGTCGGTTTTGCAAAGCGGTGAGCACGATGTGCCGCTGTTTCTGCTCGCTCCGCTTGCTGCCTTGCTGAAGAGGGGACCGGACCGTGAGACATCGTTGGCCGCCTCACTGGATTTTTTTGCCGGCGCGAAGTCTCGCCGAATACGCGCGATTCTCGACCCACAGGCGCTCGAGGAAGAGCGGCAGGACCTTCTGCAAAAACGCCAATTGCAACTGACGTTGGCGCAATCAGCGCAGGAGGAGGCGAAAGCATATAAGCCGCACACCGACGTGTATCGCCAGGCCTTGCGAGCACAGGACGCGATGAAGCTGGGCTCGGTCGACAAAGCCAGAGCTGCTCAAGACGAACTGGCAACACTGGAGCCACGTCTTCAGGTTGCCAGACGGCTGGTCACGCAGGCGGCCTTGTTGGCGCTTCAGGACGCCAAGAAGTTTGTCGACGCTGGCGGCCACGAGACGTTGTCGGTTTTGGGCGGCGAGATCGAGGAACTGGCAGCTAATCTTGTCGGCATTGAGGAGTCCCTGGCCCAAATCTCGCTGCTGCTGACGCATGGGGCTGTCGTGGCCCATGATGGTGCGCGAAAGTTCATCCAAGGCGGTGGCCATCAGACGCTCCAGGCGCTGACCGAGAAGCGCTCATTGCTTGAACGGCAACTTTCAGCTTTGGAGGCAGAGTTGCCGATTCTTGAAACCAGGCTGGGGACGCTCCGAACGGAACTTGACCTGGCCCAGGAAAGGGAGCTCACTTTCATGTCAACCTTCCAGATGACCCTGAGCCGGCTGGAACGGGCGTTGGTGTTTGAGTCCGATGGGAGCGCAGCCTTCATGGAGCGCCATGACGAAGTCCGTGGGAAACTTGAGCGTGCCCGCGACGCGCTTGATCCCTTAAGGTCGATCAGTTACCACCGTGCTCAGGCGTTCAAGGATCATCAGGGGCAGGACGAAGTCACGTTGCAGCGGCTGATCGGCGAAGCCAAGAGTCGCCGCATGACAGCGACAGCCAAAGCCCAACAGCTTACAACTACCGTCGAAAGGCTTGAGGGCGACATCATCGAAATGCAGTTGGCGACGGACTCCCTCCATGAGCTTGCGTACTTTCTTTGCGCTCGCCGGAACACCGTTGCTCCGTTTGAAGAGGATCTCAAAACTCGCGAAGTCGGTGCATCGAGAGCAGAGTCCCATGCCGCCTATCTGGCGGCGGAGAGTATCCGGGTGAGGTTGCTTGACTGGCGCCCGGGCCAAGGATCGTTCGACCGCGCGGCTCTGGGAGCGCTTCGGGAGGAGGTCGAAGCCATTGACGTCGCTCGCACCGGCAAAGAAGTCGCAGAAGCTCGCAAGAATGCGACACGCGTCAGTGATCGCTTTGAACAGGTGCGTGACAGCTTTTGCGTAAAGGCGCGGGCATCGAACGATGGCGGTTTCTCTGAAGCCGAGATTGAGGCTATCCAGGAGGCCCGCAATTCTGAGCAGCTTGCGGCTCTTGCAACCATTGGCAGCCGGCTGCATGAGCAGCTGAAAATAGAACAGTCCGAGCTTGAAGAGCTGAAGCACTCGGCAGTTGTCATCGAGTCTGCCAGTATTGAGACGCTAGCCCGCCTTGTGGAAACATCTAAGAGCAACCTGTCGACAATGAATTCGGTGATGGCGAGGAATCCCAATGCCCGTTTCACCATTGATGCCGATGTGATTTCGACCGAAGACATTATGCGACTCATGGAGGACCTTCGCGATCACATCGAGGGACGCAAGCGTGAGGCCAAGGCTCGGCAGCAGCTGACCCGTAGCGTCAATGGCATTGACGCCAACCTCGGCGCCGACGTGCGTCGGGCACTGATCGAGCGCATCTTTACGAAACCTTCGGTTCAATTCCGCCACGTAGGTATGTGGGATGGCGAGACTCGGCCTGTCCAGCCTTCGTTGTCTGAGGGTCAGAAGTCAGCGCTACAGATGCTTTGGCTCATCCGCGAGTCCGAATACCACCTGGAGTGCGCCGTGCGACGCCATCTTGGCGGCGGCTCCAAGAAAAAGCTTCGCAGTCGTTCGCAGCGGGTGCTCTTCTTCGATGGGCTGTTCAGTAACCTGACCGACCGTACACTCATCGACGAGGCGTTCAAAGGGCTGGGCGAAGCCGATAGCAACCTGCAACTGGTTGGCCTGATTCATAACCCGGAGTACCGGAACAACTCCACCATCTTTCCGTCGTTCGTCGTCGGGAGGCGCGTTGGCCGACGGGACGTCGATGGCGAACGTAGTTATGTCAGGTTTGATGATGGGCGTCCTGACGGTTCAATCGGTCTTGCCACGTTCATGCACAAGCACCTGCCAGCTGCCATGGGAGCGGACGGTGGATGAGACCTGCGAGCTACTACTTGCATGGCTACGAAGGCGTTCAGGCCATTTCGGTCGTCGGCTTAGGGCCGCCGTCGTCGCGCAGCAAGCGGCGGCTGCCCTTCGGACGGATCGAGTTTCGATCTACGGAGCCTTGCGCGAGCTACGCGCGGCCGGCTTGGTTTCGTACACACCGGACACGATGGGTTTTCCATACACTGGGTTTCTGTCGGTTATCGCTGCGATTGTCGAGGAGCCAGCCACAGAGTTTGCCTGGCGGAGCGCGCTCGCGCAGAGCGCCGCCGATGCTGAGCTCTACGAGGCACTGCTGACGTCACACGAGTTGTTCGACGGACTCGAAGCAGTCGACATGCAGCACGTAATTGCCGGTCTCATTCGGATTCGCGAAATGGCTCCCTCCCTCGGGAGCACGTTCGGCTTCAGTTTGAGCGCTCAGCAAGTGTTGGGTTCGTCAAAGGCATTGAACCGCTTACCGCTTGCAACGCTCAGAATGTTGGGTGTCGAGCGTCTAGCATCAACGCCGCGCTACTTGGTCGTAGCCGGACCAGCCCAGCCCAATGGAGTGCTTCTCATCGAGAACACCACCAGTTTCGAACTTGCGGTGAAAGCAGGCCTGGACGCGGAACTGGCGCTGGTCGCGGCGTACGGCTACGGTCTCAACATGATGTCGGACAGCAGTGCGGGTCTGGCACTGCTGGAGAGTGTGAGAAGCAGGGGCTGCGAAGTGCTTAGCCGAACCGGCCGCGGGCACGATCTGGCGGAGTTGTTTGCTCACCAGCGCACCTATTTTTGGGGAGATCTGGACCGCGAAGGCTTACGCATTGCGCTTGCCCTGAAGCAACACATTCCCCAATTGCAGCTAAGTGGGCTGTACCTGCCAATGCGTGCCATGGTCAGTCAGCGCGAGACCTCTCATCCGTATTCCTCATTGAGTGGCAAGGCCCAGCAGGCACCATGGACGCTCACCGGCAATGATCTGTTCGACGAACTCGCTGCTTCCTGCGAAGTTCGGGCCGTTGACCAAGAAGCGGTGGATATAGGTGTCAACAGATATCTGGGATCCTTGTCCATTTCAGAGGCATCTTCGAAATTCCTTGGTAATATTGTTGGCGCCGCTTGAATCCTGACATTGCGTGCAGATATCCTGGTGACACACGAGGCGCCGTCATGCCACCCAATGGGAGTTGAGGCATTGGATGTTCTTGCTCGTTCCCTGCAAGTGGCTCGGACATTCCATGGCCACCACCATGACGACCGGAGTGAGGCCTACAGCAAGGTTCGCGACAAGCTGGGTTTTGACGCCAGGGGCGTGAATTTCTGCGCGATCAAGAATGGGCTGGGCGAAGTCATTTATCGAGGGGGGGTGTGACAGAGAGGTCACTGTCAATGGATTAAATCTAAGTCGTGAGGAACACTTTAGGAGTTCTTCTCATTACCTGACAGAACTATCAACCCGGGCGCACCGATAGATGTCACACCAGTTCGCTCTGTAAGTGTGTTGGTTGCTGGATCAAAAACCCACTGACTAAGTCTCCGTTTAGGTGCTAATTCAACTTCAGGCGCCTTAACAATCGTCTCACTATGGATTTTCAAGAGCATGGTGCAATCTGAAGATCCATATTTTCGCAACGTATCTTTTGTCTCTGCGATCAGAAGCTCAATATTCGGGTTTCCATTTTCCTCTGCATATAACGCTTGATTAAGCTTGCAAAAGCCGGCAGCGCCAAACTCCTTCCGCTCAATGAATGTGGCCACCGCATTTCGATAGAGTAAGTCCCCGCGCTCGAAATTTCCGTGTTGGTACTCAGTGAGGCCTTCAGTTGCAAGTATGTATGGCTCAGCGCGCTTAGGGTCGGTCGCACGAAGCCTCTTGATAGCATGGAGAGCTCCTTCATAGTCCTTGCGACGCGTTTTAACGAATGCGAGATTGATAAGAAGACCGTTGTCAGCAGGGTCCGCCAACAAACCAGCGTTGAGCCAGTGCTGAGCCTGTTCTAGATTGCCCTGGTAAGCCAATATACAGGTGAGTAATTGAACTGGTCTGCTGGAGAATGGTTCTTGGCTGTGCCACTCTACTGCTGACTTTAGTGCGTCAGCGGGACTTCCATAAACCCACGCTTGCAATACTTGGGCTTCACTTGACTTGGAAATTGCTCTTTGGATTGCAGAGCTTTGGAGTTCCACTCCAAAGAAATTTTGCATATCGATAGCCTGTGCCATCACGTTGTCGTTAGGCGCGAGCAGCGCCTTACGCTGAGCTTCGCGTGCAAGTTTCATGTTCCCTGAAACAAGCTCCCGCATTGCAATCGCCCCGGCAAGCTCGGTAAGGTGCGCAGCCGGCATTGCTTTATTGTCTAGCAGGAAGCGCCTCCCTTTTGCAGCCATCAATGAATCATTGTCGGCCGCATCAGCAAGTGCAATTTCACTTGCCATTAGCCACGGATCCACTAGCGTACGCGGATGCTTTCTAATGATCGAATGCGCATACCCAGCGTGCCCAGAATGGACAAAGAATCGAGCCGCAGTTCTGAGAACTATCCTGTTATTTGGGGCCTCCATCAGGGCCGTGCGTATCGCGCGCTCTGCTGCATCGATCTTACCGACCGCCGCCTGAAGTTGCGCATAGTCAAGCAAGGCGAGAGGATTACCTTGATCTGTACGAAGCAATGCCCTTAGTCGGCGAATAGGCCCTTGAAACGGCTGCCATGGAGTACCTCCTGGTGCCGGTGCTGAAACTAGGGCCAGTACCGGCTGCTCATGCGTTTTGGCAAGATCGGCAACGAAGCGCGTCTGTACGGAAGTCAATACTTGGCCAGCTCGAAGTGCCTGATACCCGATCTTAAATACCGTTTCGGATAGCTCGGGATGAACACTGAATGACAGCAGATCGCCCATTACGCCAGGATCGCTGGTTTCCGTCCATAAGCGCAGTACTTTGTCGAACTCATCGGCAGACCCAGCAGGCAAAGGCCGCTTAAGCTCGGTCAGAGGCACCGCATCAGGTGCACTAAGGGTGGCCGCAGTTGAGCGCCACTTGGGTATAAGACGACGCTGAGGCAAGTTCACGGTCATGCCAGTGCTTTGCCTCGCTCTATAGCTGCACATCTGCCTGCGAGCAACTCAAGCCGCTGGTAAATGCGGTCTATACCCACGGGGCGACCAATTTGTCGACGTGCTTTGCGATCCCCCCTAGCTGCGGGATCGGGATGAGTGAGCACCTTCGCAATATCAATTACCTCATCGGCTATATCCGTCTGCAAAAGTGGTCGAAGAACTTCTTCAAACACTTCAACAGTTGCATTCAATATAACGGGGACCAAATCTGAATCGTAGGCACCACCCCACACGCCGGGCTGAAACGCTTGGGGTAGTCGTTGAGCCATAAGCGTTTGAAGTGGTAGCCCCGTGAATAAGAAGACAAGAAGACTACCTAGCATGTAAGCATCTGATGCCTCTCTTGAGTCGTTCCAATCCTGAGGCACATGTCCATACCATCTTTCCGGAGGGGAATATCTCAGATCACCAGGCCATGGATACGCATCGAAAGGCCCAACTGCGTGGCGACGAACTACGCGCCCAAGATCTCCCACCTTCATTGGCGTACTCTTTTGACCTAATAAGCTCGGTTGCTCTTTAACTGCGATCACGTTAGAAGGCTTTACATCTTGATGTGCAATTCCACCTTTGTGAAGTTGTGCTACGGCCTTGGCCACATCTCGTAAAACGAAGAGGCACCAGGAGCAACTGTTTGATTCGGTTTTATGGACTAAACGGCGAAGATCGTCGTCACCCGCCTCCATGATCAAGCAGGAAACGCGATTCAATGGATTGGTGGGATCGCCTACGTAGATGTATTCATGGCCGATGTATTGCAGTACGCGGTTCATGCCCTGATTGGCGCAGTACTGCAGTACATCCTTCTCGAACGTGGACTCTCCAATAAGCTTACCCAATTCAACGATTGGATCCGCCGCATTCATAGCCCCTACAAAGTCAACCGCTTTAATAAATGCTACATCGCTTCCCCGGGAGGCGATGTAGCCCGTGCCGAAATTGCTACCAGAGGAATTTGGCGTTGCCTGTAGCATTTGATCAAGACGCCAGCCACTTGGAAGTGTTTGCCCCAACAATTGCTGCCGTGGCGTCAATGGTGCATTCGTTTGCGCGGCCGCTGAAGCGTATGGGTTAGCTGCTGAACCAACGAGGGTGACAGGGGGTGTTGAGCTCATATCATTAAGTTTGTTTGCAGCTCACTTTACTTTGCGTTGACTATGAAAGTTCAAGGATGAACAAAAATACATATTCCAAGCAACGAAGTAGAGTCTGGTCAGAATTGCATTTCACAAAATTGTGCCGCTTCGGGCCACAGAACACGTGGTCAGCTCGACATAGACACACAATGCCAAGAAGCTGCCGTTTCCCACAGGGGGCGGACAGTTAACAAGCTACTGCCTCGTGACAATGTCTACATGTAGGCTTTGAAGAATGGCGAGCATTGAGCAATGTTGCCTCATGAACCAATATTTTGGTGGCCTAGACGATTTATCGCGAGTGAATTGGCAAACGGAAATCGATAGGACCGTAGTGCATGCGTATATAGCCGAAACCCAGCGCAGCCAGCAAGGCTGCAATGGCCACGGTCCAGCCAATGACGGTCATGACGGAATTGAGAATTTTCACAAGATACGATTTTCTGGTTTACGGTCGTTTTAGTTTACTGTCGGCCATCATCAGATAAATCTCGATGGGCACGTGGTTGTAGCGAGGGAGTGCAGGCGCGCCTTGCCGACGGTTGGCACTTTCTGGCTGATGTAATCCAGCTTGTCTAGCTGGGCTTCTTGGCCGCACGCAACTCTTTTTTGTACCGCCCCATGACCTCCTGCAACAGATCCACCGGATCAACGGCCAGGCCCTCGGCGATTCTCACGAAGGCTGTCAGGCTGGGCTGATTGGCCGCTGTCTCAATCTTCCCAATAAAGGTCCTGTTCAACTCCGCCTTATCGGCCAGTTCTTCCTGACTGATTTCCAAGCCCGCCCGTCTCGCTTTCAGCTCGGCGGCGAGGGCCTTGAGCAAAGCGTGGTTCTGGGCGGTGCGCATGCAACGACTCTCGCCAGTTTGCGCACTTTATGCACCCGCATATATGGTACAAATAGACATGCAGAACGCCGTTTGCGCATGTATCTACCGGGGAGGTGGTGGTCGAGGTGGTTCCCGATAGATCTACAGCCAAACGGCGGCAATTCAGAAATCCAGCCCTGGAAGCCCATCAGCATGCTCGATGCACAGTTCGAAAAAATAACCGTCCAAGATGTCCTGACTGAAGCAGGCGAGTACGACCGAGAGGAAGAGGGGCACCGGCTCTATCTTCATATCGACTTCCAGCAATATGGCCGATTGAAAAAAGTCACTGTGCACGGGGCCTTAGCAAGCAAAGTGGACGCGGCGTTACAGTCTCAGTCTGAATGCGTGTTCCATCTTGCCAAGAGCCGGCAAGGCGACCCCGATCTTTACCTGTTTGGGATTTCGCTGGAGCCTGGCAAAACCTTTGTCCAGGATGTGGACGATCCGGCGATAGACAAAGCGATCAAGATAATGCGCTATGCCAAGAACCTTCCCTTGATCCGAGGCTTGTTTTATGTAGTCGCGGGCCTGCCGTTTTGCCTCATCATTGTGGGGTTTCGGATCGTGGCAGCGGGACTGGAAGAGTGCTACCTTGGCCTGAAGCACCGCAAATTCATTGCTCTCCAAGAGAGCAGGGTGCTGTTCATGCGGCAGTGCTGCCGCGCTATGACGGGGCTGATTCGGTTGTAGAAAGCCCAGTGATGGGTGACGGATCAGCTGGTTTGTAGACTAGGAAAATATCTCGGGAATTTCTCGACAAATGATTTTTGAATCCGTTCGGCCAGTTCTTCCGATGTCGAGATGTCGTTGTGAGTGCTTTTAACTCCACGGATCCACTGGCCATCGTGGCATTCATATTCCTTGGTCCTTTTGTCGTAGGCTGGCCAGCCACGGCGCTCCACAATGGAGGTGGCAATCAGGGCCAGCAGTTCCCTGGAGTCTCTAGCCGGATCTAGAGGGAATGCCGCAATACCGAATTGCTCGGCATCGGCAATGCGTCCGTCCAAAAACTGTAGGCGCCGTTCAATCTCCACGACCAGGCAGCTGCCAACGTTTGGAATACGCACCACGATCGAGCAAAGTTGGCGAGATCGGGTTTTCGGCTCCCCTTGGGCATCGGATCCAGTAGTAAAAGTGGCCCAGCGTGACGGGTTTCGTCTGGTGCTGGGCGTGAAATTCAAAAGATGTAGCGGCAAATTTTTCTGAACACGCAACCCACGCTCTTGCAAGAATGGAATCGCGTCGTACAACATCGCGACCGTGGATTCCTTGGTCGGAAAGAAGGGTTCATCCGCTACCGAAATGATTTCGAGGGGTATGGCTGCGGAGCTGGCTCCCCGCGGTTCGGCGGTAGACATGGTCTGTGATTGCACCTGGACGACCCGGGGCTTCTTTTGGGGCACGTCGATGGGCTCGATCTTCGGTGCTTGCGACACTGGAATCTCTTCCAGCCCAATAAACCGGTGCTCATCCAGTTCAAGAACAACTGGGTCCAGGTTTTTGCCGGGTGCACCGGCATCGTCAGTAGCCGCGCCAGATTGGGCAAGCTGGGCCCTGTTGCGCACAACAAACCGTGGCATACCTCCGCCATGCGTCTGGGTTTCGCCGTCCGTTTGTGCATCTTCGTCGTCGCGATCGACCCGCCTAATGCTCGTGACCGGATTGGCAACGCAAGCCCGAAACGGGATGGGACGCTCACAGGTGTGGATTCGCGTGACGAAATAGCGATAGCCGGTGGCATTGTTGATGGGAATCTTCACCACATCTGCCGTCATGTCCACCACACCCATGAAAGGGAATGTGCATTTGATGCCGCTCTTGTTCAGGCGCCCCAAGTTGGTTTCCTGGAGCGATTGGCAGATGCTGTTGACGCTGGTTTGGGTACATTCGTCGACCAGCAGGAATGCAAGATGGCGGACATGTTCTTCATCAAGACCTGCCACACGGCGAGTTCCCACGGTGACTTCTTGGGGAAGTCGCTCTGTGGAGCAACCCTCTGGCCAAATCAATCCGTCCCAGCCGTTGGCGAACAGATGTCTGGACAGCAGGCTGGAGACACAGAAGAAGAATCGGACGATTTCGATGCAGGGAATGAGCAGGTAATAGGGGTCGATGCCGTCGATGTCCGCCATAGCAACTACATGCGAGTGTGCGGCATCCGAGTAGGCCTTCCTGCCGACGGAATACTCCGTAGATTCGACCATCCGTAGGCCGTCACCGAGATCAACGCGACCGAAGCGGGGAAGCTTTTTATCCAGGGTTAATAGTGGACTGCCTGCGGAGATGCCTCGTACCGTCTTGGCGATCGCCGGTCGACCTGACGATACAACTTTGCCAGCCCGGATGACGGCACCGATATACAGAAGCGGTAGGTACCCGACACCGACACGTATGAGGACCTGTTGGCTGCCGTCTACAACACGCGGAGACTGGATGGCTAATTGAGGGAGATTTTCGTGGCCCTGCTTAACGTCTTCTTTGGGGTCTTGTCGCACAGGACTGAGGTAGATGTCCACCAGATACTGCGCGTGGACATTGCGGGCTTTGGTAATGTTCCCGATCCAATCGATCCGCCAATCCCGATCTGTTGCAAGTGCCGCGAATTCACCTATGACTAAGTTTTCAGTTGTAGCCATCGGTACGAGTTCAAGCGCTCAAATGGCTGGCACTGTACCAAGCGCTAGTCCAATTTTCGCAGTGGCCCTGTGTCGGCATCAACCAATTGGCTTATGAACGCCGTTTGATATGGTGTTCGGCTCGTCAGCGCGTTGAGTCAAGCATGTCGATTAACCGATTGCGTTCTTGGTGTCTCCGGTATCCTTGGTCAACATGGCCACCGCGCAGCCATTGCGTAAACTTCCTGCGGGAGTCTCTCCTCCATCGAGGAAATGCGGTACAAAGCACCATATTCGCTGCCGTTGTAATTTCTGTCCACCCGCGTGAAAGGAGATGCAATGAAACTGATTCGCTTATACCGAACGCGCGTCATCAGCCTGACCCAAGGTAAACACTGGCAGGGCTGTGACTGGGTACCGGATACGGTAGAAAACCGCCAGCAATATGAAGAGCTGCTGCGTCTGGGAATAGAAAAGTTCGGCAAGGGCACGCACTGGCTTGAAGAACGAGGAGCCAAGGAGCCGGCCTACCCGAGCGGCAAGCAACTAATGGCAGAAGCTGCACAGTGAGCCGGCAGTGGGGGCATATCTCGGCGTTGACCTGTCTGGGTTACCTGTCTGAACTTTCACGTCCCAGGCAAGTGTGAACGTCACTTGAGTGCCGCACCGGGCAGCCACTCCATCCCAGTGCGTTGCTCCAGCTCGCCATAGCTGATCGGTGGCCCCGGACGGGACTCCGCTGAGTTCTGCTGCCAATGCGCCCAGGCCCTCTGCGTCGTGGCGTCGTAGACCAGTTTGAACAAATGCGTAGGCACATGCACCTTGTTGGTGCCAATCACCGGGCTTCCCGGGCCAAACACAGGCCCGGTGATGACATACACGTCCCCTTGTGCCCGCATGACGTAGGCACGCGTGTCTTCTTCAATCTTCGCCCAGGCGCCAGAATTATGTTTTGGGTTTTGCGGGACCATGTTGGCCAGGCTGAAAGACTGTGCCATGGCTGTCGGATTGAACATGTCGGCTGCAGGTGCCATATGCCCTCGGGCAAAACCTGATCCCTTGTAATCACTGAGTTCAGCGCGCTCGGCCTGGGGCAGGCGCGCATCCGCAAAGAATCGATTGGTACGCTCTTGCTCGCGGGCCTGCAAGAGAAATTGCCGGTTCAAGCGCTCGGCCACAAAGGCGGGAGTCCGCGTACTGCCGTTGTGCAGCACCGCAAAACCCTCGTAGCACAGCTCGCGTTGCTGGGGAATGCCCGGAGCCATGGGAGCGATCCCATTGGCGAAGAACTGCGGGCAGGCGGCAAACCGGGAAGATGTTGTTGTGCCACGGCTCTGCTCGGTACGTGGTCCTGACGCTGTCGGCTGCAAACCGCAGCTGGTGGTCTGAAACGCAACGATCGCTGCGGTGACCAGCGCGACACCAAAGCGGCGGACCGTCGCGGAGGGGAGATTCTGGTTGTGGCGAGAACTGGAATGGGTACTGCGACGCTTACGGGACTTCTTCTGGATCATGCGGCGCCGAGTTTACCGGGCGGGGCCACATCAAGGTGTGGACAGTTCAGTCTCACAGCGTGGGTAATTCAGAACGTCAGAACGGTTATGGTTTGACCAACAGGTCTTCGGCCATCTTGCCTGCTTCCAGGGCGGCCTTGAACCAACCCGGCCGTTTGCCGTGGCCGGTCCAGCTATTGCCAGCTTCATCTTTGTATTTGATGACGGATTCGGTCTTCTTCTTGGTCTTGTTGGCGGCGACCTTTGCGACCGAACCCGCAGCACCCGCGCGTTTGCCTTTTGCTTGCGCCCGTGTTTTGGTTTCAAACAAATCGGCAGGTGTCAGTCCATAGAAGTCAATCGCACCGCGGATACGTTCGATGACACCACCGACTTCTTTCACCTTGATGGCCGCTGCTTCTTTTTGTAGTTTGTCAATTTGACGCTGGATGCTGCTGAAGGTTTTGGCCATGGAGGTTTTTGAAGTGGTTGGAGAAGGAATGCAGAATTGGGTTTTACCCAATTTGGAGGATATCCGCATTCGATTTTAGTGACATGCGATCCGCGATGGTTTAGGAGTTGTCGCAGTCGAGCACGAGAGGGGTCCGCATTGCCGCGCCAATATTGACAGCGTTTCGAATCCGACAGACATTGTTCATCCCGAATCCAGACATCGGATGCGCCATGCCCAATATCGTCGCCAAGATCATTGCTCCCGGCCAATTGGCCCCTGTGGGCAACCAGAGTCCATTCCCCATGGAGCGGTATACGTACAAGTGTTTGGCCCAAGGGGACTCTTGGTTTTCGATTGGCGCGATTCCGCCGTGGTCCACCACGAACTTGCTAGACCAGATGGTGTTTTCTGACTCGATGGTGCTGGTGAACTGTGCGCGGCCAGGCGAAGAACTTGCGCATATGACGGATACCGTCTGGCAAAAACCTTTCTTGCGCCTTCTGCGCGGCAATCTGAGCTACAAGTGGGATGGCATCTTCCTCTCCGGCGGCGGCAACGACTTGATCGATGCCTTGCAAGCGCCGCCGACCAACAAGCCGGAGCAGCGTATCCTGCGCAGCGACTGGGGAAGTCCTGATTCTGGAGTCGCCCGGTATATCAGTGAAGACGGATGGACCGCGTTCGTGCAGCACATGGGAACGGTTTTTGATCTGTTTTTGGCCGAGCGCGATAACGGCCAGAATGCTGGTATCCCGGTGTTTTTCCATACCTACGACTATCCGACACCGCGCAATGCGCCGGCCTTTCCAGGAGCCGGTCCGTGGCTCTACAAAGCGCTGCACGATATTTATGCGATTCCACAGGAAGACTGGGTTGCGCTGACGGATGAATTGTTTCTGCGCATGGCCACCATGATGCACACCATCGCCGCAAACAGGGCTGGTATGAATCTCAACGTGGTGGACACAGCGGGAACCATCGTGCGCGCCGATGTAAATACTGCGGGTGTATCCAACGACTGGGAGAACGAAATCCACCCCACCGCACATGGCTACAGCCAGCTTGCACAGAAATGGCGGCCGACTGTGGAAGCAGTTTTAAAACTTGGTCACCCGTGACGGGTGCCGAGTACGTTTTGGATCCAGTGAAAGATTTGTAATAGACGGCGTAACGCCAAGTGCTCAATATCCCAATTTACTTTTCACAACGAAAAAAGACTTGGAATCTGTGTGCCGGCATTGTTCAGCCCAGCACCGCCATACCGGCAGCCGCACACTGCATTGCGTGAGGGAAATTTCCCGGATTTTCCGAGTAGTAGTTGGTTGCCCGGAGATAGCTCTCCATCGCTAGCCCGTCAACGACCAAACCTGGCTTGCCTATGGGTTTGGCCAAGTTCACAGGTTTGCCAGCCAGCCAGTTCAAAACTGTTGACGGCGGGCCTGTCATATTGATCCACATGGCCAGGTAGAGCAAAGCCTTGGTTTCTATGGTTCGGCCAGCCGCAGCGGCGGTATTTATACATTTGTCGAGGTCTTTGTAGATATCGCCGAGGATTGCCTCATCCATTGCGTCGACGAGGGGGCGCCCCGTAGCTGAGTCGAGTGCCTTATTGACCAATTTTGTGTCGTTGGCGCTAAGAGGATTGTTGATGCAATGTACCGACAGCACACCTTCGATGGCCTGTATTTTGGTCGGCGCGACACCGGCCGCAGCAAGGACGGTGCGAAACGTCGACTTGACGTTGTCCTGACCCGCCGCGAGGTCCCCTTGCATGAAGCCAAAACTCCCCCCGCTCTTACCCTTTCCAGCAAAGAACAGCTTGTACGGGGTGTCATCTCCGATCTCGTGCAAGCGCAGCGCCGTGCGTATTGCCGGCTTAATTGAGTCGTCGGGCATGAAGGCCTCCCTGGGAAGAATCGTGGTGGGTTGAAGACGGTGTCGATTCTGTATCCAGGCACCGCATTTTGTAAATCAAGCTCCAACAAGGAATGCCAGTGGAAGAAGCCGCTGAAGCCGCCGTCTGGCTGGCGTCGAACAAAGCTTCGTCTGTTGTGGGCCATGGCTTGGCTGCGGATGGTGGCTTCATCGCGTCTTGAGCAGGAGCCAGCGATCGACCTTCGGGAACGGTCCATGTTTTCCTGCTTTTTGATGAAGGAGCAGTCGAATGGCTCGCACCTCGCGCTGACCTAGGCCGGTTCCCTGATATTTCCCCGCTATCTTCCACAGCTCGCAGCCGCACGGTGCCGGCAGCGCATGCAACCGGAGGTAGCTTTTGGCCCGCCCCTTTATCGTTCTCGGTGACCGCACCAGCCATGGCGGCACCGTCGTCTCCGCCGACTTCACCACCAGCATCAACGGCAAGTACCTCGCCCGCGTAGGCGATATGACGGTATGCCCCCGCTGCAAAGGCCAATTCCCAATCACGGAAGGTGCCTCCACCATGACGGCCATGGGGCAGGCACCGGCACGGGATGGTGACAAGACGGCCTGCGGTGCCTCCCTCATTGCCGCGCAAAGCACCACCACTTGGAGCACTGCAAGCGATTCTGGCGCTGCGGCCGCCGCGGCCTCATCCGAGGATCTGGCTGCGGCTTCCGCGCTGGTGGCTAAGGAGGCCCCCACTATCTGCCTGGAGTGCTTGCAAAAAGCCGCTGCCAATGCCGCAGCCTTGGTGGTGCGAAGCTGAGCATGGATGTCATCAAGCGATTTTCCACGCTCCATGAAGGAGACCGGACACTGCGGCTGTATGCCTTGATCGATGGCCTGGCCTACGAAGAACTCATGGGTGAACGCCTGCAAGCTACTTATGGCGTCAACCGGGCTCTCTTTGAGGGTACGCAGGATGCCCCCTTGGCGCATGCAGGCCCCTGGCTGGTCCAGATCGACAAGGTTTCCACAGAACAAATCTCCGCATGGTTTGCCCTAGAAGCGGCAAAGCCCTCCCTGTCCTGGCTGATCACCAGAATGGACATGGAAGGCCTGGCCCAGGTGCTGCAGCTTCGCATGGACATGCGTCTCCCAACCGGGCAAACCGCGCTGCTGCGAATTGCAGATCCCCGCGTGCTGGGGAACCTGTTCGCAGTCATGACGCAGGACCAAAAAGCCGCCTTCTTCGACCTGATCGAGGAGTGGCATTTCCTGCGGCACGGCCAAAGAGTCTGGACAGGACGTCCGCATGCTTGAGTTTTCCGAAGCACAACTTCAGCAGCTCGCCCAGCTGGAAGCCTACGGCTACGTGGACCGGGTATATGACGACATCGTGGCCGAACACCCCGAGCAGGACGTCAAGCAGCTGCGTCAGCGGCTGTACGGGGCCTATGACTATGCAGTGGCACTGTGCTTGCACAGCCCGGAGCTGTTGACCCAGTTTCTGTACTACGAAGCTGCGGCACCGGGCCTACACGCGGTGCAGGCGGTGGATGCTTGGCTGCGCAAGCCCGGCGCCACAGCAGAACAGCGCTGGACGGACCTGGTGGCCGTGATCAATTCCAAAATGCGGAAGGAAACCCCGTAATGGCTATTCTTGTCGTCCCCTTGGTCGAAGGCGCTGCCGAAGCGGCTGCGGTCTTGTTGGGGGGCACTGCCACCGTAGGCGGTGCTGTAGTCGTATCGGATGCGGTCCGCAAACGTAACCAAGTAGCCAGCGAAGCCAAGGACAAGGCGGTGGCCCAGACGGCCAGTGTCCCCAAGGAGCGCAAGGCTTGCGATAAGTGCCCTCCAGACTGTGGAACGATCTATCCTAGAAACACGGCAGGATGGTCTGCGGATTCGATTGAGTACCAACAACGCATTGGAGGCATGCCGGCCATCGGCCCAGGTGTCATCGGTGAATGGAGCTTTAACGGCGTCCAGTTCGATGGCTTTGATTCGAGTCAGTGCCTTTTGAAAGAAGCAAAAGCTCGGTACGATCAGTTTTTTGACGAATTCCGCCAAGTCCAACCATGGTGGACTGCCGGTGCAGACGGATTGATTAACGAAGCGATGAGACAAGGCGCTGCCGCTAAACCACGTCCACCCATACGACTTCGCTGGCACTTCATGCAGCCCATCAGCTACCGCTATTTTTCTCGCATCTTTACTGCTGCGTATCCTGACCTTGAAGTGGTGTACCAACCATGACCCCCTCGCTCCCAGCCCTAGACATTTTCTTCCGCCGGCCTGACCAGGTGTTGGTTCCTATTGAAGACCAGTTGGATGAGCTGTTTCAGTTCTGCCAGGTGATTGGCGAGGCATCGCCCTTGCTCCAGGAGTGGTTCCTCGCTTCCGACAAAAGCAAAAGCGAAGCATTGCTATATCCGGCATTTGATAGCCAAGGGCCAACGACGGCAGCGCTCGCGGTGCTGCGAACCAAGAACAAGGGCGTTGTGGACGTTCGCTCAATTTCCATCTGGAACGGAGCAGAGGTTGCGGCGGAAGGTGCCAGCCTTTCTTCCCGCAACAATGTGCTTGGGCGGCCAGATACCGTCGCGCTGAATCTGAAAATGCAGCCGACATTGTCGGACTGGCAGGTCCCTCTGCAATGGATGCAAAGTGCCGCAAACATTTGGCCTGTCGGATTGATGTCATTCGGGCCATTTTTCTACGACGAACACAAAGTATTTCCAGACCGGCCTGGGGTAGGCTGGATGCTCTTTTTGCCACGCGTTTTGACAGTACAGCAGCTACCGGAAGCGCGTGCGCTTGTCCCTGTCATGAAAGAGAAGGAGCAGGTCGGAACTATTGTGGTTAGTGTCACCGACGGTGCCTTTGATCTCGACAACCCAGAACACATCAAGGTTGCGAATGCCATTGAGGTTCGGCTGGTGGATCAGGATCGGCTGCCTCGGTTTGCTGATTTGTAAGGGCGCTTTAAAGCCATTTTTCGGGACGAGCTGTCTAGTCGAACCAGCGGCCTGGTGCATCCCTCCGGCCGAAGCTGAAGCAAACTACTGGCAGCAATGCGTCAGGGAGAGCACCACCGCCGTCTCAATTTGAATCTACGAGCGTTCGCAAAAGCCGGGACGACGCAAGCGGGCAGCAATCGCAAAACCTCCTAAAAATTGATGATGTATGCGGTAGCGCTGGTGACGTGGTCATTCTTACTATGACGATGGCTATTTCGCATGAAGGGGATTTGGAGAAATCTTCATGTGCAATGGCCCCTTCTCAATCTGACACCGCTAAATTCTGAAAGGAATTTGCCATGTTGACTGGAAATCGTCTCACCGCGTTGGCTTTGCTGCTGGCGCTGCATGGATCTGCATTAGCATGGGGTGCCGTCGGACATATGACGGTTGGCACCGTCGCCGATCAATTGATCGCAGGAACACAGGCTGCCAAGCAGGTTCGAAAAATTCTCGGCACCAACCTGCGAACAGCCGCAGTGTGGGCAGACTGCGCCAAGGGCGTATCTGATGTCGCCTTCAAGTACAGCGGAGACGGTAAGTATCCAGAATGCGCTGTCTATGAGAACGATGCAAGCAAAGCGCAGATGGTGGCCTATGTGAAACGCAACGCCACAAATTGCGACCGACCACCAGGTACGGAAATTTGCCACAAGCAATACCACTACACCGATGTAGCGATACAAGAGGACGCCTACAAAAAAGGACTCATAGGCACCACCGACCACGATGTAGTGAGTGCCATCAGCGCCGCTATCGCAGTCCTTCAAGGTAAAAAATCACCGCCTCCGTTCCACATCAGCAGCAAGAAGGAAGCCTTGCGCATCTTGTCGCATTTCGTGGGTGATATCCACCAACCGCTGCACGTCGCTGCGGTGTACCTGAATGCGCAGGGTCAGGAGATCGATCCAGACAAAGGGACCTTTGATCCTGCGACGGAAACCCACGGCGGCAACGACATTCTTGCGGGTTCAAGCAAACTCCACGCGCTCTGGGACAACGTACCCGCGAGCTTGAATGCCGACCAATTGTTGCCAGCTGCTTTGAAAGAAGCCCAAGATATCCCCGTCACGGCAGGCCCGATGGAGGAATGGTCCCAGACCTGGGCCACAGAGACACTTGGCGAAGGGAAAAAAGCATTCCAAACCCTGAGCTACTCCGATGAAGATGCCCAACACCATTACGTGGTGACCTTGCCGGCCGGTTACAGCGCATTTCGTGCCGACATCCAACGGACACAAATTCTCAAAGCCGGAGCCCGTCTGGCGCAAGTGCTGACGGCGATCTGGCCGTAAAACCTCGGTTGATTGTTGCCATCTCCTGTCCCAAGCCGGGTGCGATTGCTTTTTTGCGGATCAAGGCATTGCAAGTGAAATCCCATCGGCCAACCCCATTGACGTCTCAAGGAGCATCGCATGGCGAACATCGGCAGTCTCAACTTTCACTGCATCATCCCTGATGACTTGAAGCAAACCGGCAAGAACTTCTATGCCGCGCTGTTTCCCAAGTGGATCTTCAAGTACCAGCCGCCCAACACATTCTGGGAAATATCTGGACCGGATGGCCTCACCCCTCAGACGGCCTACCTTGCCATCATGGCCGGGCCCGGCACGCCGAGCTCGCCAGTGCAGTACTACACCGTGGACGCACTAGATGAGTATTTGAATCGCGCCGTGACCCTTGGCGCGCAAATCGTAGTTGGCAAGACTCCTGTGCCTGGTGTTGGCTATTTCGCTGAATTGCGGGATCCACTGGGTAACGCCTTTGGACTTTGGGAAAACAATCGTCCGTAGTTGCGTATTCCGATCAAAGAAGCTACTTTGTCCAGCACCAAAACGCCGCCAGTTCCGATTCACAAGACCAGCCATTTCGCTCCAATGAGGTTACCCGATGTAGCCATGGATTCTTTTGTGGGGAGCACCCGCTTTGCAGCGTGACCTGCCGCTAGCCGCCGTAGGGCGTACCTACGTCTACTGGCACCGAGCAGTCCTTGGGTTCGACGAAAGACGAGTGCCCGAATGGCGGCTGTAAGGGGTGATGTGGTCGGTGACCCTTTTTGCCGCCCGGCAGTTCCTGTGACCGCTTCTCTACTGCGCTAGTTGGCTGTCACCAGCCTCATTGCGCTAGGCGACCGCACTCATGCTTCTCTCTTTGGCGCGCCGGTGGTGGCCCAACTCCAATATAGTTGGCGCTTCTCGTTCAAGCCGAAAACAGAAAAACAAATTCTTCTTCGGTTGTACCCGCTATCAAGGAGGAAGCTGGTGACGATCCTGCAGGAAATCCATGCGTGGTCCAAGGACCTTGCGGGCTGGCAACAAGACGCCATCGCCCGCCTCTACGCCGACCGGACGCTCAGCGCCGGCGATCTCGATGACCTCTACGCCCTGGCCAAGGCCGAGGCGGGCATCCCTGATCCGGAGGGGCGAACGCTCCAGAAGCTCGAGGGCGCGCAGGTGGCGCCGCAGGCCGATCCGGCTCGCGTGGTACTGCTGACCGGCATCAAGGCGCTGGCTAACGTCAATGCGTTGGCCAACGGTGCCAGCCTGCCGATCGCGCGAACGGGCGTGACGACAATCTACGGTGAGAACGGCGCCGGGAAGTCTGGCTATTCGCGTGTTTTCAAGCACGCTTGCCGGGCACGCGACCGGCGCGAGCCCATCCTGCCCGACGCGAAGCTCGAACCCAGGAAATGCGGGCCAGCCCAGGCTGTGTTCGAGGTGGAGGTCGATGGCGTCGCAGCCGATCTGCCATGGCAGGACGGCACGGTGCCGCCAGCGCCTCTGTCGGACATTTCCATCTTCGACTCGCACTGCGCCCGCGCCTACATCGACAACCAGGGCGACTTCGCCTATGCCCCGTACGGCCTGGACATCCTGGAAGGCCTGGTCGGCGCATGTAACAAGCTGAAGACCCGCGCCGGGAACGATAAGACCGCCCACGCCCCGAGCGACGCGGCGTACGTCGCGCTGACGCGCGAACAGACCGCGGTTGCGCGCGCGCTGCTCGGTATCCCGGCGAAGACCAAGGCCGAGGACATCGAAGTGCTGGCCACGCTTACGGAAGCCGAGCTGGAACGGCTCGCGTTGCTCAACAAGACCTTGGCCGAGGCCGACCCGAAGCAGAAGGCTTTGGCCGTGCGGCAGAAGGCCAGTCGCTTGACCGCCCTGAAGGACCGCGTCGGAGCCGCCATGCAGCTTCTGAGCGAGGACAAAGTCGCCGCGCTGCAAGCCCTGGTCCACAAATCGAATCTGGCCAAGGCGGCCGCCGACGTGGCGGCCAAGGAGTTCGGAGCCATGCTCGACCAGCTGCCTGGAACCGGCGGCGAAGAGTGGAAGGCGCTCTTCGAGGCCGCGCGCGTGTTTTCGGCCCTCAGCCATGCAGACCACGAATTCTCGAGCCTGCCGGCGGATGCCGCCTGCCCGTTGTGCCAGAACGTTCTCGGCGAGGACGGTGCGGCGCGCCTGAAGCGATTTGACGGCTTCATCAAAGCCGCTGCCGAGAAGGCTGCCAAGGAGGCGCGCGAGGCTGCCGTGGCCCCGTTCCTGGCGATTCGACAGGCAAGCGTGGATCTGATGTTCCGCGATGCGCTGGTCGAGGAGGTGACGGAGATATCGGCGCCGGCCGCCGAGGCGTGCGCGACCCTGCAGGAGGCCCTGAAGTCCCGCCAGAACGGTGTCGTCCATGCGGCGGCTGGCAAGTTGGCCTGGGAGGAACTGCCGAAGCTCACGCTCGACCCACAACCTGCGCTGGCCGAGATCGTCGAGAAGCTGGCGGCGCAGGCCAAGGCCCTGGACGCCACCGCCGACGAGAAGCTCAGGGCGGCCATGGTAGTCGAGCGGGCTGAACTCGATGCGCGGCGCAGGCTTGCCGAGGTCAAGGCTGCGGTGCTCGAGGCCATGGGCAAGCACAACTACTGCCGCAGGCTTCAGGCCTGCATCGACAGCATGGAAGCGCGGGGCATTTCCAGGAAGTCGACGGAGCTTTCTCGCACGACGGCTAGCCAGGAGCTGGCGGACGCCCTCAACGAGGAGCTTAAGCAGCTCAAGGTCCATCATCTGCGCGTCGTCATGAAGCCCGAGTCCCCGGGCGGACGGACCCAGTTCAAGCTGACCCTGCAGTTGCCGGGTGGCGGCTCACCGGCCGCCATCCTCAGCGAGGGTGAGCAGCGGGCGATCGCCATCGCGTCTTTCATGGCCGAGATCCGCCTGAGCAAGGGGCGGGGCGGCATCGTCTTCGATGACCCGGTCTCGTCGCTTGACCATCGCCGTCGCTGGGAGGTGGCCGAGCGGCTGGCGCGCGAATCGTTAAACCGCCAGGTCATCGTCTTCACCCACGACATCTACTTCATGTTGATCTTGGAGCAGAAGATTGAGGCGGTGGGCGCGGCCCTCACTAAGAACTACATCCGCAGAACCAGGGATGGCTTTGGTGTTCATTCCGAGGATCTTCCTTTCGACGTGCTGGGCACGAAGGACCGGTTGGGTCGCCTCAGGCAGATGCTCGTCGCCGTGCACAAGGCAGAGAAGGAGGGCGATGAAGACCTGCAGCGTCAGCTGACGGCCAAGTGCTACGGACAGCTCCGGCTCGCGTGGGAGCGCTGCATCGAAGAGGTCCTGCTCAACGGCGCCGTGCAGCGTTTTGGCGAAGGCGTGTCGACCCAGCGCCTGAAGGGCGTGACCGTGACGGACGACGACTATCGCGAGATCGATACTGGCATGACCAAGTCCTCGAAGTTCGAGCACGACGCCGCGGCTCCCATTGGCAGGCTGCCGATTCCTGCCCCGGACGAGCTCAGTGGCGATATCGAGAGTCTGGTCAAGTGGCGCGAGACCATCGACAGGCGCGTTAAGAACACAGCCAAGGCACGTGATTGACAACGCGACGACTTCGTCATTCGTGACGCGGCTCCAATGGTTGCCACCTTGCCAAAGCGATCAACGTTCGGACCTTTCCTCAGTTGGCCGACACCCGCCTTCAGTGCTTCGCACCAAAGGGATGGCGTTAGCGTGTGCGCCGGACTCACCGCCAAACCGAAAACATAGGGACACACTAACCATGCAGAAGAACATCTCGATCAACAAGGATGCTGTCGTTCGCGCCATTCGCGAGCCCCTTAAAGCCTACTACGAGGAAGTCGCCGCCATGGGCTACGACGGAAGTACGGTACGACCAGGCGACTGGGAGGAGAACGAGGCGCTGTGCAACGCGCTGGCCAAGTCGCCCTATGTTTCGCAACACCTAGACTGGCTCTATTTGGTAGAGCTCATTTTTGTCGTGCTTGACCACCATCCTCCACTGAAGGCGGCCGAGTTTGCCGAGGAGCTGGAGAAGTTGATCGCCGCAACAGCGGGTAGTCGAGACTACCTCGCGATTTTTCCGCTGAGCTTCAAGCCCATGATGACATTCGGTCTTCGGGGGACGAGTGAGTCCGTGGTGAAGTGCAAGAACATTGGCCAGTTCACAGTATCCCCCGGCGCTCGAACGGCCAAAGCACTTAGCAAGATCACCGCGCGGCATGGTTTTCCCGCCATTGATGAATCCGATTTCCAACACGCGATGAGGACATCGAACAAGGCGCTTGCTCGAGACATGGTAGTGACCTTCGATGTCCATGGGGCTGAAGACCAACTGCGCTGGAATGCAGAAATTTCGGTCACCCACTTGCGCCGACTCATCGAGGTATTCGGCGTTCTGTTCGGCGGGAAGCGATCTACCTTTGGCACGGGCACGCCGGTCAACCACTTCTTCCTACTCAACAAGTCCAATGGTGAGCTCAGGCGACTGCCGACTCGGGCATCTTCGTTTGTCGACCGTACTCTGGATAAATGCCTGTTCCAGTCGCTGGGGCGCCCAGCCTTCAATGACTTCCTGTCAAAGTTGTCCTCCTCGAGCGACTTCATGTACGGGCGGATGAAGAACGCAATCAAGTTCTTCTCGATGGCGGTTAACGCGGACGACGCGGTGTCTAGCTTCCTGTTCTACGTCATCGCTATGGAGTCCATTTTCTCGCGAGATAAGAACAACCCGATCAAGGTCACTCTGGCCGATCTGGGCGCCATGCTGTGCTTTCCACCGGACCAGCGTCTCAAGGCACATGAGAGGATCCGTAAGGCCTACGACCTAAGGTCGTCAATCGTTCACAGCGGTGTCTCGTTTGTCCCGCGCAAGGATGTCGAGGTGGCCAAGATGCTGGCAGCTCGCTCGATCTATGCTAGCCTGTCCCTGTGTCATCGGCTGGAGACGGGAGAAGGGAAACTGGAGGACCGGTTTTTCAACCATCTGCGGGACCAGAAGTTGGGGCTGGTCAAGGCCAGCGCGCCAAAAGATCTCTGGGAGCTCCCGGAATTTAGGGATGAAGAGCATGAGTAGGCCGCGGCTACCGGAACAGCTCCTTACGTGGCTCCGCTGGCCACACTCCTGTGCACGTTCGCCCACAGCCGCCGCTAGTGGCCATTGCCGGCTTTCAGTGGCTGTGCCGATACTGGCCGCCCCCACAGTCGCCAGCGAAAGGCTGGTTCGGGACGAAGACCAGGCAGCAATGCCCAAGTGCTCCTAATGACCGCTTGCTGTGGTTGCCGACATCCACCCCTCAACGGCGAATGTCGCTTTCAGCCTGAAGCGACCTTCGGCAGGTACGGCTTTGCAGGGCGATTGCGGCCGGACACGGGCCTGACGCAAGCGGCAATGCGTGAGAACTAGGTCAATGTACCGAAACACACTTCACCGAGCACAAGCTTTCGCAGCCAAGCGCCCCATGGCACTTTGCCCATCGGTCGTCAACTTGTAGATCATCGCAATCAGCGTTAGCGTGGGATTCGCCGCCGGCAAGGTGGGCATCACACTGTTGCCGATCACGAACAGATTGTCAGTACCGAAGACCTGCATTTCGGTATTCACCACGCCGATCGATGCATCCGTGGACATGCGTGTCGTGCAGGCCGCATGGTCGCCACGTTGAGGATAGGTTCCGGCACCCAAATTACTGCAGCCCATGGTGCCGAGAATGTTCTGCATCATGCTCATGTATCCATTAGCGACAGCCGGGTCGTACAGGGGCGCCGGTGTGTTGATGCCGGTACGCGGTAAGTTGTAGCGGTTCTGGCCAGGCAGGGGCACCACACGGTTGTCATACTGCGGTATCGCTGACAAATTGCCATACAGCTGAAACGTCGTCGGCGCGATCCGGTTTGCCATGATGCCGGCTACGTTGATCCCATTGGCCATCGAGAGTGCCACATCTTGGTTGGGCGTCTCGTAATTCATGGAAAGAAACAACTTGCCCTGCTTTTGGTACACCGGCGTATCGAACGCACGGGAGCACAAGCTAGGGAAGCCCAGTTCCTCTTGAAACCCTTGGGGGTTTGCCATGGTGCCCGACGCATAGAAGAACTGGGTCGCACTCAGGAAGCGTCCGACCAGATCGGTATCGTTGCCGATGCCATTCGGCCAATACCCCGACGTGGAGTTCATCAGCAGCTTGGGTGCTTCCATCGCGCCGTTGCAGAGGAGGACCGCATAGGCATCCACGTCAACGCTTACGCCCGTTGTCAGATCAATGTAGGTCACCCCCGCTACCTGCTGCTTGCTGTTCATGCGGATATTCACCACCGGCGCATTGAGCTGGACCGTGACGCCCGATTGGCCTTGCAGGAGGCTGAGAGGCTGGTCACCGGTGAACCGACCGCCGACTGGACAGTAGTCGCAGGTCCCAGTGGTCCGGCATGGCCCGAAGTTCCCCTGGGCTTTCCCATACCTAGCCATGGGTAAATGGCCGTAACCGATACCCATCTGGTCGAACGCACTGATGTACGGTCCGGCAGAAATGGGAAACGGTGCCGCGCCGTAGGGATAAGGTTGGCTGCGGGGTGGATCCTGGTCCGAGGAATTGCCGGACACACCCAGGTATTGCTCGGCCATGCAATAGTAGGGTTCCAGATCGTTGTAGGTATACGGCCAGTCAATGCCTTGCCCTGTGTTGGTGTACAAGGCAAAGTCCTCGGGCATGAAACGGGGCACCCATCCGCCCCAGTGCAAAGTTGTACCGCCGCTGCCGAAGATGCGGCCTCCAACGATATTCCAAGGATTCTCTCCTGTGGGGGTGATATCCCCCGGCGCGTCATAGCATGCTGCATAAGGGGTGTTGCTGGTTCCGCCGCCACGGGCGACATGGTGGAACCACCAGGCCGGATCCGCCATGGGGATACTGGGGCCAGCTTCCAGAACCAGGACATCCGTCACGCCTTGCGACACAAAGTAGTTGGCCAGAAAGCTACCTACAACACCAGAGCCCACGATGATGAAACTTGCTGATTGGGTCATGCTTTTTCCTCGTTCGTGAGTGCGCGGTAAGGGGGCGGTACTTGCAGGAAGGAGCCACCGCCCATCCAGCCGTTGTAGTTTTCATAGGCGAATGCACGGAAACCACCGAACGCGACTTGCCAGCGCATGAACTCCAGCAACACAAAGTTGGCCACGTCGGGCAACTTGGGATTGGGCAATTGGTTCTCCGCAAACAGGACCTGTAGGGCTTGTTGCGGGTTGCCAAACTGCGCTACCAGCGCGGCGTATTCATTGATGGCTTCGGTGTAGTAGGTGGCGTAGCTCGGATTGAGTCCGACCTGCCAGTTCACGGCAGCGTAAAACTGGGATTGGTCCATGTCGCAATTGGCAGCATTGCCCCAATTGCTGCCAATAAAGCCGAAGATCGACCACAGTGGGTCGTTTCCAAATTGACTCATGTACGGCCTCCATCGGGGACGAGATACTCGCGCCCATTGCTACATGCGGCAGTGAAACCAAAGCCACATGAATTTGGCCAGCTTCAGTTGCACCATCCGAGTAGGCTTCTGAAATCTGGGTTTTGACTAATGGGGCAGACAGAATTTGGTCGTCAACATATCGGCCACATGCCGATGCATTTTTGGAGTGCTTACGGTGCGGGTCAATCTGACCATCATCAAAATGGATGAGGGTGGAAACTGCCGTATTCGACTTGGCACTATCCCTTCACGAATGGGGACTGAGGTTGCGATAACGAGCTGTCGGGGTAAGGCGCCACTCATGCAACGGTGCGCAGTTCCGCATTGCTTACCGCCGTTCGGTAGTCTTTCCACGCTCATGCGCTGTGCGGATCAAAAGGAAAAATCTACCGCGTTGGGAGGGACGAGGGACGGCGCCGTTATGCTCAACTGGACTGCTCACGGTGGAAACTCCCCGCCGTGCACTTTGGGCGAGAACGCATCTAATTGTTGAAGCAGTGGTCCCTTCCCGACGCGTATCCACTGACCCAGAGTTTCGTTCAGACAACTCTGGCAAAGATCGAGCTGGATCGTGGCGCCATCTCCAAAACTGGAAAAGTAACCTCCGATCTTGTCGATGGACAGGAACTCCTCGGCCGAACCGTCATCAGCATGGGCCGTCAAGCCGCATCGATCGCAAGTGATCGTGTTCAGCACGCTATGGGTTTGCAGCTTGGTGGTTTTCATGTGCGGACTCCTGTGCTGTTGGGGCGGACGGTTGGGTGTTCGGCGAGACCGTTATCGCAGAGGGTTCATGTCCTCAACGGTGACATGCTTACCCTGTGGGGCGGCAAACATCCCCTTCAGATCCAGGATGGACTTATTTTTCACGCACACCATTGGCTGACCGTCATCCAGTACAGACCAGATCAGCCGGGTGCCGGGGGTGACTCCGATGCGCTTTCGGATACTTGCTGGGATAGTGACTTGCCCCTTGGCTGATATCGTTGATTCGGTCATGCCTACTCCTTGAATTGCTGCCATTTCTGATTTCGTCTGGCCATGAACTGCGAGTTGTATATAAAAACTCTGTCCAATGCCTTCAAATATAGAAAATCTTAGTTCCGTATATAAAAAATGAGGCTGCCGTGATCGGATATGAATTTCCTGTGCAGAGACCTACTGGCATTCAGCGCTTTGGACGGCGCTGGTCAGTTTTGTAGATGCGTCACCAGCATAGATGTTCGGCAAGTAGCTATGGCAGCTCAATCACAAATTCTGGGTCGAAGTCTGCGACTTCAAAGCAGCCATCTCGCATCCGGTAGCCCCGTGGATTGCACACCACCCGGCAGTTACCGACCCGGTAGTCAAACCGGGAATGGGTATGCCCATGGACCCATAGCTTGGGGACCTCAAAAAAAGCATCCGGCAGCGCATTCACGAAACCCGTAGTGACCCAATCGTCGGCATACCGGGGTGCAATTGACAGGGGATGCGGTGCATGGTGTGTGACCACCACGGTCGGTCCGTCGAATTCAAGGGCCAACTGCTCTTGCAGCCAGCGACGGTCTAGCAGATGTTCGCCCAACAGATCCAGCGGCGTCACCAGGCGCGAGCCTTTGCCGTCCTTGACCGAGATGCAGAAATGGTCGGCGACGGCCTTAGCACAGGCCGCCATACCCTGTTGTGCATCACTGCGCAGCTGCCCCTCACAGACCACGATCGGCACCTGGTAGTCGGTCCAAAGCATGCAGCCCAGGAAGCGAACGCCGTCGATCACCAATGACGTGCGGTCAAGCAAGTGGACCTGGGTTCGGCCAGCCGTTTCTGCCATCAGTCCACGCTCTGGCTGCAGCGTTTGGCCGTAAAACTCGTGGTTGCCGCCAAGTTGAACTACCGGGCGCCCAAGATTGACCGTAGGGCGTGCTGCCCAGATCGACGCCTTATGGCCTGGGGACAGAATGTCGCCGGCGAGCACCAAGATATCGCTCTCGACATCGGGCATGGAAAACGTGGAATGTTCCAGGTGCAGGTCTGACAGGATGTGGAGGCGCATGGTGGCTGAAGTATGGGTCTTAGAGATTCCCAAGAAGGCTGCGGCAAGTCGATGATAGGCGTGAAGCACTTGCATCTAGTCAAATCTGCGGCATCATCAATACTGACTCTCTTTTGGGCGGTGGAATCCGAGTGGCAGCGTTGACCGGTCGGGCGCACTTGTGCCAATGCCTGACTGAGAGTCCTTGTCCGTCAGAAGGCTGTATTCAGTCTAGTTTCGCCTGAAGTGTGGGTGATCACCAAAGTATTGGCGATGCTTGTAATATGAAATTGGCGTCAATACTGGGATTACCCTACGGGTCGCATAGCAACAGGCCTGGATGCATCCGATGAATCACCCCGGCTTTCGTGGAGACTGTTTGGTTTAAGTCAGGCCGCCATCTGAACGAGACATTGACAAGCTCGTTGCCATCGTCGCGGAGATGCACCCTATCGAGCAGTCCGAAGAAACTAGTTTCTGAAGCTATACCAGGGCGAGTACGCTATGGTGCATCCTGTTCGGGACTCAGTCTAGTGGCACTACTGAGCCATCCCCCCTCACCAAACGGCAGATTCTTCCTCTCGATCGCCGTTTGCAGTTCATAACTGAGAAAGACGTCAAGTCTGACCAAATTCGCACTAAGCGGCACCATACGAACCAGGTCCGGTACTGTCGAGGTCAACAGATAACGTACAGGCCATAGTTGCAATGCCTTGACTAATACTCCAAGGTAGAGAAAGCTTGTAACCAGCCCAACCAGTTGATTGCGCACGCCATGTGAATTGAGCGCTAC
Source organism: Rhodoferax sp. GW821-FHT02C08 (assembly GCF_059421805.1). NCBI lineage: Bacteria > Pseudomonadati > Pseudomonadota > Betaproteobacteria > Burkholderiales > Comamonadaceae > Rhodoferax > Rhodoferax sp. GW821-FHT02C08. The sequence goes on from NZ_JBWKVR010000024.1 coordinate 69,460, forward strand.
CGGCGGTGCTAATCGCTTGGCAGGTGCGCCCAGAGCCATAGACACCAACCAAGTAGCCAGAAGGGTCTGCAGCTAGTGTGGCCGCAACTTCTTTGAAATAAGCAGAAATGGGGCCTGTGACATCGACAGAGCTAGCGTCATAATCAACTGCAAAATAGATAGCGGTGCCGCGCGGAGCACCTATGGCACTAGCTTGTGCGATAGCGCGTCCTGCATCGCTAGTGCCTCGACCACTACTGAAGTAGATGGCCGAAGTGGGTCCATCTTCGTAAACCAGCACAATACGGAGGCCCGCCGCCCTTAATGCGGCGGCCTCCTGTGGGCCGATCAACTTCCACGTGGATTTGCTGAGATACCGTCCGACAAAATCATATCCGGTAGATTTAATGAGGGCGGCTAAGTGGCCCGCGTTTGCAGTAGTGTCAAATCCTGAAGCCATACGGTACCTCTCTTGTGTTAATGAGTGAGGGGAGGTCAAACACTTCAACCCCCGGTCTTTTTCTCCGTCGGTATTGAGGGTTCGCGCCGAAGTAGAACTGGGCCGAAATCATGGCAGGCCGGCCACTGCGCGGTGCGTCCTTGCGCAGCGCATCTATGCCGCCGACCAGGAAGCGCTGACGTCACAGCACAACTTGGCGCCGATCCAGGCCAGCCTTAACGGCAATATCTTTGCTCGGCCTACCCTTGGAGGCCAGCAGCACCACTAGCACCCGCTGCTGGAGCTGCAATGCCATAGTCATTACCTCTTGCATATTCAAAACTACTAGATGCCAAAGCGGCGTTTTTGAATGGTTCTACCCGCCATTGGCGAGCCATAGTTCGAAATGATTGGGGCGGATGTTGCCGCAGAAGCGTGGTGCGAGTGGTGTCGGTTCAACGGTGATCGATACCGATGCAAGCGCATCGACAACCATGTTGCGTGAGGTGTCTAGCATCTTCTCGTCGCAGTAGCGTAGTTGGTTCTTTTTCGGCACCGTAGCCACGAGTTCGATCCCCGGCGCTAGTACACCAGCGGCCCGCAAGGCAGCAACAGCCTTGTCTGCATCCGGACGACGGCCCGCCGAGCCGATCTGCACGTACACGCGAGGTGGTAGTGTGACCGCGATGATTGCCGGCGCAATGGCGTTTGCTGGCGGCTGATATGGCGAGTTTGCTGCTGGAGCAGAGGCAGGCAGAGCAGCCGTCTGACCAAGCCGTGGCTCGTCGACAAGACGCACGATCTCGTCGGCACGAGCCCGGGCCTCTGGAGATGCATTTGGCGCAGTGCCTACCGCCACGAGCGACTGAATAGTCGACGTGATTTGCGCCGCGATCTCCGGCTGGATTGACTTCGCTGACGCAAGCCCGTTCAGAAGTGAGAAGCCAATTTGCCGATTACCGGCATTTTCCGAAGTCAGCATCGGCACCACCTTGATCACGGTGTCGAAGTCCTGACGTGCTCGTTCCGCTCGTTGGCGTTCCTCAATTTCTGCTCGGTGCAGAAAATTTGAAAAACTGCTGATTAGCGTTGCGCCCACGCCCGCTACAACCGTAGTCAGAATCCAGAAGCCCACCTTCGACTCTAGAAATTCTGACAAGCGCTGCGAGATGGTTGGCGGTAGCTTAGGCACCTCAAGGCTGCGACGAACTTCAGTTCGATAGACCTCTTCGTCACGGAGTCGCCGGCACTCTTCTTCGGATAAGGCCATAGTTTTCCTCCTTCTGCCGTCCGGGTTAGGCAGTCAGACAGTTAAGCACGAGCTACCAGGTTTAGCTACGACGCAGACCGCCACCATCATTAATCGTGTGGAGAAATTTCGGCCCTTAATGCATGGAGATCGGTTAGTCCACACCTCTATAGGAGCTAGGGGGCGGGTGAAAGCCTGCGCTAAGCGGCTACTTCGAGCTAGGCTGTTTGAAGCTCTGAGCGGAGCCAAGGCTCTCTCTGTCTACCTCGAACACAAGGCCATATATCTTTAACTCGACACTAGTTCGGCACATCCAGGGCCCCTGGTTCAACGTGCTCTAGAAAACGGCAAAGATGAGAACGAATGGCCGCCCGACTCGGATATGGCTAAAGCCAAAGCAATCGCAAGAAACCATCGTGGTCAAGCTAGCGTTAGGTGTCTCATACATTCTCAAATAGCAAAAACTTTCTCATTTAGCGAAAGTTTTACCAGGCGGGTCACCGCCACGGCCCGGTGAAATCTCGCTGGCCCACCACGGGGTTTTATTTTTAGATGAGCTTCCAGAGTTCCCCAGAGCCGCTCTGGAAGCCCTGCGCGAGCCGCTGGAGACTGGCCACATCACCATATCCCGTGCGGCGCGGCGGGCCGAATTCCCGGCTCGCTTCCAACTAATTGCGGCTATGAATCCTTGTCCTTGTGGTTTTTTAGGATCACGCCAGCAGGCCTGCCGCTGCTCACCAGACCAAGTGTTACGTTACCAGGGCAAGCTCAGCGGCCCTTTGATGGACCGTATCGATCTGCATATTGAAGTCCCGGCACTGCCGGCCCAGGACCTGCTCAACGCACCCCCGGGCGAATCCACGGCCGCCATCCGCCAGCGCAGCAGCGCTGCCCGGCAACAGGCCATGGATCGGCAAGGTAAGTCCAACCAGGCATTACAAGGGCAGGAAATGGACCAGCACGTGGCGCTGGACAACGCGGCCGCCAAGTTCCTGAACACCACGGCCGCCCGGCTGGGCTGGTCGGCCCGCAGCATCCACCGCACCCTGAAAGTGGCCCGCACCATTGCCGACCTGGCAGGCGCCGGCACGACCGATACCAGCCATATTGCCGAAGCCGTACAGTACCGCCGGGCCTTGCGGGCATCCAGTTAAATTACTATGTTTTTAATAGCTGCCAGCGCAGGATATACCTGCGCTGGCAGCCCATTTACCTGATTAGCTACTTGCCTCAGAGTATCGAAGAACAGTCAATGGAAGTGGCTGGGTCGTCACAGCCGCGCGCAGC